>CAYYPQ010000005.1:0-102785 GCA_964473615.1 uncultured Desulfobacteraceae bacterium
AACCCACGTGCCCCGCTCTTCACGGGACAAGTCGATTTCGAGTCGACCCCGTTATGACCACTTCGGTACCTCTCCGCAACAATTTACCCGGCCATTCACCGACGAATCCAGAAGAATTTCTGCATAATAGCCACACATTCTTCCTCCATGACCCCGGATTCCACCGCTATCTGGTGGTTCAGCCACCTTCCACCAACCAGCTTATCCAGGGAAAACACCGCGCCCGCCTTCGGATCAGGGGCACCAAACACCAATCGCCCGATTCTGGCATTGATTGCCGCCCCCATACACATCAGGCACGGTTCGATAGTCACCACAAGAACATTATTGGTCAGCCGGTAGTTATGGCAGGCCACGCCTGCCCTTCGCATGGCCAAGATCTCGGCATGAGCGGTAGGATCTTTTAGAGCTATAGGTTGGTTGTGGGCCCTGGCCAGAATCTGACCATCCGGGGTGGCTATTACCGCCCCCACAGGAACCTCTCCGCTGGAAAAGCCCTTCTCTGCCTCCCTCAGCGCCTCCCTCATCAAATCTCGGGGATCGAACTGCATTATATACGTCATTTAACATATTATCTTTTTTGCAGTCAATATGATAGTTTTTTTCGTAACACTTTAGCAACTGACCACGGCGTTGAGAAAAATGTCCCTCACCCTGGCTTTTTTCAAATATGTAAACTATTGCAGAAAAGATGATATGTTGGCCCTTTAAAACGGCTGCTTCCAAGTACGGGTAAGCGATCTTATCAAATCGCTTTTTGATTTGACTTGAAAGGCCATAGTGATTAAAGTTTAATTATTTCGGCCTTGGCGCCTTGTGGGAAGAGAATTTCGATGGGCTGGTACCTGCTTCGTGAAAAAGAAAAGATTTTAAGGATAATCGAGCATCTGATCTCTAAGCGAACCGAAATTACAATTCGAATTAAGGGTGAAAAAACAATATATTTTTCCAGGGTTATAGGAATAGTGCCGGAATCCAACTGTGGGGATCATTCTAAAGCGAGTGATCAAAAAATGGAGATGTTAATAGAGAAACTGATTCCTGAAAGGGGCAATAAACTTATCCGGCAGTTCCCTGAGATCGGCATAGAATTCCCCACCAATGAATATGCGTGCCGATGTCATTCAAAATACGCTTCTTTTGACAGCGGTTATCCTTACCACGGCCTTACGATGACCTTTCCTGCATTCGTGGAATTAGAGGAAAAAAGGGCAGAGCAGAGGTTCGCTTTCCAATCCGAGGAATTCATTTCCGCCGTGTTCAAGATCCCAGTGGAAGGTGACGATAATCAGATATACGAGTTGGATATCATCAACTGGTCAGGTCATGGCCTCGCCTTATTGGTCACGGAAAAAGATTTTGATTTGATCGAAAGGCTCAGGCCGATCCATAAGATACCCGAAATAACCCTTTTTGCGGCATCAGCCATGATGACTGTTGATGGCACCCTAAGACATATCAATAAAATAGAGGGTGGAAAGTACAGGGGCGATTACCTCCTGGGTCTTGAATTGAACACCTCAATCGAAAGAACCGTAATGAATCTATTTACAGAGCCCTCAACATCCTAAACCTCCGCCACGCGTGAGAAGGAAATCAAGAACCAACCTGTAGCTTGCTGCAGCGAAAGATCAATATTAAGGAAAATATGGCCAAACCAACAGTGACAAAACGCCCAGGATTTACTGGGTCAGGTTCTTCAAGGGCCTCCAGCCTTAAGGCGACGGTCAAGGATCAGTCAGGGGCCGGCAAGACAAGGATTGGTGAAATACTGTGCAAAGAGGGCTATATCACCAGTGCACAGCTCCAAGACGCTCTCAACCACCAGAAAAAAAACAATGGCAGACTAGGAACGATACTTCTAAGGCTCGGATACATTGAAGACAACACTATTGTAAATATACTCAGTCGGCTGCAGAACTATACGTCAGTTGTAATATCAAAGGTCACTCCCGATCCCAAGGTACTGGAAGTCCTGCCTTACGATATTGCCAAAAAATATATGGCCTTTCCTCTAAGACTTGAAGGGGAAAACCTCATCGTATGCATGTCAGAACCAACAGATACTGCCGCGGTTGAAGGGCTGCAGACAGAGGTCAAAACCGGCCTGATGGTCAATGTCTCCACTGAAAAGGACATCATCGAGGCCTACAAGACCCATTACAAGATAAGCGACGAAGAATACAACAGTTACTTTGATATTCAAGAACACGGGGAAGAAGACGGTCAGCCTGTTACCCAGGTAGATGACTTCGGGTCTCTGGTCTCCGAGGCCGTAGGGGGAATGGAGCTAGAGATCCCTGAGGATGAAGACGAGACCCGGGACCAATACTCAGCGGCTGATGCTCCTATTATCAAATTGGTAAATGGCATCCTCCTCAAGGCCGTCAATGACGGGGTCAGTGACATTCATATCGAGCCCTTCGAGAAATCATTGCAGGTGAGATACCGATTAGACGGTGCGCTCTACAAATCCATGAACCTGCCTCTTGGCATAAAAAACGCCATGATTTCCAGGGTAAAGATCTTGTCCGGACTGAATATTGCCGAACGTCGTGTGCCACAAGACGGCAGGATAAAGATGCGTCTTGGCAAGACCAGGGCCGTCGACTTTCGTGTCTCCACCCTGCCGACCCTTTTCGGTGAGGGCGTCGTCATGCGTATCCTTGATAAGGGTGCCCTTAACGTGGACCTCACCAAACTCGGATTTGAGCAAGATACCTACCAGGCACTCAGGCGTTGCATCTCACGACCCTATGGCCTCCTGCTAGTGACGGGGCCCACAGGAAGTGGAAAGACCACCACGTTGTACTCTGTTCTCAACCGGCTGAACAAAGAAGACACCAAAATACTAACGGCAGAGGACCCCGTGGAATTCAACTTCAGGGGAATTAATCAGGTCAATGTCAAAAATGAGGTAGGCATGACCTTTGCCGCCGCACTTAGATCCTTCTTGCGGCAAGACCCTGATGTGATTATGGTCGGGGAAATCCGTGACATGGAAACGGCAGAAATAGCCATCAAGGCGGCCATGACCGGCCATCTCGTCTTTAGCACCCTCCATACGAACGACTGCCCTTCCACTATCGGACGTCTTGTAGACATTGGTCTACCGCCCTTTATGCTGGCCTCTTCAATAACCATGGTCCTTTCCCAACGCCTAGTTCGAAAACTGTGCCCAAAATGTAAAGTTGTGGTCGAAAACATTGATCCACAGGAACTAGAGAAAATTGGATTCTCTAAAGATGAAATTTCAGACCTTAAGATATATGGACCAAAGGGGTGTTCTGCATGTAACGGTTCCGGCTATAAAGGTCGAATTGGTCTCTATGAGCTCATGGAGGTTACTGATGAGGTTCAAAAGGCTATAAATTCCGCCGTCCGTGAGGACCAGTTGCGAAAGACTGCCTTACAGGAGGGTATGCTTACATTGAGGGAAGCAGGCCTCCAAAAAATCCGCGAAGGATTGACATCTTTAGAGGAGGTCCTCAAAAAGACGGTCATAACCAGAGAGGCCTTGCCTGCCTATCTCATCAACCCCGATGTAGAGAGTTATGAAGATGGCGACGTGATTATCCGAGAAGGCAACAAAGATCGGGATTTCTTTAAGCTTGTCCAGGGAAGTCTAAACGTCGCGAAACATGGCAAAAAGATAGCCGAAATAATGCAGCCAGGAGAATTTTTTGGAGAAATGGCCGCAATATCAGGAGAGCCGCGATCCGCAACCATTGTATCAAAAGGCAGGTCCGTGATCAAACGATACCCCGGGGACAAGCTCCCCGAAATCATCACGAAATATCCTGATGTCGCCAAACACCTCTTTGAGATTATTGTTGGTCGTTTGGATCATGCCAATCAGGTTACGGTAAAACTCGTCAACGACATCATGCAAAAAAAGGCCCAATAATAGAAATATGGATCTTGCCAGTGAGGAGTCAGTTAGGCGAGAAAAGGAGAGGGCACGTCGCCTAAAAGGGACAAACTGGTGGAACAGAAAAACACAAAAAGGGCTCTGCTACTACTGCCGTCGTGAAGTAGGCCCGAAACAATTGACCATGGACCACGTCGTTCCCCTCAGCCGGGGAGGAAAGAGCAAAAAGGGGAATATCGTGTGTGCCTGCAAGGAATGCAACAACAAAAAAAAATATCTCTTGCCCATAGAGTGGGACGAATACCTCAAGGCCTTGGACACACGGCCTAATGATCCTTAACCCCTGCTCACCTCTACCTCCGTCCCGATAATATTTCTCGATTTAATACCCAGCATATCACACGCCCGCCCCAAATTTACCGCTATTTCGAGACAATCTGCACTACCTATCAAGGCCAAGGCCTCATCCCTCTCCACGTCGCCATAAGTTTCTCGTAGGCCCTTAATGGCAAGGCCTCGGGTCCTAATAATTGGTTTATCCCCGCCCAAAAAATGTTCCAGGTCTTTCCTACGGATATTGGTAATAAGATTTCCAAAGTGGTCCACACGCATGACCAGGCCGCAAAGGAGACCATGTTGCTGTTTAGGTCTTGGAAGCTCGAGCGGCACGGGATCATCTATAGCCGGGCCCATGTTCGTAGCTTCCACACCAAGAGAGAGATGCCCTGCCACGGAAGCAAAAATATCCCGTCCATGGAAGGTAGAGCTTACGTTAGGGAGAAAATATTGACGTTCTTTAATATGAATAATCTCTGTGGCTTCATGCCTGGTAACAATAGGCCAAAACAGTCCGTTGTCAGGACCAACAAAAAGATACCTCTCCGTCTTGACTAAGATGGGGCGCCTATGGCCCCCCACACCGGGATCCACTACCACAACATGTATAGTGCCTTCGGGAAAAAAATGATAGGTCTCCTGTATAAGAGATGAGACATGGACTAAGGCCCCTACGTCTATCTGGTGGCAAATATCGATTATCCGTGCCTCTGGATTAACAGAAAGGATAACACCCTTCATAATTCCCACGTATGGATCACTGATGCCAAAATCGGTCGTCAAGGTGATGATGCCAGAGATCATGATTTTCCGCCTTTGTCTCAATGTTTCGCCATGGACCCGCTTGACGCCTCACGCACACTGTCACCTGGAACCTGTTCTTACAAACGTCTATCCTACCCCGGATGAACCGGAAAAGTGCCTAAATTGAACTAAAGCCCGCCCTTGTGCGACCTGATGAGCATTCTAGACACGATCCTGCGGAATACTACGTCCGGAAGTTTTAGACAAAAGGGCCAATAAACCAGGTCTGGGCCAGGGTTTGAACTGAGTAAAGTTAAGGAGACACAAAATCTTCTGCCCGTTTTGAATTCAGATCCACATTTATAACATACCAAAAAGATAGACTATTTCATTGCTGTCCAAAATGAATTCAAATGTGCGTAAGACTTTTGCCCTTTGAAATAGACGTATTCCCAAGATGGGGTAAGGGACATTTTTTGGCGTGTCTAAAAATGTCCCTTACCCTGCTATTGTTCAAATATCTAAAGCGTCACCGAATCTGTTCAGGCAAACCCTAACACGAAATGCTGTCCAACAAAAACCGTTTTTGGACAAGAGTGACTACGAAACACTATCTAAGGGGGTTACCCAAAGTCAAGCAGCCTAGCAAAAAAGCCTTGACAAAACGCTGAGCATAAAATTAAATAATAGAGTAATATCAGGCAAGAAGCCTAAATTTGAGGCCACGAGGGCGAAATACCCATAAGAAACAGATATCCTCTCGTGGTTTTTTTATTCTGGCCGGTCACGGTCTATGTGAGGGATAAAGGACTTTCAGGCAAGATGTTTGACGAAGACTTTGCAAATGAAAAATCGGTTATACATCGCCTTGACCCCAGGGTCAAAATCGTGATTGCGGCCGCCTTTTCTTCGGTAATCTCCGTATCTTCGCGTTGGATCGCCTTAGCACCTGGGCTTGTCTTTTCAGTTTCACTCGTGCTGATAAGCGGATTACCTATCAGAAAGGTCTGCCTTCGTCTCGTCGTGGTAAACAGTCTGATACTCTTCCTCTGGTTTTTCCTCCCTTTTTCATTAAAGGGCACCCCCTGTTTCACGATCGGCCCATTTACCGCCACAAAGGAGGGCATGCTCTATGTACTCCTGTTGACTTTGCGTTCCAATATCATAGTTCTTGCACTCGTCAGCCTTGTATCCACGATACCGATCTTCGCTCTCGGCCGGGCAATGGGCAGGTTATGTGTCCCTAACAAGATAGTACAGCTGTTTTTATTCACTTATCGTTATCTCCATGTTATCCACCTGGAATACCTTCGTTTGGTAAACGCCCTGAAAATCAGAGGCTTTAGACCAACGACCAGCATGCACACCTATAAGACCTACGCATACCTCTTTGGGATGCTGTTGGTAAAGAGCTATGACCGTTCTGAGAGGGTGCGAAAGGCAATGCTGTGCAGGGGTTTTAAGGGAAAATTTTATGACATGACACGGCCTTCTCTGAGGACTTTTGATCTTGTGACAATGTTACTGATGTGTGTGGCCGTGGTGGGAATCGCCTTACTACAATGGACAAGATTCATATACTGATTAATCTAGAAGATATCCACTTTTCATATAGCGGCCAAAAGGCGGTACTTCAGGGTATCTACTTCAGGCTCTGCGAGCGGGAAAGGATTGGCCTTATTGGACCCAACGGAGGTGGAAAGACCACCCTTTTCCATATCATAATGGGGCTCCTGAAGCCGACGTCAGGAAAAATCGAGATCCTCGGGAAAGGCATAGAGAGCGAAAAAGACTTCAGGGCCGTGAGGCAGAGTATAGGCCTCCTCTTTCAGGACCCTGATGATCAGTTGTTCAGTCCCACGGTATTGGAAGATGTCGCCTTCGGACCGCTCAACCAGGGGAAATCTATCAAGGAGGCAAAGGGGATTGCCATGGAAACCCTGGCATCTCTTGGGCTTTCTGGTTTTGAGGACAGGGTGACCTACAAGCTATCTGGTGGAGAAAAGAGGCTGGTTTCTCTTGCGACTGTCCTTGCCATGAAACCAAAAGTCCTACTATTGGATGAGCCAACCACAGGGTTGGATCCAGAGACCACACAAAGGTTGATAAGTATCCTGAAGCAATTGGATATCGCTTATGTATTTATTTCGCATGACATAGACTTTGTCATGCAGACCACAGACAAGATATATGGCCTATTAAATGGCCGCATCGTCTCAGAGGAAGAAATCGCTCCCCACACCCATATCCACGCACACGGCTTTGGCAGACTTCCACACAGCCATTCTTCTCGCCTGGCTGATGTTTAAGCCAGATTCAAGGAAAGGGGTGGATTGCGTAATGCGACCAAAAACTATTGTTTATCTATTTGAAAGAGACAGCCGACGTGCTAAAAATTATATCTTGTTGTCTATGACTCAGGGGGTATAGACTTCGCATGAAAAAGGTCATACGGATGCGTCAAATGTCGGATAATCAGCGGGGCGTCGTAAGAAAAATATCCGCCCACGGAGAAATGGGCAGGAGGATAAGAGAAATGGGCCTTATTCCGGGAATCCGGATTCAGATTCAGGGCCGAGCACCTCTTAGGGACCCCGTGGCCATCAAGTTGAGAGATTTCACCTTGACCTTGCGAAATAATGAGGCGGACCATATCCTGGTCGAGGTGGATGCACGCGGGCATCATGGCAGGAAAGGCAAATGAAAAGTCATGTCACCATAGCCCTCGCCGGGAACCCTAATGCCGGAAAGACCACCGTCTTTAACGCCATAACCGGTGCAAGGCAGCATATTGCTAACTACCCCGGGGTCACGGTCGAGAAAAAATACGGCCATGTCACCCACAATGGTTATAAAATAAAGATCGTAGACCTCCCAGGGACATATTCTCTGACCGCGTATTCTCTAGAAGAAATCGTCGCCAGGGACTACCTAATAAACGAAAGACCCGATATGGTCGTCGATATTGTGGACGCCTCCAACCTGGACAGAAATCTTTACCTGGCAGTCCAATTCAAGGAACTTGGGATCCCCTTTATCATTGCACTCAATATGATGGATCTCGCAGAGTCCAGAGGTATTGTTGTGGACCATGAGCTATTGTCCACGCTGATCGAGGTGCCTGCCGTACCAATGGTAGCCAGGGCAAACAAGGGTATCCTGGAACTACTGGACAAGATTATTGAAGAGTCCAAACGCGGGCAAGAGTGGCGGCCTGCCGTGATTTCCTACGGCATGGACATAGACAAAAGCCTTGAAGAGATAGAGACGATTATCAAGGGCTACAAGGCCTTTGATAAAAAATACCCTGCCAGATGGCGTGCCCTAAAGTGTCTGGAAGGGGACAGCCAGATGAGGGAGTTGCTCAAAAAAGAACCGGAGCTTGAGCACAAGATCGATACTATCTATGAACGAACTTCCAATCATATCATGAACACCCTCGAAGAAGACCCGGAGGGTATAATAGCCGACCATCGTTATGGATATATAACCGGCATAACCAAAAAGGCGGTCAAACGAAAGATTGAATCACGACTTAATCTTTCAGACAAAATCGATAAGTTTCTTACCAACCGCATAATCGGTCCCGTCATCATGATCACCATGCTTTACGCCATCTATGTCTTCACCTTCTGGGCCAGTGAAGCTCCTGTTGGCTGGCTTGAGACATTTTTCGGTGGGCTCAGGAGCTTGGCCTCTTTGGCTATTCCAGAGGGAAACCTGCAATCCCTGGTCGTATCCGGCATTATTGATGGTGTAGGTGGTGTATTAGGCTTTCTCCCTATCATTATGTTCATGTTCTTTGCCATCGCCTTTATGGAGGATTCCGGCTATATGGCAAGGGTCGCGTATATGCTCGACAGGGTCCTGCGTTGGTTTGGGCTGCACGGGAATTCTGTTATGGCCCTTGTCGTCAGTGGCGGCATATCTGGGGGCTGTGCCGTGCCAGGTGTCCTGGCCACAAGAACCCTTAGAGACCCCAAAGAAAGAATCGCTACCCTTCTTGTCGTCCCATTTATGAATTGTGGCGCTAAATTGCCCGTATTCGCATTGCTAATTGGGGCCTTTTTCTTCAGGCACAAGGCCCGCATGATGTTTATCCTGACACTTCTTTCATGGGCCTTTGCCCTGTTTGCGGCCAAAATCATCCGATCAACTGTACTGCGAGGCCCCAAGACACCCTTTGTGATGGAACTGCCCCCTTACAGGCTACCGACCCTCCGAGGTCTTTTAATCCATACCTGGGAAAGGACTTGGCACTATGTCAAGAAGGCAGGAACAATCATCTTGGCAATATCGATCCTCCTTTGGTTAATGATGTCCTTCCCCCGCCTTCCACATGAACAGGTCAAATCTTTTGATGATTACAACAGCAATCTTGTGCATTCTCTTTTAGTGTCATCAGAGATCAAGGGACTGGTTGAAAACAAAGAAGACCTTGCCGTCCTCAACAGGCTTTATGAATCGTACTCTCAGTCAGATAATAATGAGGACATCTCAGGCAAATTTTTGAAAAATTCCCTGGTTAAGCTGGCGAAGACCGCATCGCTTATCAGGCAGGGGAAAACCCTAGGCCTAACAAGCGATACAAGGTATATTAAGGCGGCATCTCAATATCTCCTATTAAGGGATAAGATAAGCAAGTCGGGAAAACTTGAACAACAGGCCACCCTGAGGCATACCATTGCGGGATGGATTGGCCTACGGCTGGAGCCCGTCACCCGCCCCCTGGGCTTTGACTACCGAACCAATATAGCTCTAGTGGGAGGTTTTGCCGCCAAAGAGGTGATCGTTTCCACCCTGGGAACTGCTTACTCCCTGGGTCAGATCAACCCCACCGAGACAGGTTCGCTGTCAAGGAGGCTAAAAAACGATCCCCATTGGAATCCTTTATCTGCCTTTACCCTCATCGTTTTTATAATCCTCTATGTCCCCTGCTTTGTGACATTGATCAGTATCCGAAGAGAAAGCTCCTGGGCATGGGCAGGGTTTTCGATCTTTTTCAACCTCTTCGTCGCCTACTCGGTCGCGCTCGTTATCAACCAGGGCGGAAGAGCTCTCGGCATAGGACAGTAAGGATAAATAGGGATCTATTTACACAAGGACTGTCATGAGATAACGCCTAAAAAACTCATCACCTAAACGGAGCAATAAGGATATGGATAAGATCCCAGTGACAAAAAATGGACTTAAGAAATTGAAAGCAGAATTAAAACAGCTTAGGAACGTGGAGAGGCCCGAAAATATTCGCGCCATACAGGAGGCGTCTGCCCATGGTGATATCAGTGAAAATGCCGAATATCACGCTGCCAAGGAAAAACAGTCCTTTCTTGAAGGCAAGATCAATGAATTGGAGGATGTTATAGGCAGGTCCGAGGTTATTGATATTGAAGATGGGCCCACAGACAGGGTGGTATTCGGCAGAACTGTTTTGTTATTTGATATGGAGAAAGATAAAGAGGTCTCATATCAACTGGTCGGGCCTTACGAATCGGCCCCTGAGGATGGAAAGATATCCGTGAAATCCCCTTTGGGCCAGGCATTGATTGGAAGAGAGGTGGGTGATGACGTGAAGGTAAAGACACCTCGCGGGATTCAGGAGTTTGAGATAGTAGAGATACGTTGAATTATGGATACCATTAGACCCGAGTGTGCCGTCACCATAAAATACACTATGACGAGCCTGCTACCAGATGGCACGGTCAAACAACGGCCTGAACAAATAATCGAGTTTATCTTCGGTGTTGAGCGTCAGGTTCCCAGCCTTGAAAGGGTACTCAATAACGCAAGTGCCGGGGATAGGATTAGCTTACGCATCCCGGCCTCAGAGATCTATGGCGATCATGACCCCAGCTTGATCAGGGAAATCCCCAAAAAGGGCCTTAAAAAACAAAGGCTCAAGGAAGGCCAGTTCTACCGCCAGATGAAAGACGGCTGCCTTGTCTCATTCAAGACCCTAGAAGTTCGTCCGGAGACGGTTGTGGCAGATTTCAACAAGCCAATGGCAGGGATCTCGGTTCTTATGGATACTGAGGTGGTGTCTATACGTGAGGCAGACAAAAAAGAAATAGAGGCAGCCCGTGAGACTGAATCAAAGAAAAGGATCGGTTGTGGTTAACTAATGTATACCAGAATTTTTGTGCACGGCCTGGAAAGCAACAATCAGGGCACCAAGTCTACCTTCCTCAGGGAGAAATTTCCTGATATGATTATCCCCCATTTCGTGGGGGATCTTCAGTCGAGGATGGAAAAGTTAAAAGAGATACTTGCAGGCAGATCAAATATCCAACTTGTAGGATCCAGCTTCGGGGGCTTGATGGCATGTCTTTTCGCCGCGGAAAATGAACCCAGGGTAGAAAAAATGATACTTCTTGCCCCGGCCATCAATTTGGCTGAGCTGTCGCCTGACAAGGAAAGAAGGCTTTCCCTACCTGTTTGGATCTACCACG
The DNA here is from genome assembly GCA_964473615.1 of uncultured Desulfobacteraceae bacterium. GTDB lineage: Bacteria > Desulfobacterota > DSM-4660 > Desulfatiglandales > Desulfatiglandaceae > CAYYPQ01. The sequence continues at coordinate 11,401 of CAYYPQ010000005.1, forward strand.
GCAGGAATGACCAAGTTATCCCTTTGGTAGAGGTGGAGCCAATCGCCAGGCAAACCTTCGAGCGGCTTTCCTTTCATGTACTCGAGGATGATCACACTTTACTTCGAACCTTTAAGGCCATAAACTGGGATACCCTTCTAGCCTGAGGACCTATGCTTCATCCGACATTGGTCAACTTCCCTCATTTTATGGATTTATCCGCTCTAAATCCTCTTTTTTTATCCAGCCCCTTTTTTGCTCGGATAGGTGGATCAATGACCACCCATCCTCTGATCTTTCAAGATGTGCTGTTGTGCCCTCATGGAGTTTGAATAGGACGGTGTCACGAATATCCGGACCCGCTAGTATACTCACCTCGGGTTTGAGGATGACGGCACGATCATCGGTCTCTGTCTGATACCATTTCAATCCAAAAGAGATGCATACGATAAGCCAAGAAACCAATAATACCAGAGAAAGATAATAGGTCCACTCTGAATGAAAAATCAATCTGATAAGGAGGACTCCCCAAAAAAGCATATTCAAGATCCCGAACCCCCAGAATACTTCAGAAAGGCTCAGGGAGCCCAACCAGAAAAAGGTCATGCCTATAAACCCTTGGGATTTGGGAACAGCATCCTGCGTCTTTTCTCGTGCGTAACCAAGGTTATATTTCAGGTCCTCATCCCTCGGTATAAGTAAATGGGCCCTTTCATAGTTCAAAATCGCGCGACCGAGCTGATGAAGCCGAAAATAGGCATTCCCCAGGTTATAGTAAAGCTCTCCTTGTCCTTGTCCATGTCCAAATCGAATCAACTTACTATAACCATCAACGGCCTCCTGGAAATGCCCCCCTTTATAGGCCTGGTTTGCCCTGAAAAATATCTCCTCCCATCCCTGTGTCTGGGCCTTTATCTCGGGTGTCATAGAAAGACACACAACAAAGATCGCAACGGTCACCCAGATAGATCTTCTCACCGGAGTTCCCTTTCAATGCGCCTTATGACATTAACGATGCCATCTCCCATGTCATAGGGATCATTGCCCTTACCAGAATAGACCGTATCTTCGAGTCGTTGCAAAAAGTTTCGCAAACTATTCGCTGTCTCACTCGAAACTCCTCTTGATTCCAGAATTTCGCCTGCCTCATCCGGCGTTACCAAACCGAGGGACAAACCGAAGCGCTCGTTCAGGTAGTCCCTAAGAGCATAAGTCAAGGCGCCTGGAGTCATCTCCCCCTTCCTGTATCGTTTGATAAATGTCCTGGCCGCCTTCTTGGGGGTTGCGCCGGCTCCCGCACCTGACGACTTCTTTCGCAATTTCATGGTCCAGAATGCAGTGGCGTAAACAAACACCGGTATAAGAACGACCAGCAAAAATGTCAATCTGTCTGGCCGAAGCATGTATGTGCCCTCAAGGTCTCTCATAGAGGTATGCACGGGGAGGATATCACGGCCGATCTCTTTGACCACCTGTTTTGCAGGAGGTATCGCCTTCCCTTTTGTGGCGGGGCGTGGTGGGGCCTTTGCCTGTTGTTCCCCGCCGGGCATAACAAATAGGGCATAGGTTGATGTCCTTAATTCACGGTACTGGTGCCTGCTGATATCAAAAAAACTGATAGATAAGGGCGGAATCTCATAATTGCCTTCCTTTTCCGGTACCAGTGCCCATTTCATGGTCTTTGAGCCGGCAAGCCCTTTTTCATCAGGCCTGATATTTAGGACCGGCTCATCTGCATAGACCTTTATGTGATCCAGCCCCGGCATCTTGAGGTCCGGAATCCTATTGGCATTCCCTCGTCCGCTCACCAGAACCGTCAACGTCGCAGAATCCCCCGCCTTTATCTTGGAGGGCTCAAGCCGGGACTCTAGCTTAAAGTCGCCCACCAGGCCACAGAAATCAGCAGGCCTTCCCTTCTGGGGCAAGGGAAGGACATCAAACTTCAAGGAATCGCTTGCCAGGGTCGTAGGTCGCCCCGATGAGAAGGAGAAAAAGGGATCATCAAATAATCCCCAGCCTGATTGAGCCTTTGGTTGAATCACGGTCATATTCATCCTTGAAGGCCCAATCGCATAACTGCCCGCCCTGGAGGGGATCAAGGCATATCGTACCTCTACCACCTGATAGGATTGACCATCATAAATACCCTGGTATTCCTGTGGCTTTCCAAGTTGCTTGAAAGTGAGATCCTCTACCTTCGGGAGATCAAGAGAAACATTGCTTACCCTGGATTTGTGATAAAGTCTCAGTGTATAAATGGCCTGTTCTTCTACATATACCTTTGAGGATGAAAGACCGGCAAACAGAAAGAGGGGCCCCCTTTCAAGACCCGATTTATATGCCGGTTTAGTAACGGTCAATGTCTCCTGGTTGCTTATAAATGTTCTCCCATCAACAGAGACTCGGGCTGGCCCAATCTGAAAGGTGCCGGTCTTTTGAGGACGTAGGAAGTATGTGTAGTCAGCGCCCGAATTGACCTGACCATTAATCACTTCAAGGCGCGTTGAAGTCCCACCCTGCGAGACACCAAAATTTTCTAAGCCCTGAACAACTGGCCTTAAATCACTACTGCGTGTCCCTGATACGCCGACCACCATCCTAATGGAATCCGCCAGCGTGGCCTCAGTCCGATCCAGCTTCAGACTCACCGACACCCCGGAATGGGCACCACAAGGAATCGTTACAAAAAACAGGATAGTTACAATGATTAATATGGCGGAGTCTCTCACGTTACCAGTCCTTTCCTGAGCCCACACCGTGCCTTTTCTCTTCAGGGACCAAAAACCGCAAAAATCGCGATCGATCCTCTTTGATGTTATCCAAAAGGGCCTGTGCTGCCTTCTTATCCATCATAGATAGGGCCTGCCCCTGTGATCCGCCCTCTCCCTTTTCTCCCGTTAATGAATGAAGAGGCTCAAGTTTGCCTGACAGGTCTTTTGGTACCCCTTTTTCCCGTTTAGACTCCCCTCCCTGGCCGGACCCGGATTGGCCTTTATTGTCTGCTTTACCTTTGGCCTGAGAAGGCGTCTGCCCAGCGTCCCCTTTCTGCGGAGGTCTACCCTGTTCCCCTCCTTCCTTTGCTCCTTTTGATTGGCCCTCTTTGTTACCCCTCTTCCCGGAATTCTTCTGGGAACCCTCTTTCTCTTTCTTGGATTTATCCTTCTTCTGGTCTTCCAGTTTCCTCAAGGCCAGCTCCAGATTATGCCGGGCGTCCTCGTTCCCGGGATCGTAACGAATGGATTGCCTGTAATATGCCACAGCCGATTCAAAATCACCTTTCTTATAGGAAATGTTGCCTAGATTATAGGTGGCACTAAAGCGAGTCTCATCGTCTTTGGCCCTTCTCAACACACTTGAAAATGCCGCCATGGCACCCTGATAATCAGAGTTTTGATATGCCGCACATCCTCGGTTGTAACGAAAGCGGATATCCCCAGGATGGTCCATATCTGAACGGGCATATGCCTTTTCGGCCTCTGCGAAATGGCCCTGCCTGTACAGTTCATCCGGACTTTGGGCCGCTAGGGCCTGGGTCGCCAGGGTCATGCCAATAAAGAATACGACCATATCAATGTGCCTAAACAATTGTCCTCCTAATTACGCCCCTGTTTCCGTGGATCTCCTCTCCGCTATCAGTCCTTCGAGAACCAAAAAGAGAATAGCAATGAGCAGGAAAAGAGGGAACCTTTCCTCATATACCTTGATTTTGCCGCTTTTGAGTGTATGGGCCTCTGTCTTTGATTTAATCCCTTCAAAATAGAGGACATCCAGATCCAGATCACCCGCCACAGACCGGACATAACTGCCTCCAGTCATAGAAGCGATATCCCTGAGCCCTTGTTCATTGAGCCTAGACAGGACCAGCCTGCCCTCCTTGTCCTTCTTAAACCCTCCCTTGCCATTCTCTTCCGGGATTGGTCCGCCTGAGGTATCTCCCATGCCAAAGACAAAGATCTTTACGCCCTCTTCTGACGCGATTTTTGCCTCCTCGAGCCCTCGATTCTCATTGTCCTCACCGTCCGTGATGAGCAGTATGACCTTATCCGTTTCAGACTTGAAATCAAACCCCGAAAGACTGGTTTTTATGGCAGCCCCCAGGTCTGTCCCCGGAACGGGTATAAGATCAGCCCTAAGCGCGCCCAGAAACATCTGAAGCGCGCCATAGTCCAGTGTCAAGGGACATTGAACAAATGCCGCCCCGGCAAAGGCCACCAGGCCAACCCTGTCCCCTTCAACGACCCGGAGAAAATCCAGGATCTCTCTCTTGGCCCTTTCGAGCCGATTTGGTTCAATGTCCTCTACGAGCATGCTGCGCGAAACATCCACCGTAATCATGATGTCAACACCCTTCTGGCTGACCTCCTGGTAATGGCTGCCCCAACGGGGCCCTGCCAGTGCCAGAAGCATCAGGCCCAGGGCGCCCAGCAAAAAAAGCCCTTTCAAAAACCGCCTTCCCTTTTGAACCTCTCCCGTCAGACGGGCCAAAAGCTCAGGAACGGCAAAGGCCTCCATAGCCCTCTTTTTTTGTCTATCACGCACAACTAAAATCAAGGACGCCAGTGGCAGAAGCCAAAGGAAATGCAATATCCAAATATGGGCAAATGTCATGGAAGCACCCTCAGGATTGTCGCCCCCAAGAAGACTTCCAGGCCGAGTAAAACGAAAGCGGGAATGAGAAAATACGGATAAAGCTCTTTAAAATGGAAGAATTCCTTGACCTTGACCTCAGTCTTTTCTTGTCTATCTATGATATCGTATATCTCAGAAAGGCGCTTGCTGTCGGCGGCCCTAAAGTACTTTCCTCCTCCAGTTTTTGCGACCTTTTTCAGTGTCGCCTCGTCGAGATCAACCCGCTGGCGAACAATGCGGGTACCGAAAGGGGTCCTCACCCTAAAAGGGGCAGGGCCTTTTCCTCCCACACCAATGGTATAGATCTTGACCCCAAACGCCCGCACCGCTTCTGCCGCGGCCTCAGGCGTTATACTCCCCGAGTTATTCCTCCCGTCCGTGAGCAGTATCAGTATTCTGGTCTTTACCTTTAGGTCTTTCAGTCTCTTGCCTCCAATAGCAATAGCAGAGCCGATAGCCGTACTGTCTCCGGCCATGCCGATCTCCATTTTATCTACCAGTCCCAGGAGTAGTCCCTTGTCTAGTGTTAAGGGGGATTGAGTAAATGCCTCTTTCCCAAAAACGACCAGCCCAATCCTGTCCATCTCTCTCTTCCTGATAAAATCCTTGACCACCTTCTTGACCGCTGTAAGCCTGGAAACAGGTTTCCCATCCAACTGAAAATCCAGTGCCTGCATAGATCCCGAGGTGTCAAGGCAAAGCATAATATCAACGCCTGACGAGCGGATCTCCCTGGACGTATTGTAAAGTTGTGGCCTAGCAGCGGCCAAAACAAGCAGTGTAAGGCAAATAGTCCTCAGTCCTACAGGTACCTTTCCCAACAACCAATTGGCATTACCCGCAAGTCCTGCCAGTCTTGAAGTCACAGAATATGTTATACTGGATGGCCTTTTCCAGAAATCAAACGCCAGACATCCTGCCACCACCACGAGCAACACCAGAAGGATAGGATAGGCAAACCGGAACATCATTGTCCCGCACCCTGGCGTCCATTTGCTGAACGGTGTTCCTCAGAAAGAGGGCTGGTTTCCTTGATGTAAAAGAGTGCCCCTTTTACCTCTTCCTCTTTCCTGGCCAGCGTAGGTACTGTGTCAGCAAATTTGACAAGATCTGCCTGTCTCAACAAGGGTAAGAGCCTTCGATCCTCATCTTGGCGGACACGAAGGGCGATTTCCTCTGTGGTGAATTCTACGCCTGGAAATCCCCTGAGGGATCCAAGATAACTTCTCAAAATCTCAGAAAAGCGAAAATAGAACTCCTTTATGTGGCCCTGTTCAAAAAGCCTTTGGGCCTCAAGCTCCTCAATCTGCTTTTTGGCACGAATGTAAGGGGGGTCTTCAGGCAAAATCGAGACAGCACTGCCACCCCTTTTCTTGTACCACCAGATAAGACCAGACACGGCCAGCAATATGGTGAGCGCCCCGGCCACAATTGGGAGATGTTCCAACCACAATGGCCTGATTGGAATAATCCCTTGAATGGGCCTAAGCTGGGCCTCTTCGGGCCTGTCTCCCAGGTTGGAAAGCACCTTTAGGGACACAGGATTGGTCTTTAACATTTGTGGCTTACCTCCCTTATCTAGGTATGTAAGGCTAATTGGACCTGATTTCCAGGTACCGAGCCTGTCCACTAAAAGCTTGATCCTGATCTGGTGAGAATCGATGGTTCGTCCTAAGATCGTCAGACCTTCCAGTCCCTTTATTTCTGGTTTATCTGGCAGACGTCCCCGCTCTGGCAGATGATACATTAGGGTGAGCATGACGATATTACCTACCCCAGCCGAATCCCTGTCAAGAGAGGCCGATAGGCCGGGCCGGGGACTGCCGATATTCTCTTCAGCCTTACAAATTCCCGGGAAAAAAAGGAGCGCAAAGATAATACAACCCGGAACAATAAGAAAAGGGGAATGGCCCTGCATATATACTCCGACTTCTTTCAATTATAAATCTCTTATGACCTCCTTCTCCTTTGATCAAAAAGGCGTGTCAATGGCTCTACCACAGGTCTGTCCGTGGACAATTCGACTAGGTCAACACCCATTCTTTTGACGAGTTCCGAAAGGTAAGACAATTGCCCCCTCTGGTACTCCCGCCACCTCTCCCTTATATCCTTGCTTCTGGTATTAATCAGGAAGAACTGCCCGGTCTCAGGATCCCGGAGATTTATAAGGCCCACATTAGGGAGTTCCGCCTCAGCAGGGTCCGAGACCCGAAGGATGCTAAGGTCATGTTTTTTTGCTGCCAGTCTCAGGGACCCGTCGAATCCACTATCCATACAGTCGGATATCAGGAACACGATGGCATGACGCCTTACCACCCGGTTGAGATAGGTCAGGGCGGCATCCACATTGGTCCTTAGGTCCTGGGGTTCATATGTGAACACCTCCTTGATCAAGCGCCAGACGTGAGATGCGCCTTTTTTGGGCGGAATGTATTTTTCCATGCGTGAGCTAAATAGAAGCGCCCCCACCTTGTCATTGGTCCGGATGGCCAGAAAGGCAAGCATACCGGCCACCTCAGCCAGGAGTTCTCTCTTGAACTTCCCTTTGGTCCCAAATAGATGCGAACCGGAGAGGTCCAGGAGGAGTATCACAGTCAATTCTCTCTCTTCGTGAAAGACCTTGACAAAGGGCCGGCCAAACCGAGCAGAGACATTCCAGTCAATGGTCCTTATATCATCACCGGGCTGGTACTCCCGCACCTCTGCAAACTCAATTCCCTGGCCCTTGAATGCACTTTCATACTGACCGGCGAACAGGTCATTTGCAAGACGCCTTGTCTTGAAATGAAACCCCTGAATCTTCTTTAATACCTCCTGAGGGATCACTTTACGGGACCTCTAGCCTTTCCAGCAAGATGTTGATTATGTCATCGGTGGTCTTTCCTTCTGCCTCTGCCTCGTAACTAAGAATAATACGGTGCCGGAGTATATCGGGGGCCATGGATTTGACGTCCTGCGGGGTCACATAGCCCCGACCGTTTAAAAAGGCGTGGGCCCGAGAGGACTGGCCCAGCCAGATGGAGGCCCTGGGGGAGGCTCCATAACTAATCATGGGACCAAGATCAAGGCCAAATTCCTCGGGGACTCTAGTAGCCCTGGATATTCGCACAATGTAATCAACAATTTTTTCCTCCATATGGATAAGACGCATGGTCTCTTTGGCCGATTCAATTCGGGAGACCTCTACAACCCCGCTAACGTTATCGGTGGCAGCCGCATACACCCGTGTCATGATCTCCTTCTCCTCCGCAGCCGATGGGTAATCCACCCTGATCTTTAACATAAACCTATCTATCTGGGCCTCCGGGAGGGGGTAGGTCCCCTCTTGCTCGATAGGGTTTTGTGTGGCAAGCACCAAAAAAGGCCGTTCAAGGGAAAAGGTCGTCTCTCCAATGGTGACCTGTTGCTCTTGCATGGCCTCAAGGAGGGCGCTTTGCACCTTGGCCGGGGCGCGGTTTATCTCATCGGCCAGAATGATGTTATGAAAAACGGGGCCCTTCTTGATCTCGAAAGAACCATTGTCAGGCCGGTAAATCTGGGTCCCTAGGATATCTGCAGGCAAGAGATCAGGCGTGAACTGGATTCTTTGAAATGTAGTTCTAATTGTAGCGGCGAGGGTCTTGACAGCTGTAGTCTTGGCCAGGCCTGGAAGACCCTCTAAGAGGAGATGGCCCTCACATAATAGCCCTATCAAGAGCCTCTCCATCAGATTCCTCTGACCGACCACCACCTTTTCTATCTCTGACATAATCTGCCGCAGTACCAGGCTTTCCTCTTCGACCCTCCGTGTTATTTCCTGGATGTCCATCAATTCCTCCTTACCTCAAATTTCTCACATAAGATGGGATAGAGGCCGATACCTCTTTTATACCTTTTATCGCCCTACGACTTCTCAGGCCTCTTTATCATTTCATTCGGGTTTTTCATGATCTGGTCCACCTGCCACTTCCCCAGAAAAAAGGGATAGTCATTTTCAGAGGAAATCGCAGGGAAATCTTTCGCCTCCTTATCTTTCTTTGCGAAAATGGAAAGGGTGTGTTCTTTCGAACCCTTTAGGCCGATTTTACAAATGGGATTTTTAAAGTCCGCCTTTGTGCGGTCAGCCACGTATTTCTGACAGCTCAACTTGGAAAGGGTCGAAAGTAACCTGTTCAGTTTGGCTACATCAACCTCTTTTCCATCAGCGGTCTGCCAGCCCGTTTCTTCTTTTTTTGAGGTTGCCTTCTCCTTGGTCCCGGTCGTCTTGCCTGCCTTCACCTCAACAGACGGATGTCTTCTATGAAACACAAAAGATTCCTTGCCCTTTGTGATATGCAGCTCCGAAATATCCTTCTGTTCAAAGGCCAGAACGGCCTTATCCCTGAGTTCCTCCACCGTCTGATCAAATTTACCCCTGAAAACCCCCGAGGCCTGATAGATATTCGGATCACCGGTCAGTTTAACGAATGTGTGCTGATAACTTTGGGCAGCCTTACCGATCTCAAAACTTCGGCATATGGTATTGTCTGTCCACGCCTTGACAGTAATCTTTTTGTCATCACCCAGGTCATAGCGGACATAGCCCTTACCTTCTGAAACAAGGGTGGTGGGCCTTAACTTTCCTATAACGTCCAGCATGTTTTTGACCTTGCCCGGGTCGGCGGGATAACCTTTGGTCCCAATATACCAAGTATTGTCCTTCTTATTCAAAACGATGGAGTCTCCACCCTTATTGATCTCAAACCTCGAGATGGTCTTTTGCTTGATCTCTGCTATCTTAGGCAACTGGTAGTTCATCCTGTTCGTCTTCTTCAGCGATAGATACACAACAAGCGCGGCAATAATAATAACTAGTATGATGTATTCTTTTTTTGGTTTCATGGGTCACCTCTCTTATTATTTCTGGAATATCATCTGTATACGTCTTTTCCGCGAGTGCCTTCGGAACCAGACAAAAAGACCAAACACAATTACCAATATCGGAAGCCCCGCGATATTGAATGTCTTCACAACTGTCTTTACCAGGGCACTGCTCTCATTCAATGGATTAAACCGTTGAGTCTTGCCCCTCATAGCTGCTATATCTCCGCGGTCATTCAGGGCATCCAAGATATTCATAACAAACACCGAATTAGGACCTTTCCCTTCCCTATCCAGGATATTGTCCTGAAGCATCGCCGACGAGGCGATCAGAAGGATCTTGGCCGGCCTGCTCTTGGCCATAAAAACGCCCTTGCCTTGAATCTTGGATAGATCAACCTCCCCCTTTCTAACAGGCGTGTTCTCAGAGGATTTTTTCTCGCCCTTGTTTTCGGATTCAGACTCTTTTACCATCTTCTCGGGCATAGGCTTCCCCGCAAAATAGCTGGGAAACTCGCCTTCCAGCAGATATGCCAGAGGCATGCTCTCCTCTTCCTTCCCCGATGAAGGTGGCCTGATGTACATCGGGTTGAAATTGATCCTATTTCTCATCTCCCAAGACTTTTCCGAAGAGCTAAAGAGATTAAGGGCCTTGATCCCCTTTTTTGAGATCCGCTGCTCATCCAATTCCAGGGGGGATATCTTGAGGGCCACCAGTTCTTTGATGTCTTTCATAAACCCGAGGCCATGATTGATAAACCTGTTCTTGATAAGCGGCGCAAAATATATCGGCCTTTCACCCCCACCAAATCGCCTTGGAATGTTTTGCTTATAACAGTTTTCATCCAGTACTATCGAATTCTTGATGCGGATGCCGTAATGGTCCAGCAGCTTTTCAAGCCCAGTATTTAAAGGCACATAGCTTGGCCCACGGTTGTAGCCATATGGCTGTTGTTTCGGGGGCATGACCTCTTTGAATGAATCCAAAAATATGGCAAGATTTGTTCCCCCCATCAGGGCCTGGTCGATCTGATATAGCTCGTAGTCAGTAAACTCCTCAGTAGGCCTTGCAATGACAAGAGATTGAAGGCTTTCAGGGATCGAGTCATCTTTTAGATTAATCTCTCTAATCGTATAGTTGCGAGAAACCAGGTTTGAAAAGCTGGATAAGTAATCCGTCTGCTCACCTTCCATAGGAGAATAGCGGGAAATCTTAAGTGTTCCATGATCCGCCAGATAGCCTATATCCATGTTGATGCCGATAAGGGATTCCAGATTATCGTTAATCATTTGTTCCAATCGACTTGGATCCACCAGGCTATACTGTGTTCCAAAAATGGGAATACGCATCACGTGCATCAGTTGCATCGTCCTGACACGGCCACCGTATTCCATCACAAGACCGATGATGCCTTCTCCCGCCTTGATATTTTTGGCGGGCAGGGTAGGCCACGTCAGGGACATTATCTTATATTTTTGCAATATCTTTTCCTGTTCCTCGGGGCCTACAGGGTCTACATAGCTATAGGCAAGTTTTCCATAACTCTTTTCACCAAGCTCATTAACTACGTCTTTTACCTTTCCGGGTAATTCGGAAAGTTTCCTCAACCCCATAAAAGGTGCCACCTTTTTTAGAGATGAGGACAGATACAATTTGACCTGCACCTTGTCGTGCAGACTCAGGAGTGCACTAATCTTATTGTTGAGTTTCTGTATTGCGGTTGTCAGCTTGTATTCCAAGCCATCTGTGGAAGTAATTGTAGGGATCTGTTCAATCATATCCCCATGTATCAGCACAAGGCCCATGTACGCCTTCTTGAACTTCACTTCATCCTTTTCGAGCACTTGAATTTGAACGGGCCGAATCCCATAGCTGTCGGCCAGTGCCTGGTTTTCCCTGGCACCCTTGGCAATCCCTTCTGTCTCAGGGGTGACATTATAAAATCGGTAGTTGAAATACTGATTGGCATGGATGGCATATTCTTCGAGCAGATCGTGAAGATACCTTTCTGTATTATTGTGTGGCGCCGGGAGGTCTTGGGTGAAAAATACCTTTATGGTCAGTGGCTCAGAGAGGGTAGACACCACCTCCTTGCTGGCCTCGGATAATGAATATATCTTATTTTTCGTCAGGTCGATCCTGAGGTACAGGGTCAACCCCGCAATATTCACCAATATAATCACGACCAAATATATAAGGGGCTTAATAAAATTTTCGGGCAGGTTTCTTGAATCCATTTGCTTCTCCTCACTTTTTTCCTTGCATAACCAGGTTTGTTCCATAGAGTCCAACAAAAATTACGCTCAAGAAGTATAGGATATCCCGTGAATCGATAATGCCTTTGGAGATATTCTGAAAATGGGACGCCGCCCCCAGATAACTGATCACACCTAAAACAGACCTGGGAAAGAAAAAAAGCATCTTATCGATCAGCGTCAAGGCAAAGCATATAATCATACCGATAATAAAGGCGATGATCTGGTTTCGGCTCAAAGATGAAGCAAACAGCCCAATAGAGGAAAAAGAGGCACCCAGCAATAGAGCGCCGATATACCCCCCAATTACAGGACCCCAATCGAGCTGCCCCAGAAATGCGATAAAGCCTGGATAGGACACAGTAGGGACCATCATCACCGCAACAAAGGCGACTGCCGCCAGAAATTTGCCCAGGATCACATCGTTGAAAGTAACGGGAAGGGTGAGAAGGGTTTCATAGGAACCCACATTAAGTTCCTCGGAAAACAAGCGCATGGTAATGGCTGGAATCACAAACGAAAAAACAATGGGAAGCAAGGAAAAAAAGTTCCTGAGATTCGCCTGGTCGTAGAGAAAAAACGTTGCAAAGAAAAACCACCCCGTTACCAGAAGGAAGATAGAAATCACTATATAGGCAATGGGGGATATGAAGTAATCCTTGAATTCCTTATTGAAAATGTGGACGGCCTGCTGCATATCATTCCTCCTTAGTCAGCTCACGAAATATGTTTTCAAGTGTCCGGGTCTCCTGGTGAAGTTCCATTAAGGCCCAGTCGGTTTTTTTGACGGTTTGATAGACTGGTCCCCTCAGATCAAATGAGGCATTACAGGTGAGCCTTATATCGATCATTCCATCCTGGTCTTCCTGTATACATTCGACCTTTGAGATACCGTCGATCACTTCCAATTGGGCCCTCGCCGATTGGAAATCCGCATTACGAATAGAGACATGTATGAAATGTTCTTTGCTGGCAGTTTGTTTCAGGCTCTCAGTGCGGTCGTCGGCAACAATCTTTCCCCGGTTAATAATGACGATACGGTCACACGCGGCCTCTGCCTCACTTAAGATATGGGTAGAAATGATGATAGTCTTTTCCTTCCCGATCCGCCTTATAATCTGTCGAATTTCGGCAATCTGATTTGGGTCCAGGCCTGAGGTAGGCTCATCCAGCACCAATATCTCAGGGTCATTCATCATAGCATGCGCCAGCCCTACACGCTGCTTATACCCCTTCGAAAGCTCACCAATAGGTTTATGCATGACCTCATTGAGCCCGCACAGATCAGCCAGATTGCGAATTTGGGAGAGTTTGCCATTCCCTGTCTTCTCAAGACCCTTGATATTCGCGATATAGACCAGGTAATCGTACACCAACATCTCATGGTATAAAGGGGCGGATTCCGGCAGGTACCCGAGGAGCCTTTTTATCTTGAGGGCATCTTCCTCAATAGTGTAATCCTTGACTCGAATGGTGCCCGAGCTGGGCCGAAGAAAGCCAGTCAGCATTCGCAGTGTGGTCGTCTTTCCGGCACCATTAGGCCCCAGCAGCCCCAGGACTTCACCTTTCTCAATCTCCAGGTTTATCGTGTCCACGGCACAAAGATCGTGATAATACTTGGTCAAATTCTCGACGTGTATCATGTTCCTCTCCTTTATGTTTTTCGTGGGAGCATAATTGTCTTGCCAAAGCTGAACAGGCTCATGTCCTGATTTCCTGCAACATGAACACAAAATATGAAATGGCAAAGCAGACCAGGGTCAGGGCAATCAAGGCCGTCATATACGGAAAGACCACTATGACACTCTGGCCTAATCGCAAGGGGTTCTGAAAACGTGAGGCCAGAATCTGCTCCGCTGGCCCCATGAGTGTAATGGAGCGTGTCGTTTTCCTCATGGGATCGATAATTGTGGCGGTCGCGTTAGAATAAAGGACCATGGGGGAGCAAAGAGAAACCATGTCTTTTACCCTTGCATTCTTTACGAGGATCTCAGGCCTTATTTCTCTCTGGTTCCCCACGGGCGCGACTGCATTTGCCACGACATCCGCGCCCAGAGACACAAAAAAAGACAGAAAAATCCAAAGCGCCACTGAAGCCAATGCAGATGTCGCAATGTTCCTGAAAAATATTGAAAACAGCATAGAAACCCCAAGCCAAAAAGAGATGTAGAAGATACTTATGACAAGATATATAAGGAGACGCCATATCTCATCAATCCCCGGTACGACTCCCACAATTGCGAGGCCAAAACCGGAGATGACCAGGACAATAGAAATGAGCATGATGCTGATCGTGGCCACGGCCGCCAAGAACTTCCCGTTAATGACCGCATCACGATAGATGGGTTGGGATATGAGCTTGATGAGTGTCCCATGCGCCCTTTCCCGATTAATAGAATCAAACCCTAGAACTAGGCCTATAAGTGGACCAAAAAATGCCACGAATTGGACCATGGAAAACAATGCGCCTGGAGTGCTAAAGAGCATTAGAAAGGGGAACTTGGTCCTTGAGAGGCCCCCAAGGTTCTCTCTCAAGTGCATCCCTGCCATGTAACTGGTAATGAAACTTACCATGGCAATCAAGGCAAAGAGGACAATAAACCTGTAACTGCTGAAATGATCGCACAGCTCCTTTCTATAGACCGCACAAAGGCCTCTCATATCTATACCTCCCGAAAATACTTCATATATACCTCTTCCAAGGTGTATTCCTTTTCACCCACCCCAAATTTTTCCTCCGCCAGTGAAGCAATAGATCCCTCCGCCACCATCCTGCCGTTGATCATGATCCCCACACTATGGGATATCTTCTGTACTTGGTGAAGGTTATGCGAAGAGAGCAGCACAGTAATATCTCTATCACGGTTTAATGATTCAATTAACTCCATCAACCTGAGGGCCCCATCGGGATCAAGACCAAGGGTTGGCTCATCAAGGAAGAGAATCTTAGGATCTTTAATGAGCACCTCCGCAAAGCCCAGACGCTGTTTCATTCCCCTGGAGAACGCACTCACCTTTTTTCGTTTTTCCCCACTTAGACCGACGAGTTCCAGAAGCTCGTGGGTTTTTTCAGATGCCCTGTGTTTCTGTATCCCATTCAGGCTGGCGACATATTCCAGGCTTTGGACTGCATCGAGATCCCCGTAAAACCCCCCATTTTCAGGAAGGTAACCTACAAGACATTTCACGTCCCTTGGCCTTCGTAAGGGGTCAAGGTTACAGACCCTTGCATCACCTGCTGATGGCCTGCTCAGGCCGAGAAGCATCAGAATCGTCGTTGTCTTCCCCGCCCCATTTGGTCCTAGAAATCCGAATATCTGCCCTTTTTTGACCTTAAAGGACAGATGATCAACTGCTGTCTGATTTTTGTATTTCTTAGTTAGACCTGTGGTTTCGATCATAATGTCTGATCCCATCTTACCGCCTCCCTAATCTAATAAATAACGTCACAAGCCCGGCCATGACCAATACAATAATCCCGATCCCTATCCACCCCCAGGCAGTGGCGGCCTTTACGGTGACCCTCAACTCAAGGTTTTTCTCTGCCTTGCCCGACTCTGCGCTCAGGCCCACGGAGTAATCACCAACCAATGCCTGATCAGCAGGAGTAATTGAGGCCTCAATCTGTTTTAGCTCTTCGGGAGCCAAGGTGTCGATCTTTTCGGGGTTGAACTTCACCTTCCAGTTTTCAGGCTTAAAGGATAAAAAGTGCACATCGTCTAATTTAGCAGACCCGCTGTTTTTCACATAAAATGATAGGTTGGCCTCTTTTCCCCTGATGGCGTCAAGGGAGAGAAGCCCGTTAGCGGTGCCTGCATCGAGCTTATATGTCCCGGTCAAGACCACGGTCAGTCTGGCCTCTCCCTTGGCCTCTGGAGAACTAACCTTGACCAAGATGTTATACTTACCGGGACTTGAAAGGGCATAGGGTTTGACCGCAACCGCAACGGTTTGGCTCTGGTTTCCCTTCAACCTCAGACTTGAGATAAACTTTTCTTCATATGCAGGTTTGAAATTAATCTCCCAATTCTCCGGGCCCTGGGAGATCAGACTAAAAACGGCATCCTTTTCCAGCTTGCTTTGAACCTCCAAAGAGAATTCGAATTTACCGTCTGTCGGCCCCCGAAGTACCGGATAGGAAGTAGTAATATTGACTCCCCCTGCCTTTTTCTCCTCTTTCCTTTGTTTCACCGTAATTGTCACATGGCTCTTTGAAATAAGTTTCCGGTCTTGGGTTCGCGCTCGGATGCCAAAGATATATCTTCCCGGCGCAACTTCTCCCACCTGCCTTGCCTTGAAGCTGAGGCTCTTAGACTTGTCGCTTTCTACATGAACACCAGTAACGCCATAGCTATACGTCTTTATCTGGGCCTTCCATCCCTTGGGGATAGAAGTCAGCGCAAGGTTTATGTCTTCATCCCTTCTTCCATGGTTTTTAACAATCAGATCAACGCTCACCTCTTCCCCTTCAGAAACAATCACCCCCGTATATTCCGGGGCCACGGAGATGCTCCTAGGAGGCAGATCCTTCTCTTGCTCCTCCCCAAATGCAGAAGGATTCAACAACATCAGCACGCCTGCCACAATCATAATAACAATATAATGGATGAGATTTGCGCCGTATAGTTTGCATGTCATGATATCAAACCTCCTTAGGTTATTATCTTTATAACGTTTTCATGTACAGTCCATGATTGGCTATGGCACTACTATCTGCACAAAGCCAGCCCGACCGCTTCGGTGATCGAGACCAAGGACGACGATTCGTTGGTCCGGTCTCAACGACCTGATCAGAGCTACAAGATCTTCCACACCGCGAATTTGCAGGCCATTGACCTCCAGGACCACGTCGTTTACCTCAAAGCCACTGGTCGCCAGAGGGCTATCCGGAAATACTGATGTAATCACCAAACCACGTCTAGGATTCAAGCCATATCGTTGTACCTCCTCTGGCTTCACAGGCCTAACGTCCACCCCTAGTCTACCCTCAATGGAAAAGTTTTTACCCCTTATCATTGCCTGCAGACTGGCGGGCCTGACTTTAAGGGTCTGTGTCCTGCCGTTGCGAAAGACAGTTATGTCGACCTCTTCTCCAATGGGACTGGCCGCCACCTCATTTTGGAGGGTACTGCTATCAGAAACGTCCTTTCCCCGGTATCGGACCACCACATCGCCCCTTTTTATGCCGGCCTTGTCTGCTGGACTGCCCTTTGCCACCTGAACGACCAGTGCACCTGTAGCCCTAGCCAATCCAATAGATTCAGCAAGATCAGGAGCAAGGGCCTCGATCCTGGCGCCAACCCAGCCTCGAGCTACCCTTCCATGGTCAAGCAGCTGTCTGGCGACGTGGGTGGCCATATTACTGGGAATGGCAAACCCCATCCCTTCAAAACCACCGGAATGGGATATAATAGCCGTATTGACGCCAATGACCTCTCCGGAAAGATTGAGTAAGGGGCCACCGCTGTTACCAGGATTTATGGCGGCATCGGTCTGCAGGAAATCTTGATAGCCATTGGGATCCATGATCCCTCGCCTATGCTTTGCGCTTATAATGCCTTTAGTGACGGTCTGGACAAGGCCACGGGGATGACCGATGGCCACCACCCAGTCACCCACCTGAACCTGATCTGAATCTCCGAAATTCACATGGGGAACAGGGCCCTTGGCAAAAATGCGCATCACCGCCAGATCGGTCTTGGGATCCGCACCTACCAATTTGGCTGGATATCTTCTACCGTTGGCCAGCAACACCTCAAGCGTAGTCGCACCTCCAGCCACGTGATTATTGGTAAGGATATGACCCTGTGTGTCCATAAACATGCCAGTTCCCAGGGCGCTTAATTCATTTCTGAAATTATGCGGTCGAAAAGGAAGGTCGAAAAAATTGGGAAAGAAAGGACCTATCACTTTTTGACGTTGTATTACATCCACATGCACAACGGCGGGGATATTCTCTTTGGCAACCCGCGCTATTGCGGTGCTCAAATCAATCGATACATTTCTCTCACCCGCCTGTGCTGATACCAAAAAACAATTAACATATCCCGGATATGCCGGGGCCATCAACAGAATCAGGTGGAGAAATAAGAATTTGAGGAAAAGGCCTTTTTTTGACATTCTGACACCCGCCGAGGCATCGGGATCACGTTTAGGTCATTATGGGAACTTGATCTACTCGCGCCTCGTCCATCACAATTTACATGACAGTTAGAGCATTCCTTCACTTGCCTGAAGGCACGGCAGGGATAAGTATAATAGGGAAGGCTTTCAGGAACCTTTCAAAAAGATTACAATTTTGAAAGGATTTGGCCTTGGGCCTAAAATGTATAACGAACTCCAAAACCCAGGGAATTTGACGCACCGCTGACACCATGAAAGAGACCCCAGGCGCCAGACCTGTGATGGATCCGCGCGACAACACTCCAGTGGTCAACCTTTGGCACGGCAAATGCCAATTCGAACATCATGTAATCTAGAAATTGTGACGTGTGTGCATGATATTTTGCCTCAATCTCCGGGGTTTTCGTCGCATAAGATACCCCTTCCCCCATTGCAAAACTTGTATCAAGATAATCATCCCAGGGAAACGGTTCCCATCTAGCCACGATCAGGGCATTGAATTCCAGGTGGTGTTGACCGATATAATGTTTCACTACTTGCCCCTCAAATCCAACATCGATGTTTTTGTTAAATGGCCCGATCATCTTGGAAAGGGCACACGCCACTAGATATGAGTGCTCATATTTCGATTGCATAAAAAAGGTATCCGTCAGGTTATCGCCTGTCAGCTTGGTCTCGTAAACGGTCAATGCCCAATCGTTGGCGGCCATCACATTTCCACAAAATGAGCAAAAGAGCATCAAGACCAAAAAAATATACAAACACATCTTCTCTATTTTTACTATCACCATGTCCTTATTCACGCCTTATTGTAATATAAGTAAGTTGTCTTTCACCTCTTACCCCTTGGGGCATTGAGGGCAATCTCATTTATTACTCTTAGGAAGGTCTTGGGGTTTGCTTAAGATACCGTTCATCCTGGGGCCATCCTGACGAGAGTAGAGAGGTAAAATATGGCATAACAGGCAAGGACCGCAATAAGATTCCAGTGCCCGTGGTTTTGTATAAGGAGGTTCCATTTGAAAGACCAGACTGATCTACTTTTAATCAATCTCAAGGACGGCCAAAACCGCTTCACCTCCCGACAATATTCTTCATATGTATCAACAAAGAGCCCCCGTAACTCTGTCTCCTCGCGCTTAACGCGATTGACCATATAGAAATAATACAACACGGTAAACACCATAATCAGCCAAATCTTGCCGATAAGGAGGAGGCAGCCCAGAAGCAAAAAGAACCGCCCTATATACATCGGGTTCCTTGTTAGCATATACGGTCCTTTAACCGCAAGGGCCTTATTCTTGTCCAATGAAGCGAAGCTCCAAAGTTGAATCAGTTCGCCGAACATTGAGACCACAAATCCTGGTATAAGCAAGGCTGTCTTTATCCGTGGGATCAATAAGATGAAGAGTGCGATAACAATCGGATATCGCAATTTTGTCAAGGCCCTTCGCAGTAGTTCATTGTTGAAAATACCGTGGATCTGATTTACCACGCCATCATTCATGCTGGTATCCTCCGTAAGACACAAGCCAACTTAACCTATTTTGGCCTAATTGCTTCCCCCCGAAGAATCCGAGGGGATTGGCACGGGTTATAGAACAGCAAATTAATCGGGATATGACACAAAGGTTACTATTTTGTAATATTTTGTCAAAAGTGCACATGGAGTTAATTAGAAAGAGGCGCACGAGGGAGGGAAACAGTAAATGTACTCCCCTTGCCAAGATGACTTGTGGCAGTGATATCACCGCCATGTGAGCGGGCGATTGCCAGGGCCAGGCTGAGGCCCAAACCCGTCCCGGCCTGTGAGCGGCTCCGATCACATCTATATAGCCGTTTAAAAATGTGTGGCAGGTCCTCCTTTGATATGCCAATGCCCGTGTCACTGAAAGAAATTACAGTCTTAGCCATATCGCCGTTAATCGAAACCGTCACTGTTCCTCCGTATGGGGTATACTTTAACGCATTATCCAGGAGATTGGCAATCACCCGTTGAAGCCTCTGCATGTCCCCATATAGAGGATAATGATCTGGTAATTTCCTGACAAGATCTATGCATTTGTCTTCAGCAATAGGCTGAAATAATTCACAGGCATCCCGCACCAGGCGGACAAGGTCGACCTCCACCATCAGAAACCTGCCTTCCCCTGCCTCGATTTCTGATATGTCCAGCATGGCATTGATCATCCCCAAGAGACGATCGCATTCCTCTATGGTGTTGGCCGCCATTGCCTCAAACTCATCCGCACCCCTACCGCTTAACAGCGTCATTTCAGCGATACCGCGAATTCTTGTAATGGGGCTCCTCAAATCATGGGCAATGTTGTCGGTCACCTCTCTCATGCCGCGCACCAGGGCCTGAACCTGGTCCAGCATGTTATTGAACGTAGTCGCAAGCCTATCGATTTCTTCGCCTCTGGATTTAGCAGAAACCCGCCTCTCAAACGATCCCTCAGAAATTTGCTGGGCTGTTCGGGTGATCTCATCAACGCCACTGAGTGCCCTCCTAGCCATAAACCATCCGATAAGAGAGGCAAAGACCATGAGCAGGGCCATTATCGTGCCAAATATCTCCCGGAATGCCGTCATAAATCGCTGATCTTCTTCCAGTAGCCGGCCTATTTGGAGAATCTTACCTGGACCGATTGCACCATAAACCATGCGTATCCTTGAACCATCTTCGGGCCTCACCAGCGTTTCGAACACATGGTCGGCGCCCCCTTTTAACCGTTTCAGTGTGCTCTTGGGCACAACCACGTGCCCCCAGGAGGACATATTTGATGAGACCATCACGTCCCCTTTTTCGGTCAAGAGACGGAAGAACATCTTATGCACCCCCTCAGACTCGGCTTCAAGGACCATCTCTGTATTGGCGGCGTCGATGTCCTTGACCTCGAGTAGGGAAGAGAACTCGTCGATTTCGTTTAAAAGGGCCTGATCTGTTTGACCGCGTAAGGCAGCGGCGATCAAAAAATAAAAGACGGCAAAGGCCACGAGGGCCAATATGCCGAATATGCTCGCATACCATAGGGTCAACCGAAAGGCCAGAGTGCGTGGTAACCTATGGAGCCTCCTTAAGAACATATCCAACCCCCCGGATGGTGTAAATCAGCTTTTTTTCGAAATCCCTGTCAATCTTATCGCGCAATCTGCATATCCGTGCCTCAACTACGTTGGTCATAGGGTCAAAATTATATTCCCACACATGTTCCATGATCATGGTCTTGGATACGACTCTTTCGGCATTGCGCATAAGGTACTCTAAGAGTGCAAACTCGCGGGGTTGCAGCTCGATCTTCCTTCCTCCTCTAATAACCTCACGGGTGATAAGATCCATGGATAGATCACCAACCCTATGACGGGCAGGCTCTGATCCACCGCTGGCCCTACGGATAAGTGCCTGTACGCGGGCCAGAAGCTCGGAAAAGGCAAATGGTTTTGTTAAATAATCATCGCCCCCTGTCTGAAGCCCCTTAACACGATCTTCTATCGATCGTTTGGCACTCAAAATAATAACCGGCGTGTTTATCTCATTGCTCCTAAGTCTTTCTATGAGTGTAAGGCCATCCAATTTTGGCAGCATAATATCTATAATCGCGGCATCATAAGGGCTATTAAGGGCCATATGGAGACCAATTTCGCCATTGATCGCATGGTCGGCAGTAAATCCCGACTCCCTAAATCCCCTGAGTACAAAAGACGCTATCTTTTGATCATCTTCAATCAACAATATTCGCATAACCAACAACCCCGAATCCCCGCCTGGGAAAACCGCAGAAATCTTTTTCTGATGGAAAAAGCATAAGATATACCGACCATGTATGTCAAGCATACATAATTGTAGGGTAACTACTAAGGTTGTCAGATTCACCGTTTAGGCATCGCGGTTCATGAAAAACAGAGGCGATATTGTGCATTGATGACCAGGCGGCTTCTTGTTTTTGTTTCTTCACGTTTTTGTAACCCCGACTCTGAACTCCTGAACTTTGAACCTTAATACTTAAAAAAAACCATTTGCCACCATGAAATAAGATGAGTACACTTAAACAAATCCTCTCCGCAGAACTTTAACGTAACAGCTCAATAAAAAGGGGCAGAAGAAGAGCCCTTCTACCCTGGGGCTAGTTGCTGAAGCCACTGTGCTTTCCCTAAATATTAAGGTGATACACTTTAACTGGGGGTAGAAATGATCCAAATGAAAGAAAGAAGAAAATTTTTAAGGTTCCCTGTGGCCTTAAAAGGTGAATATACCTCGGGAAGGAATAATCGTGAAGCATGTGTGCTTTCAAATATAAGCCGCGAGGGCGCGGGCATGAGGCTTCATGTGACGGAGAAAATAGATGGCCTTTCAGATATCCAATTACATATAGGTATACCTACAAGACGTACACCGGTTCAAGCCAGCGCTAAGTTACTATGGATAAAAGAGGTTCAGGAGGACTCAGGATTAGATTTCATTGCCGGCATCCACTTTAAGGGAATAAATGAGGAGGATAAATGGAGTCTTCTAGATTATGCCTATGATGATTGGTATTCGAGGGAGACGAAAAGCCAGCTCTAATACCCGTCGATATCTTCTCCTCCTTGTTTCATGTAGGCCCGCTTTCTCATCACCATCCGTATGAATGCGTATACCGTGATCAGGGCCATAAGGGCAAAAAGGATCTCATAGAGATTGTAACTCAGGTAGGTAAACCAGGTGATCTTTTCTTGCAGGGAATTATGCCACGCCCTTTCTAGGCTCGGCAAGGGCATGGAAACGACCTTGATAAGGGCGCTATCCAGATCTTCACCACGTTTCATGTAGTTTAGGATCTTCAACATCCCCTCTTTTCCGAATCTGTTGATAATATAGGCAGAGAAACTCTTGCTTTCCTCATAGGCAAGTAGAAGGCCTTCCTTTTCGTTTGGAAAATGCCTTCTCAGGTAATCAAGGCGTATAAATGTGTCTCGAAAGGCCGCCCTGTTAAGAAGAGACCTTTTTTGATTTATTACAACATCGCTCATTCCATCGCTTACCCACTGACAAAGGCCCTCGTCCAGCCATTTTGGTAAAATGTCCCCGCTGATTTGGGAATGAAGCAAGAGATGACAGAGTTCGTGCTTAAGGGTTATATCAAGGCTAAAGGGTTGAATGTTGACCTTTGAATAATTGATCACTATAAGGTCCTTTCCAGGAACAGCAAAGGCCACAATGAATGGATTTTCGCTCATTTTCTGAAAATGTTTGCTGTCCTTAATGAGTACCACAGAAGGTTTCAGAGATAGGCTCCACCCAAAGATATTCTCCAGATCCCCTTTCACCTTTGGATAGATATCCGCGACTTTTTGAGCGATCGACCCCAACGATGGTTCAAAATATACGGTCAACTGCCCTTCTTCAAGGACATTATACCCCCCCTTCGCCCAAAGGAAGGGCGGAAAAACAATAAAAAGCACGGCAAGAAAAATTAGTACACCTTTTTTCATAGCGTTCCTGCTTCTAGCCCCGGTGCCACATCGCATATGGCCTCCAGCCAATGGTACGGCATTCAAAGGCCTTGAAAAGTACTAGCTCAATATTAAGGGAAAGGTTAATGTCTTCTGCCCCTTTTTATTGAGCTATCACCTTGAAAACGAGATCAAGATCAAATAGCATTGAATCAATACATTTGGAGCAATTAGACATGGATCCTATCCTCACCGGCCTTGACCGTTTACGCCAAGGCCTCTGGAAAAAGTTAAAGGGTTATAGAATAGGCCTCCTGGCCAATCAGGCCTCTGTTGATCGTAGCTTAAATACAACCAGGGAAGTTATTTCGAGCCTGCTTCCGGGTCAGCTGAAGATGCTTTTCGGCCCTCAGCACGGGTATGGAGGCGAGGAACAGGACAATATGGTGCAGACCGGGCATTCTTATGACAACGACCTGAAGATTCCCATTTTCAGCCTTTATTCAGAAACTAGAGATCCCAGCCGCCACATGCTTGAAATGATAGACATACTGGTCATAGACTTACAGGATGTGGGAACCAGAGTTTACACCTTTGCCTCTACCATGCTCAACTGTCTCAAGGCCGCTGCAATCTTAGGCAAAAAGGTCTTTGTCCTTGACAGACCCAATCCACTGGGCGGAACAGTAGTTGAAGGAAACATCCTTAAGCCCGAGCTATATTCCTTTGTCGGCCCCTATAGCTTGCCCATGCGCCACGGTCTGACGATGGGAGAAATGGCCTCAATCTTTAATCGCGTGTTCCGGCTGGATTGTGATCTAGAAATATTACCTATGTCCGGGTGGCATCGAGGCATGTTGTGGCATGAGACTGGATTGAGGTGGATTATGCCCTCGCCTAACATGCCCCTCCCGGAAACGGCATGTGTATATCCTGGACAGGTGCTCTGGGAGGGGACCAACCTTTCTGAAGGAAGAGGGACATGCAGGCCATTCGAAATCTTTGGGTCACCTTACCTAGACATAAAGGCAATAAGACAGAACCTGGAACGCGAGGCCCTAACTGGTTGTTATCTTCATGAATACTCGTTTCGTCCCACATTCAACAAATGGGCCGGGCAGGCCTGCCGTGGGTTCATGATACATGTCCTCGCGCCCCATACCTATCGGCCATATCTCACCTCAATCGCCCTTATCAAGACGGTAATCGCTACCCATAAGGGCAACTTTGAATGGAAAAAGCCCCCCTATGAATATGAATATAAAAAGAGACCCATTGACGTGATAATAGGCGATACATCTGTCCGGCGCGCAGTTGAAGCTAATGTTCCTCTCGCCTTCATAAAAGAGCAATCCATGGCAGGCCTTGACTCCTATGAACAATGGAGAAGGGCATACCTGCTTTACCCATAAGCGAATAACTTCGCAAGGATCACCTATGAGGTTATCTCTTCCGGGTTGTTGGCTTTCTTCGAGGGCTAAAGGTACTCTTGGTTCAGTCCAGATTATAATTGGGGTAAAATTCTTTTATCTCAGAAAGGAAGTTCGCACGGCCCTCCCATGGTCCTAATTAGTTTTGAAAATCGGCACTTTATGTTACCGTCTGTTTCACCAGGCCCTTATCTCTTTTGGCTTCCACTAATCCATTTATCAATGGCTTCTTTGTCGAACCGCCAGACCCTTCCAATCCTAATCGCGGGAATTTTGCCTTCGCCCGCATATTTACATATAGTAATCTCATGCAATTTCAAGTACTTGGCAAGTTCCTTGGTTGTCATTATTTCTGGCATAACACACTCCTCGATACTTTGATTTGTTTGGATGGTCTCCTTTACATGCAGAATATTGGGATGTCAGAAAATCAATTATTCTTATTTTAATGCCTAAAAGCTTTAAAGTCAAAAAAAAACGTGTTAATAGTCAATAAAAAATCTTAACTCTTCATATTTGATTTGTATTACATTTTTATAAGTTCGATTCTGAAAAATTAAGCACAAAAAGCTATACTCATGAGGACTGGAAAATTAATTGTCATAATAGTCTTTGCAATCTCCTGCATTTCATCAACTACTGCTGGTTACCACAGGGTCAAATTCGTCTACGATGGAGATACTATTCTCCTGGATAATGGGGAAAAGGTGCGATACCTAGAGGTCGATGCCCCCGAAATCGATCATACAGGAGGAAAAGATGAATTCATGGCCCGTGCAGCAAGAGATTTTAACATCAAACGGACAGACAGGGCACGCGTGAGGCTGGAATATGATCGAGAGAAAAGGGACAGGTATGGACGGCTTCTCGCGTATGTCTTTCTGGAAAACGGAAGTATGGTCAACGCACTCTTGGTCCGGAATGGCCTGGCCCATGTCATGTTCAAGGATCGGAACTTCAAACACAAGGAAGACCTACTTTATTGTCAGAGACAGGCAATGAAAGAAAGGCTTGGAATCTGGAGCAGACCTCTCGAAGGGGATGAGAAATTTTATCTGGGAAATCGGAGCTCTTACAGGTTTCATCGGCCCGGATGCCCTTTTGCCAACAAGATCTCTCGCCGTAATATATTGATGTTTAGATCTCGCCGTGATGCCTTCTGGGAAGGCTACAGCCCCTGCAATAAGTGCCGGCCCTAACAATGACCCCAGGATAATCACCAGGCGTTTAATAGGACAGGGCTTGACCGCCAAGGCGGCCGGCAGTGGGACCTTTTTGAGGCCAAAGACCAAGACAGACGTATCATTATTGCCCCCTGTCATCACAATCATCGCGCGGCGATATGCGCTTAGAACTCTCTCATAACAAAGTCTATATTGTAACCACGCCACGAGCCTCAACCGATACTCTCTGACACCGCCCCTGTAAATGCCTCAGGCAGAATAGAAGGCCGAAAAAAGGCCCCATTGCTGGCCTTGGACTTCTCCTACCATAGTTGCCCTCAATTATTGAGCTATTACATTTAAGACTTGACGATATCTTACCCTGCCACTATAAGAGGATCAATAAATCGGCAATAACTTTCCCCGCCGCACAATGATTTGTCCACAAGAATAATCCTAAAGGCGTCGATGATTCATCCACAAAAGGAAAATTTCTTGCCTCACTTCCATGCCCTGAGGGTAAGAACGACCCGCCTCACCATAGCCGGAAAATGGATGTTATATTTTATACTGATCGGTCTCATTGCTGGACTGGGGTCTGTGCTGTTTTATTACCTCTGTCAGCTTGGAATCCATATGTTTTTGGACCAGATAGCCGGCTACCGCCCCCCCGCTCCTGCAGGGGAGGGCCACATCTTCTCCGCAACACAAACCCCTTTTGATCGTTGGGCACTCTTATTTCTGCCAGCCTTGGGAGGCATCATCAGTGGCTGGATTATATATACCTTTGCCCCTGAGGCGGAGGGTCATGGAACCGATGCCGCCATTGATGCCTATCATAACAAGGGGGGCTTTATTCGCGCTAGAATTCCATTGATAAAGACCATTGCCTCAGCCCTTACAATCTCCTCAGGGGGGTCAGGTGGTCGTGAAGGCCCCATTGCCCAAATAGGTGCTGGATTCGGTTCCGACTTGGCAACAAGGCTTAATCTGTCTGATCGGGAACGGCGGATCATGTTGGCGGCCGGTCTGGGTGCTGGCATAGGAAGCATTTTCCGCGCGCCTTTGGCTGGCGCCCTTTTCGCGGCAGAGGTTTTGTATCGCGACCCGGAGTTTGAATCAGAGGTCCTCATCCCTGCTGGTATCTCCTCGGTAGTAGCCTATTGTGTCTTCTGCCTCTTTCTTGGTTGGGGATCCCTGTTTGAATCACAGAACTTCATCTTTCAAAATCCGTTGGAACTTGGCCCCTATATAATCCTCTCATTCGTATTGGCAGTGGCAGGCATGCTGTACGTAAAGTCCTTCTATGGTGCCCAAAATATTTTTAGGGCCATAAAGATCCCCAACCACATAAAACCGGCCATCGGTGGACTCATGACGGGAGGAATAGGATTCTTTTTACCTCAAACCTTGTGTTTCGGTTATGGCTATGCCCAACAGGCCTTAGACAATGAGCTTTCGACACTTTTCCTCCTTGGTCTTGCCTTTGGAAAAATATTGACCACATCCTTTTCAATCGGTTCCGGGGGAAGCGGCGGCGTGTTCGGTCCATCAATCGTTATTGGTGGGGCATTAGGCGGGGCAGTGGGCAGGATATTTCATGATGTTCTGCCCGCCATTGTGACTCAACCCGGCGCCTTTGTGGTGGTTGGGATGGCCGGTTTCTTTGCGGCCGTATCCAATGCCCCGATCTCCACCATAATCTTTGTAAGTGAGATGACCAATTCATACCACCTCCTTCTTCCTAGCCTGCTTGTCTGTTCCCTTGCATTTTTGTTGTCTCGAAAATGGACAATCTACATCAAACAGGTGAAGACAAAAATTGACTCCAACGCACACCGTGGGGACTTTTTTGTGGATGTCCTGGCTACCATTAGGGTTAGGGAACTGTTGCCTCATATCAGGAAGGCCAAGTTGATCCCGGAAGACATGACCTTTCGGCAGTTCCAGGAGGTCTTTCGTTCAAGCCAGGAGCAGTACTTTCCGGTGGTAGACGCCCATAAGAGGCTGACCGGGATATTTTCAACAAACGATATTCGCGGGGTGATCTTTGATCAAGAAATCGGCGACCTGGTATTAATGAGAGACGTGGCAAACACCGAAATCATATTCACCACCCCATCTGAGGACCTAAATGAGGTGCTCAAAAAATTCACTATCCGCAATCTCAGTAGATTACCGGTCGTCCAAGACGAGGACCATTCAGAGTTACTGGGGATGCTGGATAGGCGTGAAGTCATCCAGTATTACAACGAGCGAATACAACAGATCAAGTCCTCAAGCCCGGCGGAGGAAACCGAAGAATCTGGGGAGGTCTTCCAGCTAAAACACATACTGGTCAAGGAGGCCATGAAACGAAATGTCGAATCAATTCGTGCAGATATGACGATGGAGGAACTCAAGGACTTTGTCTATCAGAGAAAGTTCAACGCCTTTCCCGTTGTTGATTCGCTCGGCCGACTTACCGGAATTCTTTCACTGTCAGACTATCAAAGCAGATCCGACCAGGACAGGTCTCTTTCGGCACAAGACATAGCCACTTGCGAGGTGATCACGGTCACCGAAGACGAGACCCTTCTTTCAGCCCTAAACAAGATCACATTGAAAGATTTCGCGATTCTCCCTGTTGTTAATAGCGAAGACCCAACAAAGCTCCTGGGCGTCATCAGTAGAAGGGACATCATGACAGCCTTCAGTGAAGCAATTGCAAAGAAAAAGTCTGGGGGGAGATAATAGGGGAGAAGTTGTTACTCCTACTTTAGTGCCTTTAGCTTGGCCCTGGCAATTTTGGCCTCGCTCGAATGGGGATATTCCTTTATGATCTTCTTTAAAAGCAGCCTTGAACTGGTCTTATCCTTTATTTCATAGAATGCCAGTGCCTGTCGAAGCATTGCATTGGGTACCTTATTTCCCTTGGGGTATTTTTTAATAACCTCCTGGTAGGCCAAAATTGCGTGCTCATATTGCTTCAGAGACAGGTAACATTCACCAATCCAGAATTGCGCGTTATCAGCAAGGTCCGACTTGGGATACTTTTTTACAAAACTCTTAAAACCGGCAAGGGCGGCCTCATATTTACCCTCTTTGTAGATCGCGCGTGTAGAGCTATAAGACTCCTTTTCAGGAGAGATAGGCCTTTTCCTTTCTTCAGACGTCAGGGGTTCCTGTTGAGATTCTTTGGCCACGGTAGTGTCTTTAAGGGTTTGACTGGCTATCTCAGGGGCGGGAGCAATATCCAGGTATTCATAGAGGTGGTTTATACTCATCTCCAGTGCAGAAACGCGCTCTTTGAGTTCATTAAGCGTGGCCTTTGTGGCGTCCTCTCCGGTGGTATCTCTTTCAACAGCACCCTTAACAAGATGGCTGTTCTCTTCTAGACGTCCCGAAAGTCTCTCGGTCTCAGCCCTTATCTTGTCGAGTTCGGCCCCCATTTCCGCCTGATTATAGCGAATAGATTTAAGCTTTGACTCAAGGTCACCAGAGACCTTCTTCTCCATTGACCCTTGCAGACTATCAACTCTCTCATTAACCGCTGCAATCTTTCTGTTGAGATAGAGAAGGTCTTTTTTTGTAGTAACGCAGGAAGGAAAAAGGAGTGGAATGACGAGAAACCACGGCCTAAAAAAACCATTCTTGAGCAAAAGGGATATTTTCATCTCTTCACATCAATATAGAACGCAGGAGCCGACCTCTCAAACAGGCCGGCTCTCTAAACTTGCACAAAAGGCCTGCCAAATAAATGGCATGACATCATTAAAGAACTAAATATTCTCACTTTATCAAATGGAACTCATCCCGCCTATTCTTGTCCCAGGCCTCCTCATTGTGGCCAGGGTCGACCGGCCTTTCTTCGCCGTAACTGATCGTTGAAATACGATCACCTGAAATACCCAGGGCCATAAGATACTTCTTGGCGGCATGTGCCCTTCTCTCGCCCAAGGCGAGGTTATATTCATTGGACCCTCTTTCGTCACAATTGCCCTCGATTCGCAACGAATAGGCAGGGTTTTGGCGGAGCCAGTTCGCCTTTTTTACCAAAATGGCCTTGGACTCAGATTTCAAATCCGACCTATCAAAGTCAAAATAGATATTCTCGGACTCAAACATACGGACCAGCTCGGCGATCTTTTGGGACCTTTCGAGTTCCTGGAGCCTGGCCTGCCTTTCAGCCTCCTGGGCACTGGAAAGCGCAGTGCCTGCCATCTCCCCTTGCCTGGCCTCTTCAGCCTCCACTTTTTGGGTAGTCGGCTGAATGGCCTCCGAGACCTCGGCCGGTTTTTTTGCACAGGACGCCACCAGTAAGAGGGAGCAACATACAAACGCCAGGGCAATTAAGCCATTATTAATTTTTTTCCCCATACTCTTGTTACCTCCTGAATTTGTTAGTTTACAACACCTCGCGGCATCTCGTAAGCCCCAAGTCTCTAATAATTTACCTTCAAATCGCTATATTTTGCAAGAAAAAATACATTTGACCTTTATGATATTTGGTCTTGTAACATCTCCCTTTCATTATTTCAAGCAAATAGAGTTACTGTCGTAATTTTTTCATACCCAGCTCCCTTGCCTCCATTCGACAAGGGATGTGAGGACTAAGGGCCCCAGGATGGAGCAGTCTGATCTCCATCTAAAAAGGTGATTCTTTTTTGATTCTGCCCGTTGGAATTCATAATATAGAGGTGATAATGGCCCTCTCTATTTGAACTAAATACTATGTATCTCCCGTCAGGAGACCAGCACGGGTCTTCATTATTCCTTTGATTCTCCGTCAGCCTCTTCAATTGTCCGCCGTCGGGTTCCATGGTGTAGAGATCAAAGTGCCCATTTGTCATTGATTCAAACGCGATTCTGTTTAAGGAAGACCAGGCCGGAGAGCTATTATATGCACCTTCAAAGGTCACTCTCTCTTCCTTTCCACTGGCAAGGTCCATGACATAGATCTGTGGGGATCCTGAGCGACTTGACACGAAGGTGATTTTTTTCCCATCCGGGGAAAAGACGGGCGAGACATCAATACCCCAATGGCTCGTCAGCCGCCTAGTGATTTTACCCTCCAAATCAATCGTGAATATATCGGGATTGCCTACGCGGCTCAGCGTTAGCGCCAGCCCCTTATCATCAGGGGACCACGATGCCCCTATATTTAGCCCTTCTCTACCGGAAAGCAGACGCACAGCACCAGATGCGATATCCATAATATAGAGCTTGGGGCCTCCATCTCTGTAAGAATTAAATGCGATTTTTTTTCCATCAAAAGACCATCTGGGCAGGAGGGCGATGCTCCTGTCTGCGGTTATTTGTCGGACATTTTGTCCATCATAATCGCACACATAAATCTCTTTATGTCCTGTGCCATTTCCCACAAAAGCCAACTTCGTAAGAAAGATACCCGGATGTCCTGTTAATGCTCGGATGATATCATTTCCGAGTCGGTGCATCATATAATGGTAGTGGTTTTTGTACCCAAAGGTCCTCTTACCAAATATCTCTCTTCCCCAGAAGACATCGAATAGCCGAACCTCTACCTCCAGTGTATTACCTACGCATGTATAGCCACCCTTCAGAAGAAGTTCTGCACCAATGACAGACCAGTCCTTGAAACGAATATTTTCCATTCCAATGGACAAATCATTTTCTTCTTCTAAAAAGGCCGCTTTATCCATTGGGCTAAAATAACCGCTATAATCAAGGTCACTAGATATGATGGCCGGCAATTTGGTTGCTAGTTCCGAAGGAATCTTGGTAGTGACCCGATCCCTGAAATCTGGGATGGCAATCTTGAATTTTCGCTGGGAAGGGGAATTGATATCTATATAGATCCTGCCAAAACCAGGGGTGGGGAAAAAGAAGGAGGCACACAAGACAATGCTCAGCAGCCAGAATGGTAGCCACGCGCCCCTTGGGAAGGGCGATGTCCTTTGCCCAAATAATATGGGATTATGAAGCTCCAAAGGTCTAGTACCCTTCTAGGTCCCTTAGATTGAAATCGATCTCAATTTCGTCATATGTCTTATTGTAGCCTTCGGGGAAATGCGGCAAGGGGTTTGAGCGCTCCACGGCCTTTAAAACCGATTGATTAAAGATGACATCGGAGGATCGACTCTTGAACCAGGTCTTCAGGATGGCGCCATCATCTTGGACCGTTATAATTACAACGGATTCAAGGTGCTTTTGACTCTTGGCTCCGAGGATGGCGACAGGATAGGACCAGTTATGCTTAATCCTGTTTTCAACCTCCAACTGGTACATCCTGATGGAGATACCGGTGTCTGCTTCACCTACCTTCAATTGAGGAGCAGGCGCACCCCTGGCCCCTTTCTCCAACTTGGGGAACTCTTCGTCAAGAGGTCTTTTCTTCTCTGTCTCGACCTTCTTTTTGGTCTTCTTTTCCTCTGTCTCTAAAGTCCTTTTTGCGATAATAACAGGCCTCTCCTTTTCCTTCGACCACCCAATTCGCCTGGCTCGGTATGCCTTTCTCGAAGCAAACAGGCCCTGCCCTTTCTTTGTGTAAATGCCTCTTTCAGACCTCAGCCCCTTCCTGCTCGGCATTTCTACCAGGCTGACCTCATAAACCGCGCCTTTGATGCTCCTGATAGGCATGGGCTCAGGAACAAATAGAAGTGTTGAAAAAACCGCCAGGTGAAAACCAACGGAGACCATTAGCATCTTGCGCCACTTAGAATCCATCAGTCTTTCAGAACTGGCTTCAATCCATAAGGCATCCATGGGAATCAATCCAGAGGCTCGGTGATCATACCCAGTTTGTCGATCCCGGCCCGCTTGACCCTAGAAACCACATCTATGACAAAACCATAAGGGACATCCTTGTCGGCCCTCAACAGGACCTCTTTCTCGCTCCTGTTCTCAAAAATGTTCTTGACCTTCGTCTCCAGATTTCCAAGTTTGATTATATGATTCTCTATGAAGATCTGCCTTTTTTTATTAATCGTTAATATCAGAGGGTCTTCCCGGGTCTTGATATGCCTGCTGGCCGTCTTAGGGAGTTTGACCTTCACGCCCTGCATCATCATAGGCGCGGTTACCATAAAAATGATAAGAAGCACCAACATCACGTCAACGAGCGGGGTGACATTGATATCGGACAAAAAGCCTTTGTTATTGCTCTCTAGCATAAGCGAAACTCTCACGCATCTCTCTTTCTTACAATATCCTTTCTAATTAACTCCCTTTCGACCATACTCAAAAAATCAGATGCAAATATATCCATTTCCCCATTAAGCGCCGAAATCCTGTTTCTGAAATAATTAAATGCCACAACCGCCGGGATCGCGGCGGCCAGGCCCGCCGCTGTGGCAATAAGCGCCTCAGAAATCCCCGGAGCCACCACTGCAAGATTAGCCGATCCTTTGAGCCCTATCCCCCGAAAGGATTCCATAATACCCCAAACCGTGCCAAAAAGTCCGATAAAGGGCGCTGTATTCCCGGTGGTAGCCAAGAAACTCAGGGCGCGCTCCAGTATATTTATCTGATTTATGGTTCCCCTTTTCAATGATCGCTCAAGATTGTCCATTATGGCCTGACGGGACCTTAAGGCCGCCTCACCACCCCCTTCATCTTGGCCCTTCTCTGAATTGAAAGAGGCCTGAATCTTTCGAATTCGGCTGAACTCGGCATATCCCGCCCTAAAAAGACGCGCGACCGGGCTGAATGCCAGCCCTTCACATGCCGCAAATATCTTTTTCAACTCCTTCCCCTGGTAAAAAAGCTCCAGAAAACCAGCCGTCTCCTGTCTTGCCCGATAAAGCAACCTGAACTTCATAAAGATAATGGTCCAGCAGGTGATCGAAAAGAGCAAAAGAATCCACAAGACAAATTTCACCATCAGACCGGCATGAATGACCATCTGGACAACGTCATGACCAAACGCACTCCCCACTGAAGCGCCAATCGGAATCTGAGCAACAAACGGCAGGCCTATCATAACCACCTCATCAATCGTTCGTTGTTTATAAAAACTTCGACCATGAAACACCTACCCCGGATGAACCGGAAAAGTGACTAAATTGAACTAAAGCCCGCCCTGGTGCGCCCTGATGAGCGTTCTAGCCACGACCCTGCGGAATACTACGTCCGGAAGTTTTACACAAAGGGACCAATAAACCAAGTCTGGGCCAGGGTTCGAAGTGACTAAAGTCAAGGTGTCGGAGAGAGAGACGGCGTAATTTTTAAATAGCTTACCAGATAATCGGCCAGACCCTCAATATTATTTGTTGAAAACCTGGGAACCCCGAGATCAACCGGTGTATCACTCACCAGGCCCACCAGATTCTCGTCCTCCTCGCAGAGTGGCTCCTCACGGACCTCGGGTCTGAAGACCTCTAGTTTTGAATTCTTTTCTCTCTTGTAGCCCTCTGTCAGAATAATGTCCACCCCGGTAAGAAATGTTGCTAGCTCGAAAAGATTGTGATCGTGGTCTACATCCATAACCATTCCAATCTGGGAAGGCGATGAGATTATGGTAACCA
The DNA here is from genome assembly GCA_964473615.1 of uncultured Desulfobacteraceae bacterium. Classification (GTDB taxonomy): domain Bacteria; phylum Desulfobacterota; class DSM-4660; order Desulfatiglandales; family Desulfatiglandaceae; genus CAYYPQ01. The sequence continues at coordinate 45,739 of CAYYPQ010000005.1, forward strand.
CACTCCCTGCATGCTTATGCCGCCAGCTATCTTTCCCCGGTCGATCAATCTCAAAGCCATGGACGTCGTGTTTTATGGTCCCCACCTTAAACCCCCGTCTCGTGAGCTCTGGGATCAACTTTTCAAGCAAAGTAGTCTTCCCCGCCCCTGAGGCGCCCACAACAGAAACAATGGGTGCTTTCGTCTTCTCTGAAATCATCCCTGGTCTCCCTTGCCTCCCCCTGCCTCCATCCACAGTTGCCCGCTTTTTGATGTATCATATCCACCCAGCGCAACTACCCGATCCCGGAAATTTCTTGATTGGATAGTCTCCAGCACGGCCCGAATATTCGGATGTTCCAATATCGCACTAGGCAATATCAGGTCATACTGCTCCCTCTCAACCGGAATAAAATCCAGATCTAGGGCCTTGGCAGCAGCAAAGATGCCCATGCCGCAGTCGGCAGCCCCACTCAACACATCCACGGCTACGGCCATATGGGTGAACTCATCGCGATTATATCCTGTTATGTCTTCAGTGTTCACCCCAAGTTGATTCAGTTTATGATCAAGAAGAACGCGTGTCCCCGATCCAGCCTGGCGATTGACAAAGCAAACGTCCCCTCTGGCCAAGTCCTCTATCCCTTGAATATGTTTTGGGTTTCCCTTTGAAACTATCAGGCCTTGATCTCTCAATACCAGGTGAAAAATACTCACGCGTAGCCCTTTCAAGTACCTTTTAATATAAGAAATGTTGTATTGCCCGGTCTCAGTATCCAAAAGATGCGACCCTGACATGTGGCAAGTTCCCTGTCTGATGGCCATAAGTCCGCCGAGACTGCCGACATTACCAGACGCGATGCGAATGTTCCGTCCTCTACGCCTGATCTCGTCGGCCAAGACATCAATAGTAATATCGTGACTCCCTATGATGACGACGGTATTCAGGAGTTCTTCCTCCTTTACAAGAAGCTCTGCCTCAACCTCGTCATTTTGAGAGACACCTTCCGATAGAGCCGGGATACGGATAATCCCCTCTGCCCTAGTGAGTGTGGTGATAGATCCTGCGGCCCTTGGGAGAGGCGCTGCCACATATCTCGAACCAACCTTACCTATGTTCACCCGCAAGAATTCCTCTATTCCGAGCTTGGATGGGATATCGCGGGTAGGCGTCACCTTAATTGTTTCGGGCCTCGGAGGTGAAAGGCCTTGCAGACTGAAGAGAAGGGGTTTCACAAATTGCTCAAATGAAAGTGCTGATGAGACGGCATAGCCAGGATTGCCAACGACAGGTTTCCCACGAACCACACCCAAGATGGTTGGCTTGCCAGGCATTATTGCAACACCGTGGACGAGGACCTCTCCCATTTCACCTATTATATGGACGGTGTAATCCGCGCTTCCCGCCGATGATCCCGCATTCACAATTATAACATGGGCGTCAGATTCAACGGCCTGCTTCAAGACATTGCGCATCCTGTCTTCTACGTCCGGTATGATATCATAGACCATCGGTATGGCATTACATTCCCGAACCAGCGCCGCAAGCACCAGAGAGTTGTACTCAACAAGCTGGTGCTTATTCAACTTCGCCATCCCGTTCACACTGCCGTGGTGAACTAGTTCCGAGCCGGTGGGGATGATCGCCACGCGAGGCCTCTCCCAGACCCTAAGCGAAAATACATGAGAGCTGATAAGGGCGCCCAAATCATAGGGCCGAATACGATGGTTTTGAGGGAGAAGTAATTGTGTGGCCACTATGTCCTCCCCCACTTTCCTTACATGTTGCCACGGATAGGCAGGAGATCGAATTTCCAAACACCCTTCCTCAACCTCATGAAGTTTTTCAATCATGATCACCGAGTCAAGCTGCACGGGAATGGGCTGTCCCGTGTTTACCCAGACCGCATCATGGCCAATCTTCAAGATCTTAGGATGCCTTTCAGTGGTTCCGTAAGTCTCCTCTGCCCTCACTGCAATACCGTCCATTGCCGCGGAATGAAACGAGGGAGAAGAGCGCTTTGCAAAGACCGGTTCTGCAGTAATGCGACCTAGGGCCTCATCAGTCCTGACGATCTCATCACTAGTGTGGCGATCAGGGCCAAGTCGGCCAAAAAACAACTCTTTTGCCTCCTCAAGCCCCTTCATTTCCAGATAGACCTGTCTTTTCACCACGAGCCTCGATTAATGGCATCAAAAACCATCACCTTCACCTTTTGACCCTTATAAAGTCCTTCCGTAAGCATGCCTATCCGCACAAGGCCGTCCGACTCCACAAGGGTCGAAATGAGGCCTGATTTTCCAAAGACAGGTTCCGCTATCAGGGTATCTCCCCTGTGAACCAACCTCACTCGAATATAATCCTCACGTCCACTGGCCGACTCAATATTCCGGCCCATCTCGGCCTCGATCAGTGTCTGAAATGGACCCGAAAGATCCGTAATACCTGAAAGCCTGGCAATCAACCTCGTCAAAAACACCTCGGCTACAATAAGGGCTGAAGCCACATGGCCCGGCAGGCCGATGACGGGCCTAAATCCAGACCTGCCAATGATGGTCGGCTTACCAGGACTTATGGATATACCGTAAACAAACAACTCAAAATCACGAAGCGACTCAAAGACCTTGAGCGTTAGATCCCTTGTTCCCACCGAGCTTCCTCCGGATATCCACACCGTATCTGCCTGGTTCAAGGCCCCTTCAACCATCTCCTTTAGGGGATCAAAATCATCGCGGCACAGACCCACGTATAAGGGTTCAGAACCCACCAGCCTGCAAAAGGCCACCAGGGAAGAACCGTTGATATCCCTGACCTGGCCGGGTAGGGGCTGCTTTTCTATGGGCACGATTTCATCACCGGTAGATATTATAGCAACTGTGGGTCTTCGATAAACCGGTATCTCTATTTGGCCAAGCCCGGCCATAACACCTATGTCCTGGGGACGAAGCCTATGACCCTTTCTGACAACAATAGCCCCTTCTTTCAGATCATCTCCAGGCTGAATTATATTTTCAAGGGGAGAGATGGTCCGGGAGACTTCCAGAGTCTTCTCATCTAAGAGATGACAATACTCCACCATCACCACTCCGTCAGCCCCCTCAGGCAACATGCCTCCAGTGGAAATCTTAAAGGCCTTCCCGTCACCTACGGCTTCACCGGGGGCCTTACCCATTGTAACCTCTCCTGTTACTTCAAGGAGGGCTGGCAGGCTTTCACTTGCCCCAAAGGTATTCTTGGCCCTTACGGCATACCCATCCACAGTGGATCTGAAAAAGCGGGGCAGATTCTCCGGCGAAATCAGATCTTGACTCAAGACACGGCCCATGGATTCTTGGAGGGGGATCCTTTCCTCCCCTGATGGACCAAACCCATTTATTATATCGAAGACCTTTTCGGGCCTCTCTAACTTAAAAAAGGATTCCAAGATAAATCCAATAATAACGTATTGATATAATAACTGACTTTCTGTGATAAATTATCAGAAACATTACGGCGTCAACGAATATGTCATGAATGATTTAAGGCTTCAACAAAAAAATCTCTCTCATTATGGCCGGGCCGGTCTAGAAACATTTGTATTTATTGAGCTAATACCATCTTGTCTTAGAAGGACAAACTTGCTATTGATAAATATGCTTGACGTCATTCACGCTTGCCCTCACTCTATGGCCCGGACGGAACGAAGAAAAGATATTGCCATTCGTTTGGCATTTCCAAACATAGGTAAAGTGCTACGAAAAAAGATTATCCTTATACAAAGCATATCTATTGGCTCACCGAGAATGAAGAGTTACGACTTAGACAAGACCTAAATTCCCGTGGCATAGGGGTGAAGAGTGCGAAGGGGATTGTTTGCGCGTCCCTCGATAAAATTAGCAGCATAACCAGTATTGGGCCTGATGTGTGGAACGATACATGTCAAAGGCAAGGAAGCTGGTACCGCACCTCTGAGAAAAAAGGCCTTTATCTATTGGTGAGCCCATTTGAACTGGAGCATTACAATAGCCGGAAGGCCGCCACCATTACTGAATCAGATTTTGTGCCACCACGCCTGGCCAGATTGGTAGACAAAAGGGTCCTTTTAGAGGACACTTCCCTGAAAAGGCATCTTCCCAAAGATTGGCTGCATGTTGAAGAGAAAGAAAAAAGGCTTTACTTGAGGTGGGCGAAACGATTGGGATCTGATGTGGTCGATTATGCCTTCCTCTATCTGTCCCACACGGCCAATCATGCCAATTTTATTAACCCTCGTTTTTTTGTCAGAGACGATCATGATATAATCCCCTATTCCATAGACAGAAGTGCACATCTCTGTTCTTGTTGTGTCGAGTTATTTCAGATTCTGGGCAATAGATATAAGAAGAAACTGGTGGCACCGTGCCCTGGAGCGACTATATTTGCTCGCCTGAAGCCTGACCGTTACCTGCTTATTGAAGATGCTGGAAAAGGAGGTCAAATATGAAAACCTTTTTTGAACAATTCTATCAGCAAGTCTTCTCACATCCAGGGTTAATCATAAATTCGATTGTCCGTATCCTTGCCATATTCCTGTCTGCCGCGGCTGCCTGGTGGGTCCTGAACCTGATCACGGGTAAACTCGAGAGAAAATACCGTGATAGTGTTCTTTTTGAAAGAAGCCATACTATCTTCATCCTTGTAAAACGGGCTGGCCATTATTCCATATTGCTTCTGGTGGGCATAGGATTGCTAAACGCGTTTCAGGCACTGATGGTGGAAAAGATCTTTTACGCCTTTATGGTCCTGATTCTTGCTTCTTTTGCCAATGGCATCTTTAATCAGATTATACCATACCTCGAAAACAGGCTTACGGCCAAGACAGAGACCCACGTGGACGACATGATCGTGGACCTCTTTAAGAAGTTCTCAGGTGTCATTATCTACACCACAGGAATCATCATAGCCCTTGACATACTAGGGGCCAATATCATGCCGTTTGTTGCCGGGGCAGGTGTTGCAGGCATTGCCATCGGCTTTGCAGCCAAAGATACCCTCTCAAACCTCATTGCCGGAGTCCTTTTGATTATTGACCGGCCTTTTGAGATAGGCGACCGTATTGAAGTCTGGACGGCCCCGGCAGATTCGTCGACCTGGGGAGACGTTATTGACATTGGTCTAAGGGCAACCAAAATCCAGACGCCTGACAACATTGTGATTATCATTCCTAATAATGAGATCATGCGGCGAGACATCATCAACTATACCACCATCACAAAGGAGATCAGGGTTCGTATCCCGGTTGGCATTGCCTATGATGCGGATATCAAAAAGGCCAAAGACATTATCACAAGAATCAGCCTAGAGCTTGAATGGGTCATGAAGGAACCACCCCCCAAGGTGGTAGCCAAGAGCTTTGGGGACTCTGCAATTAACCTCGAAGCCCGGATATGGATCCGTGAACCCAGACGAAGGATGGATACAATCTCCTATGTAACCGACCGGTTAAGAGAGGCCTTCCAGCAGGAAGGCATTGAAATTCCTTATCCAAAACGCGATATCTATATCAAGAAGTCTGATGTCGAGAATCTTCCCTGTAAACTTGTATGACCTTTTATCGGGGATGGATGCTGACATCAACTTTGGGCTTGCCAAGGGGTGCTATGTTCTGTTAAATGAGGCACTCATACGCTGGAAAAAGGGCATTGTCTCTTTGCTTGAACCATATCTGATCCGATGCGAATCCTTTTTGCTTCATTAGGAAAAAATGCAAGCCAATACCAAAAAGAGAAACCTCTTCGACTATATTGTCCTGAGCGCAAAGGGCTTTTGCATGGGGATCTCTGACGTGATTCCCGGGGTATCTGGCGGCACTATGGCCTTCATCCTCGGCATCTATGAGGAATTAATAGACGCCATAAAGTCGTTCGACTTTAAGGGCCTTAAACTACTTTTGGCCCTTAAATTCCGGCTCCTTCTGGATCGAGTCTCCTGGCAGATCCTCCTCGCCGTGGCTATTGGCATCCTCACCGCCATATTTTCCTCAGCAAGGATTCTGAGCTGGCTCCTTCAGAACAGACCCGTGCTCATATGGTCATTTTTCTTTGGACTGATCCTCGCCTCTGTAATGACCGTCAGCCGGCGTGTCGAGAAATGGCAGCTTCTCACATGGTCATGCCTTGTAGGAGGAATTATCGGGACGTATTTTCTGGTAGGACTAGTTCCTGTATCCACCCCTAATTATCCATGGTTTCTATTTTTGAGCGGGGCAATTGCCATCTGCGCTACTATGCTTCCGGGAATATCCGGTGCCTTTGTTCTCTTGCTCTTGGGGAAATACCAATATGCGCTCGAGGCGGTCAACCAAAGGAATTTTCTTGTCCTGGCCCTCCTGGCAGCAGGGGCCTGTGTCGGAATGGTCTCATTTTCCCGGGTCTTGGGCTGGTTATTAAAAAAACACCATGATAAAATGGTTGCCGTCCTCACCGGGCTCATGCTGGGATCATTGAGAAAGGTCTGGCCCTGGAAAGAGACACTTAAGAGCTTCATTGACAACCATGGGAGAGTGGTCCCAACTGTCCAGTCAAATTACCTGCCGGCGCAGTGGGACATGCAGATATCTATAGGCATCTCGCTAATGGTTTTAGGCTTTGTGGCGGTGCTTATTTTGGATAGGCTTGGCGCCAGGGAAAAATGAGGCTCAGGCCAAAATAGGAATCGCAGTTAATGCCAGACCCTACTGTGCACCTTGACAAGTGGACACAAAATGTGTATCAAGGGAACCCAAAAAGGCGCAGTCAAGAAACGGCTAAGGAGTTACGAAAAGAGAAAATTATCATGAAGTGGCTGAAACTTTTAGGTATAGCGTCTGTTGCAGTCGGCCTTTTCTGTTTTAACTTTGCCCTCGCAGCAGATGCCCCTGTTGATCAGGGAAATGGACTTACTCTGCCGCAGGTCCTTACCGGTATTTTGGTGATGGGATGGTATCTGTATAACCACTTCAAGAAGCAAATCAAGGCCCTCTCCAGGCACTTCTTCTCCAAGAACAAGGGACCTGAAAAACTCTAAGATTAGGTCGTCATCCCTTCTTTATAGATGCCTCGCACATAAACAATGTATTTCCCCATATAATACAGCACCACAGCAAACGTAAAAAGATCGAGCAACTCCACATGCCGCCAGCGTATTATGTGTGCCATAACCGTTGGATACACAGCGGCCGCGAAAAGGTTTGTATCTAGATGCGGCCATTGAAAGGTTCCGGCCTTTCTGGAAATGAGGGCTATTACAGGAGTCCAGAAGACTATTCCCGCCAGAGTGATCCCTACAAGAAGCAGTGCCTCTCCCAGGAATCCAAGGGTAAATATCGTTGCAAAGATAAGGATGCAATCGGCCACGGCATCAAAAGTATCGCCATAGGAGACTACCTTTTTGCTCCTCCTTGCAAAAAAACCATCGAGCGTATCAGTTATAGCCGCCGCAGCGAAAAGGTAATAGGGAACAACACGCTCACCGGAAATTATGAGCCAAATAACTATCGGAGCAATGATAATCCTGTAGGCAGTAAGTATGTCTGCTATCCTCATTGCTCTATGTTGCGCCTCCTTTTCTTGGATTCTATGTATCAGCTCAATAAAAGGGGGTTAATCACCAGAGAGTGAATAGGGCAGGGCTTGTCCGCCTCTTACCCTAGTTACCACAATTATTGAACTCTTACGCTTCTATCAAACTTTTTATTTTACCATAGTAGCAGACTGTTCCTATTGTCAAGGAACTATTGCCTTGAGCCTTTGTTACCCATTGTTTTTAATTTTCGTTTTGATCTCAGTGGAGCATATTGCAGGAAAGTAGGGAATTACAATCACCTGCCCGTTGATACTCTCCATAACCTCTCTTGCCTCTTGAATCTCCTCCTCACTGTGACTTGTACTTTCACACAAAATGTCAGGCCTTATTTGCTTCACATTTGGCAGGGGAGAATATGTCTCTTGGGCAACCGCAAGATCCACATATTTAATGCAACTTGCAAGTTCGATCCTTTCCTCAAATGACAGTATGGGCCTGGACTTTTTCTCCATAACTGCTGCATCAGTGAGGATTCCCACGATCAACTTCCCATCATCACCCGCAATGGCCTTCGCGTTTTTCATCATCAAAAGATGTCCCCTGTGAACTATGTCCAGGACATAATATGAATACACTATCTTCACTTTTTCCTCCAATCTTGACGGTTTCGTAAAGAGTCTAATTTGAGCTTATCTGTCATTCCTGAGAAACCATGAATCCAGTTATATCAATTAATTATGGACTCCCGCTTTCGCGGGAGTGACACGATTTTGCCTTTTTACGAGTTCGTCAATCTTTGTGCCCAAAAAAGGGAAAAAGGCACTCTAATTTTTAAGGGCTAATGGTATTTTCCTTTTTTTGGTTTGTAGTTCCACAGAAACGACATAAGCACGGCTGCAAGCAGGGCGCCACAGATCCAAAAATAAAATCCATAGTTCCATCCATAGTTGTCTACAAGGTATCCCGTAAAAATCCCGGTCAGGGACGCGCCGATATACCCGCAACCGTCGATAAAACCCGCAGCGGACGCAGCGGCCTTTCTTGAGGCGTAATCCATGGATATGGTTGCACAGATCATAACATGAGGACCATATGTAGCAAATCCAATTCCGATCAAACAAATAAGGCTCCATGCCCAGTGCAGTTTTGCAAGGCTTGGGTATATGGCTGTAAGCACAGCCAATAAGAAGAGCATTACCACCATGATTGGCGCACGTCGTGATTGAAAGAATTTGTCGGATGACCACCCGGCAAAGAGTGCACCGAGAGACCCGGCAAGTGGAATCGCAATTGCCTTGTAAGCGGCAATTGAGATGCTGGCCTTTTCCACCTCAAACATATAAGTGGGCGCCCAGTCCATAAAACCGTATCGAATGATATTTAATCCGAAAAGAGACAACGCCACGAGCCATATCCTGAAATCGGTCAGGACTCTGCTTATGGTATAATCAAACCCCATATGGTCATCGCTTCTGAGTTCATACTGCTGGATTAGGCCGTTTGCCTCCTCTTCGATGGTAGGCAATCCTACCTCTTCAGGGGCGTTTCTCCCGTTGATCATCCATTGTATTCCAATAATTACAAAAATACCTGCTGGAACCCAAAATGCCCACCTCCATCCGAAAAGGCCGACGACAAAACCCGCCAGAGACCAGGACGCGGCATTTCCGATCTGATAACATGACCCAAAAAGGCCTGCAACCTTCCCCCTTGTCTTCAAAGGAAACCAGTTTGCTATTGTCTTGACGCTGGGACTCCATCCCATGGCCTGAAAGTAGCCGTTCAGTCCCCAAACCAGTGCCATGGCAGTAACAACGCCTGGAAGGAAGGCAAAGATAATGTTCAATATTGCTGAGCAAATTATGCCAAAGCTTATCAGCTTTCGTGCCCCGAATTTATCCCCAAGCTGGCCGTTAACAAATTGCCCCAATGCATACATGAAAAAGAGGGCTGAAAGGACACCTCCCATTGTGGTCTTAGATAACCCATATTCATGCATAATACCCGGCAGGGCAACGGACATGTTGACCCTACACAGGTAAAAAGATGCATAGGTTATCCAAAGGGAAATAAAAATACGCTTACGCCAGTACCTCAACCGCTCTTCAACATTCATTGTTGTGTCCATTAATCACTCCTTTCATATTCACTTTTAATTTTGCCCCTAATTTGGTTAAATGTCGTATTCGAAAATCCTATTCTTCAAAGGCCTTAAGGGCGTTTTCATAGTCTTCAACTGTGTCGATTTCTCTCCAGCCCCTCTTGATTATTACACAGTGGACATCAACCCCCAAAAGAACCAGCTCCTGCAACATGTCTGTCAGATAGGCCTTTTCAAATGTAGATGCCCTGATAAAAGGCTTTCCCCAAAATAGCCCCTTTGATCTGTGAAAATTTCTCTTAAAAATGTCCGTGCCCCTCTTGGTCAATTTCATCATTCCGATAAATTCACCGTGAACATCATGCCTTTTGGTAAGGATTTTTCCTATCTCTATCACTTTGTTTTCCGCATCAAATATGACATTCTCTGCCTCAGCAATGGGATGATCCTTCCTGTTCTTGTAATACTCCCGCCATTCGATATCCACGACAATGGATATGTCTTTTTTGCTTTCAATTAGTCTTTCCACAACCTGTTTTTCATAAAGAATGTCTGAATATGATATGATTACATCGTCATCCATTTCTTCTTCGGCGTAGAAAAGAGAATTGAGGATATTGTTATTCTCATAGTTGTCATTGATGTGATATTTTAGCGTGGGATAGTTGATCTTCTCTCTTTTATATCCCTTGACAACCGATATGTCGGTGACACCGCAAGAGCTTAGGGTCTCTATCTGCCTCTCCAGGAGGGTCTTACCGCCGAATTTCAGCATGCATTTCGGAAGATCCTCGGTAAGGTGTTGCATCCGGGTGCCCATGCCTGCGGCAACTATGATGGCCTTCATTTTTTTCCCCTCCAATTCCTTTGCCATCCTCAATATTTGATTGCCCGAAAGGTCTCTATTTTTTACAGCCCTAATCAACTTGGAAATTGAAGGAAACTCTTTAATGATTTCAGGGAGATCTGGCGGGATCTTCTTGGAATTGACCCCCGCAAGATCAAAGAGATGTTCAAGATTGGATTCCAGGACGTTATTGATCTTTATAATAACCTCTTTACTGGGAGCTTCCCGTTTGTTTTGTTCGATATCAGACAGGTAGGCCGGGGAGATCTCGACAAGCCTCGCCATTTCTCGAAGCCCTATACGCCTAGTCTCCCTCAATTTTTTTATATATGCCCCAAATGATTCCATGGATATTCCGGAAACACCATAATTTAGTGTTTACATGTTAGCTTACACTAAAACAGCCTTTTTGTCAAGGAAGAAAACTTCAGGCGGGGTAAACAAATAGAGTTCGTGGTGGACGCGGGCTATGGGGTTTACGTCCCTCGCTATCTGCGCCGAGGGTTATCACAAGCATCATGCCCCATCTCTTAAACCCAATCTCCTCCAGATTAACATGGTAATCCAGTCACGCATCCTGGCAGGCACAAATTTGGTTACAAGGGCCCCCAGCTTGGCGTCCCAACCGACAACGTAGCGTATTTTTGGTCTCCTTGCCGTAAGCGCATGCACAACACACCTGGCCACAACCTCGGTAGGAGTAGCCACCCTGGCAATCTTGTCGGGGTCATCAAGTACACCGAGGACACCGGTAATTGCAGGGCCATATAGCTCCCTGGCCACCTCCGGAAAGCCATTTATAGTCTCATGCGCTGCTACCCTGGCCTTATCCCACATGGGCGTCTTTATCGCACTGGGTTCGATTATTGAGACTGGGATACGCCAGGGACGAAGCTCCAGCCGGAGCGAGTCGGTAATGGCCTCCAAGGCGGCCTTCGAGGCGGAATAGGCCCCCAGGTAGGGCTGGGGTAACCTGCCGGTAATCGAGCCCATATTGACGATACGGCCATGGCCCTTTCTTAGGAGAGGAAGAAAGGCCTGAGTGACCGCGATGTGCCCTATAACATTCACCTCTAGCTGCCTCTTAATCTCAGAAATGGGGAGAAACTCGATAAGGCCTCCCACAACAATGCCCGCATTATTTACGAGACCCGCGAGGCCCGTTTCTCCAAGCTTGTCAGTCACGGTGCCCAAGGCCGACACTATGGAATCAACCTCAGTGACATCTATAAGAATAGGACAAAGACGGTCCGATGCCTTTTGGACCAGGGCATCACCGTCTGCCTCTTTCCTTACACCTGCAAAGACATCGAACCCCATCTTGTCCAAGTAAAGGGCACAAACCTCACCAATTCCAGTTGATGCGCCAGTAATCACAACTGCCTTTTTGACGAATTTTCTCTTCCCTCCCATTACTGGATCCTCCTTTTCGAGGTCTTCATATAACAGATTATGGTTCTATTGGCAATCACCGCTTAGACTTCGGTATCTTATCCCGACGAGAAAAATATTTTGCCGGCACGACTACTAGGTTTGGCGTAGTGTTTTTCCCGTAATAGTTTCGTGCCAGTATTCATCCAAAAGTGTGGTATATTTATGTGTGAATTTCAAAAACGCTTTCTTATCCCAGTAGGCGCGAAAACGTTAGGACATTAAGAGGAGGCAAATACATGAAACCAGAAGCCTGGGCAGAGGAACTAAGGAGAAGGGCCAATAAAAAGAAAGAGGCCTTGCACCGGCAACTCAGTCAGCCGTTGACCTTTATTCAGAAGGCCATTGTAGACGGTGCCTCTACCCTGTATTTTGACGTGTTCCGCCAACGGCCCAAGATTGACCAGGAATCAGCAGCCCTTGCCAGAGAAAAATTTGGCAGGTATTTTCCTGCCACCGTTGAGGAGATGCTTGTAGAACTCCTCAATGACCCTAATGCCTACGCCCAAAAGGTGGAAGAGTACGAGAAGACTTGTCCCCCCGTCCCAGTTGAATTCCCCACAAATCCTGCCCATTACAGGCTCATTACTCGAGATCCGTCGCGACAGATCCAGGAGGTCCTGACTCAATTGGCCCTTTTATCAAATTTTCCGTCTCAAGATGGGAAGTACTATGCCTTGGACATAGGCACTGGATACGGCAGGCTTGCCAGAAAAATTGAAGGCACCCTAAAGGGTCTTTTCAATGGGAAAAGGGACTTTAAGGTCTTCGGCATGGATATATCTGAAAGCAATATAGAAGACGCAAAGAAACTGAACGAAGAGACCGTTTCTGAGATTGTATTTTTTGTCCGTGACATGAATAAGGTCCCATTCCCGTCTAACACATTTAACCTTGTAAACACGACCGATGCATCATATCTGAACTTCAGGCATAGAAGGCCGTTCTATATCGCAGAGATCGCAAGGGTTTTGGTTCCCGAAGACGGAAGGGGCTGCATAACAAATCCCAATGAGAAGACCACCCTCAAAGAATACAACTATCTGATGATGAGGTCCAACTACAAGACCTATATGAATCCCCTGAATATCATGAGGTCAACGGTTCTCGGCAGGTGTTCCATACATATTGATGGCCTGGTCAGAGGAAGGCCGGACTGGGAAATTACAGGCACAAGGGACATGGCCAACACACTTAAAAGGGCCTTAAAGGCAGAAATTGTTGACACCTGTGATTGGCCAGAGAAAGGAGGCCCTGCAATATATAGCGAATTCACCTTTGCGGTAAACAACAAGACAAAAAAGGCCCTCCTGAAATATATGGACTTCAGAGAGGGCCAGAGAGAATCCGAAAACTGGTTCAATATTGAGAGAGGCCAATGACTTGAGAAACAATGCTAGTTTTAACCTAGGAGTACTCTCGTGATTATTTAGCAAGACATTTTGTCAAAAATATGACATAATTGACCCAAAATCAAAATGAAAAAGTAGGAGGAGCATTATGGCAATAAATACATTCATCGAAAGTTTGGGGGCGTATATTCCTGAGGGACGGCTTACGAGCAAAGAGATAATTGAGGGGTGCAAGGTCAAGCCGGCCATTGACTTGGAAGAGCTTACAGGAATAAAAAGCAGGCCGGTGGCGGGAGAAAATGAATATGTCCTTGATCTATCCCGCAATGCCGTGTCAAAGTGTTTTGAGATCTCTCGATACTCGCCCGAGGATATGGATATGGTGGTATGCACCAACATATCTCGCTATAACGGTCCTAAATTCGAGGCCGATTTCGAACCCTCAAATGCGATGCAACTTGCTAAATATTTTGACTTTTCGAATGCCATAATCTTTGATCAGCCCAATGCCTGCGCAGGTATGTTTACGGCTCTTGATGTCGTGGACGCCTATATAAAGGCAGGGGTCATTAGACGGGGACTGATCGTGAGTGGCGAATATCTGACCTGCCTCGCCCGTAATGCGCAAAAGGAAATGCGCAGCTCCATCGACCCTCAATTTGCCAGCCTGACCGTGGGAGATGCCGGCGCAGCAATGATCCTGGATGGAACGAATGACCCTGCTCTTGGATTTCACCATATGGAGGTCTTCACGGTTGCCGAACACAGTGATCTTTGCATAGGAAAGGTGAGTGAGGAAGATCATGGGGGCTTCAGCATGTATGCCGATTCTGCGAGGATCCACGAAGTTGCAATAGCCATGGCCGCGGAACATATTGGGAGCACCGTTAAGGGTACAAAGTGGGAGCACAGCGAAAATCATCACTTCATAATGCACCAGACTGCAAATAGGGCCATAAAGACCCAAGGCAAGGCCATCAATAACTGGGTGGGTAACACGGTCTGTTCCAAGGAAAACTCGGTCGTGAACGTGCAAGATCGCGGGAATAGTGCCTCAACCGCCCATTTCATTGCCCTCTGGGACCATATTTTGAATGGGACCATCAAATCCGGGGACAATATACTGTTTGGTGTTCAGGCCTCAGGCATCAACCTGGGAGTTGCCATGTACACTTTGGACGATCTCCCGGCTCGGATTTTGGCAGTTGAACAAGGAGCTTACGACGAGGCTGTCAGCGCATAACATATTAATCGACAAGCAACAAAGGAAAATCATATGGGAACAAGAGTAGAAAGTGTCGGGGTATTTGCGAATAGGGATGGATCTGTAACCAACTCGATTGAACTTGTAAGGCGAGCGGCAGAACCCTGTCTGGAAGGGTCTATGTATAATAGAAAAGATATCGGCGTGTTGGTAAGTGTCTCAATCTACAGGGATGATTACTGCTGCGAGCCCTCTTTTGCGAATTTTATCCAGAATGACCTCAAGATAAACCATGACATAAAAGATAGTTCCGGCGCCAAGAGCCTGTCATTTGATTTGTTGAACGGGTCCATGGGTTTCTTGAACGGTTGCCAATTGACCGGCGCCATGATCCGCGCGGGAAAGGCAAAAACCGGCCTCGTGGTAAGTGGTGATGTGGTGGATTATCCCATTAACGAGAATAGCTCTCACCCCGGCTTTTGTCAGACAGGAGCGGCTATGCTCCTCGATGAGGTTCCAGACCGGGACGTGGGATTTACCTCTTTCTTTTTCAAGACATTCCTGGACAGTCAGGAGGCATACGAGTCTTATATTTTTTTCGAAAACAAGCGCTTTACAATGATGTTCGAGAAAGATCCCGCCATCGAAAAGATATATCTGAATGCCATCACTAGGGGAGTTACAGAGTTTCTAGAACGGGAGGAAATCGGAATTGATTCCTTTGACCTGATTCTTCCGTCTCAGATATCTCCTGGGTTTGTAAAATCTCTGGCAGATGCTCTCGGCGTGGAAGAGAAAAAAGTCATCAATGTGGCCAGGGAAGACGGAGACCTATTTAACGCATCCCTGCCTACTACCATTGCCCATGTCTTTGAAAACGGTCTGGCCTCGCCGGGGCAAAAAGGACTCATAATCAATGTGGGTTCAGGCGTCCAGGTGGGCTGCGCCATTTACAACTTTTGACTAACTGTTTCACCTATCCATCCTAAAACCTGATCAACGGAGGAATGTTCGCGCTGGTGCCGTGAAACTTTGCCTGGAGCAATAGTTTCATGGATTTAAATGGGTTGACAGGAACCAATTTCAGGGGTGATATCCTCATCCACCTGGCGAGGCCATCTATTGTGGCCGCAAGATTATTGCATCCCGGCGAAATGGTCAAATTCTTCTTCCCAAGTCGTCCCAACAATTCCGGATACCATTCCTGGATTGCACAATCGCCGGCGATATGAACAGGGGCTTTCAGATTAGCGACCTCCTCGGGGTCAATACCTTTTCCCATCAAGATCGTAAAACCCCCTGTCCCACCAAAATCCTGGGCAAACACCTCTAATACGGCCTCTGTGTTTCTCTTGCAACCCTCGGTGCAACACCTTTCCTTTCCCCGGATAATGGCCACGTCTTTCGGAAAAAGCTCAAGCAAAGCCCAAGTGAATTGCTGTTTTCTCTCCTCAAACAGGTCCCGATTCTCTATCTCTATCTGGTCAAAGTGCGATTCGCCGGTCTTGTATTTGGCGGACAATCTGAGATGCTCCACTTCTTCCAGATCAAACCCCAAGAATCGGGCGCCTACAACATCCACGGCAAGGGGATCATCTCCTCCCAAGATTACATCCAGAGGGACAACGCACCTCTCTTTTTGCGCCAAGGGGGGATAATGACCATAATTGGTTGCCTCAAGTCCATCAACAAGAGTAAAATCCGGTTGAACATTTGCGAAAATATCGGCGAGCTTTTGATGAAGATTGAAGTTGTGATCGGCAATCCGGCTCATCTGATGCACCAACCCCAATTGGTTTTTTATGCCAAGGGTTACCGTAGTCATGGAATGCGACTTTAGTTTGGGAATAGAGAGGTAGAGGTTTTCATTGCGATTGCGGATCAGATGTTCGTGAACAAAATCCGAGATTTCCACAAACCTCTCCAGACCGGGAAGGTACATCGGCATCTCGCCAGTTTCATCCAAATAGACAGGTATTGCACCTGTCTTCCTGCACATCTCCTTCATCCCCGTTATTTCAAAGACCAATCGAGTAATGTTGCCTTGGGTGCTATTTTCAATGACATAGACCTGGCGAGCCCCCTGATCAAAAAAGTAACGCACTACACTGCCAACGATCTCCGGCGAGGTATATACATGGGGTTTAAAATCAACACCATTTATCTTGATAAAAACCTTGCCAGACCTCTTAAGCAGTTTCTTGCCACCACCAAAGGAATCGAAGATCAAGCTAACCGCCTGGCCCAGTCCTTGAGTGACGTCTTGAAAAGCGACTTTGGCCATCATTAAACCTCCAATGATTTAAGGAATGAAAACCACGGCACTCCTGTTGTAGGCATGTTACCGGGTACTTAGATATCACACTGACATCCGAATTGTCCATACAAAGAAGCTTGGGCACCTAATGTGCTGATACTGTGCACTGTAAGGGTGATGGCGCCAAAATCTTCTTCCACGCTTCCTTTCAGGATATAGGGCCTGCCTGTATCCAGCATATGGCAAAGACGGTTGTATACCTTGGGAAAAAACACGGCCTCATAGACACCGGTTGGGTCCTCAAAAGAGACAAATTTCATGGCCTGACCATCTTTTGTATGCACGGTCTTTCCTGTAATCTGCCACCCAATGGCGGTAACCACTTTTCCCACCATGCGGTAAAGGTCCCTGGCCGGGACATAGTTCAGCCCTTTTAATGTGTTCCTATAAAGACTCAAGGGATGGATTGAGATAAGAAGGCCTAATGTCTCGGATTCATGTCTCAGCATGAGGGCCTTTGGAGTGGGGCGATTTGAGAAAGATTTGCCTTTAAGGAACAATGTCTGGGTGGGAATGGTATCTTGGTCGAAGAATCCGAGTGTCCGCCACATAAGGCCGGATCTGCTGACATGGTGGGAGATCCGGTCAAAACAGCCTGCCTTGATCAAGATTCTTACATCTTGCAGATGGATATGCGGTCCTGTGCGATCCAAAAAATCCTCAAATGAGGGAAAAGGGCCTTTCTTGGCTCGCTCGTGGATAATCGCTTCCTTTGCCTCCTGGGATAGCCCTTTCAACTGCATGAGGCCTACACGAATTTCTTTGTTCCTGCCCGTGTACTTGATTTCACTATGATTGATATCAGGGGGCAGTATCCCGAGGCCCATACGCCTGGCTTCAGAGAGATACCCAAATGTGGAGTAGTAACCCCCTCCATTGGAAATTACCGAGGCCATAAACTCCGCGGGATAGTGTGCCCTCAAAAAGGCCGATCTATATGCCACCATAGTGTAGCTTGCAGAATGGGGCTTACAGAAACTGTATCCATCAAAGCCCATCATCATCTGCCAGACCTTTTCAATGATTTTCAGGACCACACCCCTGTCCCGGGCACCCTGTACAAAACGGGCATAAAAGTCCCTAAGCCTTTTTCCCCTATGCTTTTTGCTGACCACCTTTCTGAGGGTGTCGGCCTCGGCAGGATCAAATCCGGCCAGGTAAATGGCCGCCTGACTCAACTGCTCCTGAAAGACCATAACGCCAAGGGTCTCTTCCAGCACTGGTCTTAAAAGGGGATGAGGGGGCTCCCAAGGCCGGCCATGGAGCCTTGATATCCAGGTCTGTATGCTTCGATTGGAAGCGGGCCTGATTATAGAGGTGACCACCACGTTGAGATGAAAGTGGTCCAGATGCAGATACTCCTCAAAGGTGAACCCGGATTTGACCTTGATCAGGACCTGCCGCGTGGCCGGGCTTTCAAAATAGAAGACCCCAAATGTATCACCCATATAAAAGATTCGCACTGTCTCAGGGTCATTGATGGGAGTAAGGCGTGCATAATCGATTCGCCGGCCGTAATTTTTTTCTACCAGGGCCAGGGTATCCCGGATGACGGCCAGGCTCCTATTGCCCAGGATGTCTATCTTGACAAGGCCTGAGTCCTCCACCGAGTCTTTCTCCCACTGGAGCACCTGTATACCACTGGCTGAAATCTCCACTGGACAGTAACGGCGTATCTCATCAGGCACCACTACCATGCCGCCGCAATGAGTGGAAAGGTGGTTGAAATGGGTCTCAAGCGCCGCTGCAGCACTCAAAATCTCGTTCCACGGCCGCTTGAACTCAATTTCTCTCAGCCTGGGATGCCTTGATAGCTCCTTCCAGATATCCCTAAGACGCCACCCAAACCCTATTTTGCTCGTCACCAGCCCAATTTCCCTGTCTGTCAGCCCAAATACCTTTGCCACTTCCCTGATGGCTGACCTTGCACCAAAGGTGTTGTGGTTTGCCACCATTGCCGCCCGGCGGTTGCCGTACCTGGCAAAGACATAATCAATCACCTGGTCCCGCTCGTCCCATGCAAAATCCACATCAATATCCGGCGGATTTATACGTCCTGGATTCAAAAAGCGCTCAAAGAAGAGCTTGTGCTTTATGGGATCTACATGGGTGATCCCCAGGGCGTATGACACAATAGATGCGGCCGCACTTCCACGGCCACACGATCGGCGGGCCTTCCTGGTGATATCGGCCACCACAAGAAAATAGTGGGCGAAATTCTTTTCTCGGATAATCCTCATCTCGTGTTCCACTCGCTCCTTAACATCCCTGGTAATCCTTCCATATCGGCGTCTGCATCCCTTTAGCGTGGCCCGATAAAGACGATCAAAGGCCTCCTGGTCACCCATATTCTCGAAACAGGGAAATATTATTCGGTCAAAATCCCAGTTCTGAAGACAGGATTCAGCGACCCTAAGGGTATTGGAGACCGCAACTGGTGCGTGAGGGAACTGGTCAATCATATCGCACGGGGTGTTAAGAAAATTATGCTCCCGGCACGTATCCCCGGGGGTCAAACGGGAAAGCTTGCTGTTTTGGGATACCGCCCTAAGGATTAAGTGAAGCCGGAACTGGTCTCTGCTTATAAGGTATACCCGGTTGGTAGCGAGAGGAGGGATCCCGGTCTTGCGGGAAAAGGCATAGCAGCGGGCCATCTGGTAGCCGGGGGACATCTCCACAAAGAGGTCGTCTATGCCGTCCCCTTTCATGGCCTTTAGTAACCTGAAATCATCGGAAAAGATGATAAGCCCTTCGCGCTTTTCCCTGAGTGCTCGAATCAGGTCAAAGTCTTGATGACACTGGCAGGCGGAGATAATACGGGAGAGATTGGCATATCCCTGGTGATTCTTGACCAGCAGCACGGCACGCCGCCCATCGGATAAGAGTTCACTCCCCACAATAGGTCTAATGCCCATTTCCCCGGCGGCCTGAATAAAAAAGACCAGGCCGTAGAGCCCATTGGTGTCGGTCAAGGCAAGCCTGTTCATGCCCATTTCCCCGGCGGCCTGGCAGAGGCCCCCAATGGAACCGACACCCCAGCCCTTGGAATAATGAGAATGGACATTGAGATGAACAAAATCGCTCATATCTCACTGTTTACCCCTCTCCCATACTTGACAACACCCTCCCCGTGTCGCTTCCTTATAAGGTCCAGGGCCTGGATGATACGGCATTTTTTGTCTTGACCAGGCGATGTGTCATGGAAAAGCGATAGCTGGCCACGCGACGAAGAAAAAGCCCAGAACCAAATCCTGATAAACCGGACCCGCACCCGCCGGCTACAGGCCTTGAGGAAGAGCGCCTCTAAAGGGCCATAAAGATCAAACTCCCAGTTGCTGAGACGGGACAACTTGAGCAGGCGCTTGATCTCCACCTGGTCGGAATATCTGATCAATAGGCCCGCCTTTTGGGGGAAAAGCGTCCTGTCTCGCAGACGGCAGGCGCACTTTCCCACAAGGTCATAAAGGGCACCCAGCAGTCTTCGGTCATCATTCTCGTCCTGAGGGAGAGAGAGCTCCTCGCTCACCATAGGCCTCATGGCGAAAGGATAGACCGGAGTGGGATCAATACCAAAGGCCCTTTGATGGATCACAGATGCCTGACGACCAAAGATAAGCCTCAGGCTTCCCATATCCATGGCAGCCAGTTCCCGCACCCGGATGATGTTCAGCTCTTCCAAAAGCATTTTCCGGCGGAAACGGCCTATGCCAGGAACGACTTCTACCTTTAGGGGGGCCATAAAATGGGCTTCTTGCCCGTGATCTACATCTATGAGCCCTTCTGAAGGCATGATGCGGGAGGCAATGCTGCAGACCATCTTGTTACACGCCACCCCTACCGTTCCGGACAGACACAGGCGCCCTTTAATCTCCCGCCTGAGACGATAACCGATATCCTTTGCCCTCCCCCAGAGGCGCTCGGTCCCTGTGACATCCAGATAGATATGTCCCGGCCGGGAAGGCTCCCAGAGGGGAGTATACTGGGCCACCAGTTCAGCCAGGTTCTGGCAGGCCCTTTCCGTGACCTCGGGATTGGGGGGCAGCACCTTCAGCCCTGGGCAAAATTTCCTGGCCTTTGAAAGGGACATTCCTTTCAAAATCCCCTCCTTTCGGGCCTCGAGGGAGACGGACATGACAAGGGCACGTTCTGATTGAGGGGGAGCTACAGCTACAGGGCGACACCTAAGCTCCGGCTGCCGTGTCCGTGCCACGGCAATGGGAAAGGCCGGTATGTGAACATGAATGATTTCCCGATACAAGGTGAAACTCCACATAGGCGATCTCTGGCCATAGACATAAGGGGCGTATTTTTTGCTTTCACCTTATACCTCGTGACTTGTCCCCTTTGCTCAGTGCCCTTTATAATACCTTATAACCCCCACGACCTTCCCTTCGATCCGGAGTTTTCCCTTTTTCACCCGAATGGACGCCATTCCTGCATGGGCAGGCCGGAGTTCCACATGATCTCTCCTCTTGTAGTATCTCTTAACGGTTGCCTCATTTTCGATCAGTGCGACCACGGTCTCGCCGTTCTCCGCCGACGGCTGCTTTCTAACCACCACAAAGTCCCCGCTCAAAATTCCATCTTCCTCCATGGAATCTCCTTCTACCTGGAGTACAAAGAAATCCCCATTCCCTACCATGGATGGCGGAACCTCGATAGTGCTTACATCTTCCACCGCCTCAATCGGCTTGCCTGCCGCCACTCTTCCTAATAGGGGAAACTCGAATCGTCTGGTTTCAACGGGGCTTATCACCTCAATTGCCCGCTTGCGATTCTTTTCCTGTGGAAGACGAATATAGCCCTTCCGCTCCAGGATACGGAGATAGGTGGTAACCGTGTTATAGGAACGGAAACCGAACTGGAAACAAATTTCATCAAAGCTGGGGGATCTCTCCCACTCCTCTATATAATGGTAGATATAATCCAAAAAGGCCTTCTGTTTGGGTGTTAACTTCATGGCTACCTCCTGGTTTGTGAACGGTCATGGGGCAGATGTAAACATATAGCCAATATATTACAGTATAACTTATAGTGTAAATTTATCTGGAAGTCAAGCAAAAAATAATAATTGTTCTTGATCTTATTCGGGGGGAAAAGATGGGGGAATTCTAATACTGCAACGACACCTTGGTTTCTTCGCTGCCAAATATTTGAGCCATGTGAGGGATAGGCCAACGGTCAGTAAGCGTCATTCCTGGATAGGGGATAAGAATCCCATGCTACCGCCCGCACTCCCCTCAAGTTGTATGGCAAAATCATCAAAATATACATCGGTGGAACTCCAACCCCAGGTATGTAGTCCTAGTTCCGCTTGCGTAAATTCTCCAGCGGCAGGGCTGGTCAAGGCATCGCTCCGGATAATGGCGTTTAGCTCCTTGCCTGTTCCCAAACGGTCAACAGAGCCGTCCACATTGGCGTCCCACTGAACCAGCGTGAAATAGTCATTATCCGCTGATGTATCGTCCACCCCATCGGGAGGCCAGTCTATTTGATTACGGGGATTGGCCAGCCTTTTGTTGTCTAGGGGATTATCATTGGCTATGCCATGAGGATCCGTATCGCCGATATAAACTCTAATATCATTTACTCGCTCACCGGCAAATCGCCCTGATTCCGCTATCTTCTCTTCCACACGAACGAGCAAGGTCGGCCAGTCAACCCGGTTATCGGAAACGATCACGTCATCTATATACCAGCCATCGCGAGTACCACTTTTATCTGTTATTAACCTGAATCTGATCTTTACCCCTGACTGACCACCATATGCTGAAAGATCAACCCTTTCATTTTTCCATGAGGTCCGTTTGCCGGCATATCTCCTGAGGATCTTCCAGGTGCCTCCGCCGTTTGTAGATATCTCAACGAGTGCCATGTCTCCCCACCACAAAGGTAACCGTCCACCCCGAATATCATAGTGATGCCAGAAGCTCAAAACAGGCGACAGTATGCCTGAGAGATCAATGGCCTGGGTAACCAGGCTTGTGCGCATATTATTCTGGTAGTCACCGGCAGGGCTGTCTGTCCAGCAGGTCGTTTCACTATGATAATCAGAGGTGATTTGTCCCCAAGCCCCCTCAACAGACCATCTTGACGTGCCGCTTTCCATATCATCAAAAAAAACCACATCATGAGAAAGAATGTAATCGCTGTTTTCCAGGGTCTTGTAGGCCAGCCATTTCCACTCTGTTCCCCCATTGGTTTGCTGCCACAATAGCACCATAGGCCTATTGGTTAGTGGCACAAGGGCATTTGAGATTCCATCAGCATTATGCGGGGCAGCACTCAGAAAAGAGGCGCCATAACTGTTTCCCATCTCATCCAGCCGAAAGGATAGCCCTGCCATGAAATAGGGGGCCCGATCCACCTTTATCTTCACCTGGGCATCATAGCTCAAGAGATTGCCTGCCAAGGCCCAAGACGAGGCAAGATTGGCGTCGGTGGTGACCCAGTTGAGGGGGACCAGGCTTCCACGAAGAAATATCGGGATCCTGTCTGCGGCTGTCACTTTCAAGGCCATATCACCGTCAACAGGTACTATCCCATGGGATCCGAGGATCGAGGTCCCATCATCTTCTTCAAACCAGTGGGTCTTGTCATCAAAGGTGTCACGCCACTCGGTCTTGCCGGCTGAAGCCCCCCGCAGGACCCACCCTATGGGAACGTAATAAATTATCTCTCGTGTCGTAGACATGGAACCTTGACCAAAAGTCCCTTCAGAATGGAGTTCTACAAACTTCTGTAAGTCTATATCGCTATTGGCAGCCACGCTAAAAGGCATCATGTTGGGGTTATCTGGATCATCAATCCCGATCAAGCGATTATCTGATCGCTCCTTGTAAGAATAGATGTGGCCATTGACTGCAAAAGTCCCATTGCGGTGTGGGAAAGCGACGCCAGATCCTGCTTCAAGAATCAGGCTATCGCCCTTGCTTACTGGTTGCTCCTCATTAGTGGTTATGGCAACAGAAAACACATTCGTCCCTACGGGCACAGAGGGCATGGGCCTCGCCGTCACAAAAGTAACATATGGTCCATGCCTGCTACTGCCGCTGTAATCATAATAATTCGTTCCGATTTTCAATCTCCCCAAGGTGAGAGTCAGATCGGGTGGGAAAGAACCTGGGACCTTTGTATCAAGAGTTGTGCCTCCGTTGGGGTCAGATGTGGTAATAAAGTAGTAAGGAAAAATGTTGAGGTGGAATAGACCGTCGTTATTAAGCGAGAGCGTATATATCCCCTGGTTATTCATCTCCTCCAATGTGGCATCCTTTGCGCTCTCATCCCCTGCATTCATATATCGACTGGCGGCATATCTGTATCCCGATTCAGCGAGGAAATAGGCCCTTGCCGAGCGGTTGGCCATAACCTGGTTAAGGGTTGAGGTACTCGTCAGTGGTAACATAGCCGCTCCAAGGGCGGCAAATATC
Organism: uncultured Desulfobacteraceae bacterium; assembly: GCA_964473615.1. Taxonomy (GTDB): domain Bacteria; phylum Desulfobacterota; class DSM-4660; order Desulfatiglandales; family Desulfatiglandaceae; genus CAYYPQ01. Next base: position 69,922 of record CAYYPQ010000005.1, read on the forward strand.
ACTATTGTAACGATCAAACCTATAAGGACACTGCCCTTGGGACCCTTCAAGGTGGGCTGAGGTCTGAGCAGGCCTTTCCTGCCACCAGAAGGGATCATATGGGTAATCAGCCAGGAGCCCAATAAGATAGAAATTCCCAGATAAAAACAAATCATCATGGTGTTGAGGACCCCATCCCTGAACGCCTTCAGCATAGGGCCCACGAGATAATCCGGATGACCGCAAAGTACTGTGCCAACAAAACACTGGTATTCAGGCCTTGAAGGGGGGTTGGTAGTGGGCGGAGCACCACCGTAATTCCTATTGTTCCTGGGATTAACTGTTGTGGAAAAACTAATGTTTCCCACACTCCCATCACTATAACCGAGGACAAGATTGATCTGGACGGCAGAAAGACGTTCGATGCCTGTTCCTACAGCCCATGGTGTAGCGCCTGACCAGTAGCTAAGGCCAAAGCTATTGACATGATCGATCAGCGCATCCCCACTGGACAGGGGGATTGCCCCTTCTGCAATTTTTATTTTCCCATTGTCCAGTCCCAGTTTGCGAATGCCCGAAGTCCTTTCATAGGTAATAGAGGTAGGTGTCGCACTCATAACGTCCGTCAGTTCCATCAGCTCACGGTTCATACGGGTCATTGCCAGGTTGGCCTTCTGGGCCATATGGACGTTTTCCTTTGTGAATAAATAGCCCTTTGTGCCAGACACAATGCCTATACCTGCAATGGTGGCCATAATGCCCACCAATATGAGAGACACAACAATCTCGATTAAAGTAAATCCTTGTTCCCTTTTCATTGAATTCCTGAGGAAATATTAAGGCCTATTTTGAAAAGAGTGCCGTCAAAGACATATCCCGGTGGCTGATACTGACTTGTAAGATTCTCCCGTATCCAGACGTGTCCTTCACTTCATTGCCTCCCTCGAAAGATACGTACTGCGCTTGAACCATGTACTGCCCGTAATAGGGAGTATTGCCAATAACGTTTCCATTTTCCACATAGCCCTTGAAAGTCCGGAGTGGGCTGGGGTCTTCGGCTAGTAACTTTTTGTAATCCGCAGTCATCATCTCCATTACCTGATTCAGGTAAAGGCCGTTCTGTGCTATTATCACGGGCTCTGTACTGCGTATCATACTTGTACCCATGAACTGGACCAACATTGCCCCAAGGATAGAGGCAACTATTAAGGTGATGATGATCTCCAAAAGGGTAAGGCCTCTTTGTCCCTGATTAAAACAAAATCTCAACTTCATGGGATAAAACCCGTGCTTGGAGTTACAGTGATGGACCTTGTCCTTCCTCGAGATGTTACTGTAATCTCACATTCAGGATCACCGGTATCCAGTTCCTGCCCATTGGATGCCGCCCCATCGGTATAGGGTCTCCCCCATGAATTAAAAGAAAGGATTAAGGACTCCAGGGAGACCCCTCTGCCGGCAAGGTCGACCGTATCAGAATCCTCGCCTGGCAGAGCGACCTTGCTTCCCGTATTGCCATCCCTAAAAAGCCAGTAAGATGGACCCGTAGAGCATACACCCCATATGACATCGGAATTCATGGCCAGGGACTGTGCATAACGCAGGTGAGACTTTATGACCTCTGTCTGTGCGACCAGGTTGGTATTATTGGTCGCAAAATGATTAATAACAAAGGCAGTGATGATGCCAAAGATGATCAGGCAGGCGATAACTTCAACCAGCGTGAAACCCGGTGGCTTTTGGACCTTAATTCCCATTTCCATAATACTTTGGAAGTTTGCAAGATTTTACCGCAAGTGCTCTTTCATGAAATTCTCAAACCTTCTTACCACCCCTTTTTCTAGAGCAAGGAACTTTAGCCGAGTATTGCAGAGCATGTTCTTTACTACCTCTTTGGAGTCCACTACCTCACCCAACACATAGGCCTTGCCGTCCAGGAAAGGAAAAAGAATAGTCATGCCAAGTTCAGCGCCCTTCTCGAACTTACGATTGGTGACCAAAAGCATACCCCCTTGACTGAGATTTTTGGTTTGAGTGAGGTCATAGTTATCGTCCTCTTTCTCCCTATGATAACTAACGACTATCTTAGAATCTATCCTTGGATGTCTTCTCCTCTCCTGACCACAATACTCTTCCATTTCATCCCCCTTACAGTGTCCGGCAAAATTACACGGCTGGATCAGTACGTCGCCACATTGGCAAGACTGTTCTTACGATTCTCACCTAGGCCTATCAAAGTTTGAGGATAACAATTTAAAGCTTTGAAAACACTCAACTAGTCTTTCCGCCCTACAATGGCAAACGCCTAAAGTATTAACCTTAATTAAGGCAATCCGTATCTGCTCAATAAACGGAGACAGTTGAATGGAAGAGGATCTCACCGCCCCTTTTTATTGAGCTATTATGGCAATTCTCATTCAGCGGGCCGTCGGCGGCCAGGATTCATAGCTATCAATTGAGCTTTTTCACTCGCCTGCTTGACAAACACGGCCAGAGAAGAGAGATTATTTGTGTCACCTCTTTTGGGCAAAACTTAGAAAGGGCAATAAATGATCCTCAGAGAAAACCGCTTTGGTTTTAGATCGGTGCGGTGCACCCCAGATGCCAGAGAATACACCTTCACCTTTGTCACCCTCTTCATTTTGCTCATCCTCATATATGGAAACAGCTTCACTTGTTCATGGCATTTTGACGACTTCCCCAATATTGTGAATAACGCAAATGTCCACCTCAAGGCCCTTTCATGGCAAGACATCAAGAAATGCTTCTACGGTCTGAATATCAGCAAAGGATCGGTGACACGGCCCCTGTCCTATCTCACCCTTGGTCTGAACTACTATTTCAACGGCACCAGGGTCTTTGGCTATCACGTGGTAAATTTCATTATACACTATCTGGCATCTGTTTTTCTATTTCTTCTGATTTATAGTACACTAAGGGTCCCGTTGCTGAATGAACGCTTCAAAAACAGGGCCTATTCCATAGCCCTCTTATCGGTCTATCTGTGGGCCAGCAGCCCCCTTCAGGTCACAGCAGTAACATATATTGTCCAGAGAATGACCAGCATGGCCGCCATGTTTTACATTATGTCCATGTATTTCTATCTCAAGGGCCGTTTTTCGGTCAACTGCGTACATAAGATCATTTTTTTCGCCCTTTGTGGGATTACCGCCATGCTCTCGTTAGCAAGCAAGGAAAACTCTGCCATGCTCCCTGTCAGCCTCATCTTGTACGAATTTGTCCTGATCCAGGGTGTAACGCGAGAAAGGATAAAAAAATGCCTCAAATGGACCATACCCGCCGTTCTGGTTTTTGTGGCCCTGGCCATCGTGTGCCTTCACTCATCTCAACTAATGGATGGATACAGGTACCGGCCGTTCACGCTGGCTCAGAGGTTGCTCACAGAACCTCGAGCCCTCATACTCTATATGGCCTGGTTAATTTATCCCATAAGCTCCCACCTATCCTTGTTGCACGATATCGAAATCTCGCGCTCATTGTTTGCGCCATGGACGACATTTCCCTCCATTTTAATTATACTCTCCCTAATTGGGATCGCCCTTTGGGCCTTGCAAAGAAGGCCGTTGATCTCATATAGCATTCTCTTCTTCTTTCTGAATCACCTCATCGAAGGCTCAATTTTTCCCCTGGAGCTAATATTTGAACACAGGAACTACCTCCCCTCCATATTCTTTTTTGTTCCAATTGCCATGCTGGCCATTCATGTCCTTGGCTATTTCTCCAATAAAAAATCAATAGTATTCTATACCAGTGTCGCAATAGTCTTGGTTCTGGGATGTCAGGCCCATACAACCTATTTGCGCAATAGGACTATGAAGACGGAAGTTGCGCTCTGGAGCGATGTGGTTGAAAACTCCCCAGGCTTGAGCAGACCCTACGTTAACCTCTCCAATGCACTTTTTAGGGCAGGCCGGCCCAGTGAAGCACTTTTGACGCTTAGAAAGGCAATGGGCTCAAAAGTTGGCCCTAACCCCCGAAGCAGCGCATTACCCGCACACAACCTTGGCCAGTACTACCTTGCTGTGGGAGAACTTGACAGGGCTATGGCCCTCTTCGCCAAATCCCTTCAACTAGACCCGCGTCTTGCCCGCGCATACCACGGTATCAGCAAGGTTGAATTTTTCAATGGCAACTTGCGAGATGCCGAAAAAAATGTCCGCAAGGCCATTTCCTTACAACCCAATGAGGCCCGATACCACAGAACAAAGAGCGTCATTTTATTACGAGCCGGTCGGGTAAATGAAGCCATAAAGGAGGCGCTGCGCACAAGAGTGCTTGATGATACCTTACCAGAACCATTTTACATTCTCGGTGAGGCATACAGAATTAAAAAAAGCTGGAGAAAGGCGGCATATTATTTCGAAAAATTCCTTCAGAGTCGGCCCGAGGGCCTCAATGCACACATTGCCCTGATAGAAATCTACGCTGCGATTGGCAAGACGTCCATTGAAAGACAGCACATTTTCGCTTTGATGGCAGACAAGGGACAAAGACCTCTCAAGGATGTCCTGCTAGACTTCGACACTCAAATGAATTTCTTGGGCCCTGCCAGAGTAAAGCACATCCTTGCCCTCATAAGGGAGGGCCTTTCGGAGGAAGAACAAAGGCTCCATGGGATAGGGACCCTTGTCCCGGAAAAACAGACCAGGAATACCTGGCGTCAGCCACTGCTACAAGGACCGGTACCAGTTTCAGACACACAGCATTGATACACCTTGTATCTAATCCCTCCCTGGGGCCCTCATGCTCCAGTTTGTGCTGGCGTTCTCCCCCACCATAGTGACACTTCCGGTTATCGTATCACCATCCGTAATGCTTGCCGTAAAATCGCCTCCCAGGTTCGTGCCTACATTTACCGCATTATAGACGATCTGACCCGGGGTGTCGCCCTGCAATAGTCGATGAGCGAAATACTGATTCACACGCCCCTTCATCTCGGCAATCGCACCTGAAAGGGCCTTCTTTTTTGCGTCATCCGCCAATTCAAAATACTTGGGAAGTGCCACCGCGGCCAGAATGCCCAGGATGATGAGGACGGCGATTATTTCGATCAAGGTAAAACCGCCTTTGCCCTTCAAAAGATATTCCTTCCTTTTCATTTCTCTCCCTCCCCCTTTCTTGTCCAGAATAGTTTTACTGCGTATGCAGTTAGCTCAACCTCATATCATTTGTGGGGCCAACCCACTCAAAGACACTTGAATAACGAACACCGGAAAAGTGCCTAAATTTACATCCAAAGCTCCCATTTTTGACGACCCCTGTCAAGGCCGTTATCAAGGCCATGAATATCCGGTAACCCATCAACCTACCCTCACTATTTTTGTAAGGTCCCACCAGGGAAGGAATACCGAAAGGGCAAAAAACCCGACAATAGCAGCCAGGCCTATTATCAGTATTGGCCCAATGGCGTCAGATAGCCTCTTTACGGCATAATCTACCTCATCGTCATAATGGGCCGATACCTCACGAAGCATCTCCGTCAGCTCCCCTGACTCCTCTCCAATAGCAACCATATTAATTACCATGGGAGTAAAATAACCGGCAGACCTGAGAGGTACTGAAACACCCTTTCCCTCTTTCACCTTGTCTCTGATCCGTTGAAATTCCCTTGAAATAGCTGCGTTACCTATTGTTCCAGATAAAATCTCAATGGAATCGAGCACCTGTATTCCACTAGCGTGTAATATCGCAAAAATGCTGGCAAACCGAGACATGGCAGCGCTTATGAATAGGGGTCCCAATACGGGCAATTTCAACAAAAAAGAATCCCTTACATATCTCCCTTTTTCCGTCCTGAGGAGATAGCCCAAGACCCCACATACCGCGATTATCAAAAAGACGACTAAATACCAGTACGCCGACAAGAATTGGTATAGGATCATACAAATACTCGTAGGGTAGGGCAGGTCTATGCCCACATTTATGAATATATTGACAAATTTTGGTATGACGAAAGTCAGCAAGACAAAGAATGCAACCCCCAAAAAAAAGATTACCAGAATCGGATATTGCAGGGCGGACCGGATATCCAATTTGACCTTGTGCTCGTGCTCAATGATATATATCAATCGTTCAAGCACATCCGGGAGAGCGCCACTGTATTCACCGGTCCGGATCATACTACTGTACAGATGCGAAAACGCCCTCGGGTGTCTTCTAAAGGCATCATAAAGGGTTGACCCGTCCTTAATGTCGTGGCTTATGGAGGCTATAATTTTCTTGAGACTCGAATTTTCAGTCTGATTTTCAAGCACTTGCAAAACATTAATTATTGGCACTCCTGCCCGGACCATGGTTCGAAACTGTTTAGTAAAAAGGATAAGGTCCGGGGCCTTGATTGGCCTCAGTCTTTCCTTGAGGCCAGACCAGGATAATCCTGGAGAATGTCTCCCTTCCTCTGTAATCTTGGATGGGATATATCTCCAATCGCTCAAAATATTGGTGGCCATTTCCAGTGAGTCTGTTTCAATTACACCGGAAACGCTTTTACCACGTTCGTTTATTGCCCGGTAGTGGAACCTTGCCATGCCCCCTCAGCTCAGTATTATAGACTTTTCTCTAGTAACTCATAACCGCTGATGCGGCTTCCTCCAGAGTCGTAACCCCTTTTGCCACCTTCTCGCAGGCGTCGTCTTTTAGGCTCCGGAGTCTACCCGCCCGGTGAGCGGCCCTAGAAATTTCCTGGGCCGATTTCCGTTTCAAAATCATATCCTGGATCACTTCATCGATGACAAGGACTTCGAATATTCCTGTTCGGCCTTTGTACCCTGTATCCATGCATTGAAAGCATCCCCTGCTTCGCTTGAAATTGGCCTCCTCCACCTTATCAAGGCCCCATTGGATTAGGACCTCTTTGGGCGGGTCGTAAGGTTCTTTGCAATAAGGACAAACCTTCCTGACCAGGCGCTGGGCAAATGAAACCAGCATTACAGAAGATACAAGAAATGGCTCAATACCCATATCCATTAAGCGAGTAATAGCACCGGCCGCATCATTAGTGTGAACAGTGCTTAAGACTCGATGACCGGTGAGGGCGGCCTGAACACCGATTGACGCAGTTTCGGCATCCCTAATTTCCCCAACCATTATGACATCGGGATCCTGCCTGAGAATAGATCTCAGGCCACTCGCAAAGGTCATGCCCGCCTTACGGTTCAACTGGATCTGCCGTATCTTTTCAATACGAAATTCTACTGGATCTTCCAGGGTGATAATATTAATGTCCGGCTTATTAATCCTTTTCAAAATAGAATATAGGCTCGTGCTCTTTCCACTCCCTGTTGGTCCTGTGCTCAGAATCATGCCATAGGGCTTTTCTATCATGGATTCCACCTTAGACCTGTCTCCCGCGGACATGCCCAGCCGGTCCAGTGAATATACACCAGCACCCGTATCCAGTAAACGCAAGACCAGATTTTCGCCATAAATAGTTGGTATGGTGGAGGCACGGACGTTGATCTCCCTGTCTTGCATCCTGACAGTAAATCTTCCATCCTGTGGTATTCTTAATACAGCGATATCCATGTTTGCGAGAATCTTCAACCTGGAAATAATTGGGAGGAACATGGACTTTGGGGGCGCAGGCACATCGTGTAGCCTTCCGTCTGTCCTGAAGCGCACCTGCACATATTCCTTTTCAGGGCTGATATGGACATCGCTTGCCTTTTCTCGAATCGCCTGAGCGAGGATTGAATTTACCAGTCGAACGACAGGGGCCTCTTCTGCCATACCTTGAAGAGAGCTTACATCAACGTCACGTCCGGTAGCACCCTCAATATCTGTATCCGTATCCGTATCCATAGCATACCGCACCTGCTCAATACTCTCCAGGATGCCGTCCAGATCTGAATATGTCCCATAAAGGCTAACAAATATCTGATTTAATTCCTGTTCAGTGCAGATAATCGGCTCGACTTCGGTATTTGTCAGGGCCTCGATTGTATCCAGGGCCATAATATCCATGGGATCAATCATAGCAATCGTTAGAAGATTTCCCCTTTTCCTCAGTGGAACCACCTGCTCCTTGTGGGCTAAATCCGCGGGAATGATTCTGGCCAGGTTTAGATCAACGGGATATTTGTCGGGACTGTATTTGTCCACCCTCAACTGCTTGGAGAGCAGGTCCATCACCCGAGTTTCACTAACAATTCCCTGTCTATTCAAGACCTGGCCAAGCCTTAAATTGGATTCTTTTGCGGCCCCAAGGGCCTGACTTAATTGCGTTTCCGTCAACAGGCCCGCATCCAGGAGCATCTCCCCTAATTTCTTTTTATCCTTCAATGTTTAGCCTCTTGTAACAGTTTAGCCCTTTGAAACAGGCATATGCATACCCTATAACTGCAGTGCTTTGTGCGCCCCGGTTTCTGCCGATCCCCCCTGCGTGCTCAACGTCACTGCGGTGAAATTTGCAACCTCGCAAAAAATATCGTTTTTTCGCCCCAGTCGGACAACACCCTTGCCTCAGGGGCGAGCCCACTAGGCAGCATCTTCAGTCTCTCTTGCGCCAATTCTTTGTTACTAAAACGTTTTCCATATAATATAATAAATCTCAAGCCCTGCCGGTTATTCCAGCACGGGATTATCCTCATGGACAGCGCACCACTGGAATGATCCCTTATGAACAGGTACGCCTCCTCGAGGCCCTTCTTTCTAGTGATCTCTACCCACCAATATCTCAAGGACGAAGGGCTCACCTTTACTGGAACTGCAGGAAAGGCAATCACCTGCCCAGGGGACAGCAGGTTTGGATTCCCTATTTGTGGATTCGCCTCGATGACCAGCCTCTGGTATTCGTGGGTGTAGACCCCATATACCTTACGGATCATGTCGGCCAACCAGTCGTGTTCGTTTACCGCTATTCTTCCCAAGATCTTGGGGGCCGCCTTCTGCTGAACAGGGGCCTGCCTTGGGCCATTCTTGGATGGAGTCACGATTGAGGTCTTGGCCTTTTCTAGAGGCACAGGTGGATGTTTTGCATCCCTGGGCATGAGTAGAGGCAAGGCCCTTTTTGTCGCGGGGGTCCTACCCCTTATCTGTCCCCTTATTATATGGGAAAGGGGACCTTTCCTCTTTTCCCATGGCCTTGGTATATTGACACGCCTAAATTCCAATACAGAAAAGATGGCGACTACCAACAAACACGTCACGGCCACCATCCTGTTTCGCCGCCTCCTCTTTCCCAATTCAGGAAACACCTTTCCGGCACAGGATCGGGCTTCCAACCATCCGGCCTTAGAGCGATTTTCAATGATCAGGGTCAAAATGATCCTGTGGCACAGGTTCACGATTTTCCTCGGGTATCCACCGGTAGCCCGATAAATGACCCAAAAGGCGGGATATGTGAAAAAAGAAGGCCCCCGATTAGTCCTGCCCGCCTTCTTAAGGCGGAATTGAATCATCGATCGAGTCTCTTTGAAATTCAAGGGGAGCAACTGGTGATATAAATTTATGCGATCCGCAAAATTTTGGTGTGTCCTGAGATAGGCCTCAAACTCTTTTTGGGCAAAAATGACAATCTGTAACAATTTATATTCGTTGGTCTCATAGTTAAGAAACTCCCTCAGGATTTCCAGGCAAAAGTCAGGCAATTTCTGCCCCTCATCAATAATCAGGACAACCGTTTTCTTCTCGTCCACCCCTCGACGAAAGAGATTTTTCTTGATACATTCCTTAAGTTCCCATTCGCTCGTACTACTTGCATATCTGTGCTCTCCAAACATCGTGGCCACAGCAGATAGTAATTCTATGGGACTGCTAAAATATGGATCAAGGATGAGATGGGTATCTACACCCTCGTCATTGGCGAATTCTCGTATTAACTGACGACAAAGGGTCGTTTTTCCTACCCCAACGTTACCTATTACAACACTCAATCCCCGGCGGAGCCTGAGAGAAAGCTCTATTTTTTGTAGGCATCCTATATGTTCCCGGGAGTGAGAAAAAAAGTCGGGATCAGGTGAATTGGAAAACGGCTCTCTGCTTAGGTTAAGAATCTTGAAATAATCCATGTCATATACGCCAAAAAGAGGCCTTTCATGTCCAGATCAATCTCGCGAAGACGAAGGTTGTCCTTGTGTGTGTTTGCCTTTAGCCTGCTCCACATCCGCATTTAATTCTTTTAGGATATGGGGTGTTATAAAAATAAGCACTTCTTCCATCTTGTTATCCCTGCCCTCTGACTTGAAAAGATAACCCAAGAAAGGGATGTCCTTCAGCCAGGGTATCCCGGTATTCGTTCGGACGGTTTTTTCCTTGTTCAGACCGCCAATCACTGTTGTCTGCCCATCAAGGAGTATCACATTGGTCTCTGCCTTCTTGGTGAGGATAGTGGGATTCCCTTGCACCGTATTAGTAAAATCTACCTCATCCTTGGTGGTATTGATATTTAGTTTAAGCATCTTTTCTTCGATCACATGGGGGGTAACCTCCAATTTGAGTGTGGCCGTCTTCCATTCCAACTCCACTGTCTGATTACTGCCCACACCTGTAACCGTCTGGAAAGGTATCTCTGCGCCACTTTCGATGGTGGCCTTTTGGTTATCCACTGTGGTTATGGAGGGACTAGATAAGATATTGAGCTTCCCTTCATCCTGAAGCGCCGAAAGTTGGACATTCAAGAGGTAGTTGCCGATATCTTCGGTCACGATACCAAGTGTCAGACCGGCGTCCTTGCTGAACTCCGCCGGAAAATTGGCTGCAATTCCAGAAGTAGGATCAATCCCTGGCGTCAGCGTTTTCCCCATCACCTCGCCGGTGTTTGCCCCCGGGCTAATCCAATAATCCCCGTTGTGATATAGCCCCCCCCATTGTATACCCAGTTGCCTGGCCGTCTCCCTGGTCGTTTCAACAATATTGGCCTCTATCAGGATCTGAGGTGTAGGCCTGTCCAGGCCCTGGATCAGGGGGATCATTCTTGCGATATCTTCCCTGATGGCCTGAATAATTAGAGAATTGGTATGCTCGTCCACCTTCACTGATCCACGTGGTTTCCCTTCTTTGTCCTTGGTCAAGAACTGTTGAAGATTTTCCTTGAGTTTGTTGGCATCGGCATAATCCACGCCAATGATCTTGGTCATAAGAGGCTCTACCCTCTTTAGCCCCATCTCCTGGAGCTTTCGTTTCTCTTGAATAGCATCCATCCTAAGGTCATGCTCCATATCCTCCACTGACATAACACGGATAATTTCTCCTTCCCACCTGTATGTGAGCCCTTGAGTGCGAAGAATGCCGCGAAATACCTGATCCCAGGGGGCGTCCTTGGCATTGATACTAATCTTGCCTTTTACACCCTCGTTTATCATCACATTTTGATCGGCGATCCTGGCCAAGGCACGAAGTAGCACCGCAACATCTGTCTCATGCATTTTGAGTGACACCTTCTCGGTAGGAAGACGCCTTTCCGGAATCCCCTTTGGCACCTTCCCGGTGGTAATCTCTTCCTTTTCTTCCGGAAGCGTAATAGCCCGCGCCTTGTGTGAGGGTGAACTGGCCTTGGACTTATCTGCCATCCCCCTCCATTTTCCCAAGAATAGGTCCGTTTTTACTGCCTCTTTATTGGCACACCCAAAGGCCGGTATCATGAATAGTGCCCCCAGGACTACCAGAGATGCCACCTTTGCAAAATGAATATGTATCTTGCATGACATTTGGTATTTCTAACCTCCCTTATATCCCCTGTTAAAGGCCTACAGCACCTCTTCCTCCATTGGCACGAGGAGCTTCTCATGTGTCCCTTTGATTTCGATCACGACCTTGTTTCCATAAATGTCACCTACAATATACCCCCCCTGCTCCAATTCCTCCCCTGTTTGATATTCCATCCCATTAATTATTGCGAACCTCTTTTTCCCCATCTCAATATATCCGGAATAATAAAGGGGCGCCTCCTTAGGCATGGCATACGAAGTCCTGCGTCCCTTATATGCGGCATCCACTAAGGAGATTTTCTTATTATAAAATGGATCCTTTGCCCAATTGGCCTCTGCGCGCTCAATAATGTAAGTGTCATATCCTAATTTCTTTTCTTCCCCTAGATCTTTACTTATCCCTGTCATTAACTTATTTAACGTCCCTGATTTCTCTCCACCACCAACATTGTATGTCTCCTTGGGTGATGAGAAAAAGAGGCTATAGATCCCACAAAAGACCACTATAACCATGATAACGAGAATGACCTTTTCTCGTTTTGACATTGCTAACTTCTCCAAAATGCGGTACTAAAATTCCAAAAACCGAATGGCGACGTCTTTTATATCAGGCGCCTGATTTCTTTAGGGCCAACCTGACGTTGAGCCGGAATTCTTTATTTCCATCTCCTGGTTGAATCTGAATCTCTTCCACATGCTCCAGGCAAGGTATTTTGCCAATCTCGATAAGAAACTTACGAAAATCAAAAAAGTCGCCCCTCAAAACCACGCCAACCGATATTGATCCAGAACCTTCGACTAAAGACCTGATCTCAGGAATGACATCTACCAACTGAAGTTTGTACCTCTTGGCCTTTTTTCCAAAAAGGGACGAGATGTCCGACAATTTGCCACTCTCAAGTTCGCCCCTTTTGGGGAGAGGGAGGACGATTGGCCCCTTGATTGCTAGCTCCTTCATAAAATTCTGGTAGATCGGGCTAAGCAGTCTTTGCTCTTCTATCTCCGATTTGAGACTCCTTATTTTTCCATCCAAACGGGCCATCCTCCTCTGATGAGGATAAATTACAAAAAGGACAAAACATAAAACTGCCCCACCGCATATCAGGAGCTTAGGAACGACCTGCTTGGATAGTTTTGGAGCAGTCTTTTCCATTTTTCTGTATCAAACCAATTTCATGCGGAAGGTAAAGTGCACCACATCTTTACCGCCTATGGATTCAATGCTGGTTTTTTGAAAATATGGGAGGCCAAAAATTGGACTCCCTTCCAGTCTTACCAAGTATGCCGCCAACGAAGATTGAAGTGTCTGTGACTCTCCAAATATCAGGCCTTCCACCATCAGGGTCTTACCCTTTTTCTCGTCCACATCTCCAAAAATTCCCTTCAGGTTGGCCTTTATATTAAGAAGCCGAATATTTGATGGGGTCATTCGTGATAGCTCTCCGATAACGGCCACACCACGGTATCTCTTACTGTACTCCATTAAGGTATGCCTTTTGAGCTTGACCCTCGCGGCCATATGGAGAATAAGGCCCGGACTCAAACGGGGACTATATATCTCCAACTGATGCCGGAGTTCATTTACCTCAAGGCCTTTCTTATCTGCAACACGACCCTGCCATAGGAAAATACCTAGACATGCCGCCAGCGCGAGCACAAAACCCGCAAATATACCATGGTTAGCCCGCGAAAGGATCGTCTGCCTCTCTTCATCCTTATAAGTGAAAATAAAATTAGGGGTGCGTGAATTATTCGACAAGGCCATGCCCAGGGCCGGGGCAAAGGAGGCCCTCTCAGAAAGGTTGCTGGGTGTTGACACGGCCTTCAAGATTGGAATTTCGCGGGAAAGGGGGTCTATGATATCTCCAGGAAGGCCCACCTCATTGCTAATATGATCAAGCAAGCGTTTAAATGAAGTAATCGCTCCTCCAATGTAAATCTTACTGACTCTATCATCACCGATATTTCGGGAATAATGATCAAGGCTTCTCTCTATCTGGCTTACCAGCCTTTCCAAGGGAGGAAGGAGCATCGTAAATATATCTTCCTCTCCCAGGTAATATCCAGGATCGTCTCTTTTCAGAGGGGGGTAGTCGGGGCACAGGCTGAGGAGTATTTTCCTTGCCTGCTCCATATCGATCGTCACCTCTTTCTTGGGGCCGGCAGGTCGGAACCCATTTTGCCCTGAGGCAACTTCAAAAGGACTCTGCCTTCGAAGATCATTGAAGCCTTCCATAATGCCTTCTGTGAGGCTGTTCATTCCCGCCTTAATACCGCGTGTCAACACAAGATTACCAGATGAAAAAATATCAATTCGCGACCACTCTCTACCCACAAAAAGCCTTCCCACAGTTTTCTCCTCTTGCCCTAACCAGTGCGTTCTAAATAGATTTTGGATGGCTACTGGTGCTATGGAGATGCCGGTCAAAGGGAAACCACTCTGATAAAAAAGGCCTTCCAGTTTTGAAATCTCCTGCTTTGGGGCCGCGAAGGCTATGGCTTCTATCTTTTGGATGCCTGAATCTGTGACCTCTCCCAGAATTTCAAAGTCAAAGATATTCTCCTTCTCATCAAATTGGAATTCATTCTTAAACGTCCAATAAATTGCATTGGGGACCTGTTTTTTGGGAAGCTTAGGTATTCGGATATACCGGACCTCTACTCGTGCCGAAGACATGATCAACCACAGATCGAACCTCTCTCCAGGGCCACAAAAGTCGCTCAGGATCGCGTGCAAAAAAGCCGGGAATTCAGGGCTCTCATAAGGAATATGTGGATCAAAGGGAACCTTTGAGTAACCGAGAAGTTCCCATTTTTGGCCGGAAGATTGTCTTAACTTCACCAGTTTCAGGCCTGTACGACAAAAATCAATACCAATCGTAACCGTCTTTCTGGATTTCCATCGCTTCGATGCCTGTGACAAAGGAGGTGGCTTTGGGGGAACGATATCTGTATCGTTCTCTCGAATCAGATCGAGAAGTTTCTCTGTAGACGAAATGTCGTCGTGTTTCGCCAAGATAGTCCTCTCTGAGAACTTCTACCAGTTCATCATCTTTGCCTGTGAAAAATCATAACATTTTGGCTCTTTGAAAAAATAATCGCTGCGGCGCAGGGTCATACATGACCGAATTGTTACGAAAATTCAAGTTGATGTGTCCTGCCAGAGATTATGGGGCACCTCTGGTTGACACACTAAACCTATATTATAACATTGCCTTGATTTTAGCTACAATATGTAGTATGTCAAGTAAAAAAGACACAATATAAGGCATAAAATTTAGTGGCTATCCCATAATGCCCACTTCCGGACCCACTCCACCATGACTTCGATTGGAAAATACTTAAGGCCTCCAAAGCCCTCCGTCTTATGGACCAAGTCAATCATTTAAGATCATCTCCTATTTCACTAACGACTCATCTTATCGGCGAAGCGAGAAAAAGTGTGCAGAAATCGGATGAACCCAAAGAACTGACTAAAGTTTTTATATGACCTTGCCGATAAACAAAGAAGATATGCAGGTATTATGGCTATCCCATAATAAAAAGGCTTGACATGAGAGAGGAATTAAATTAAAATGATTGCTATTAATTATGATGAATTATTGAATACCATGATCGATTTTGCCCACAACATTATTGTCATTATCACCGCAACAGGGACCCTTATATCCTTGTTGCTAGTCCTTTTGGGGGTCAAACCCAAATGCCCCGGCCTGATAATGACATAGTGACTTAATCGAGCGCCTCAAAAAATCCGTTATCAGGTCTACCTGGTAACGGATTTTTTTTGGTACGTAATCGGAGAGAAGTCATGCCCAAACGAATTGATTTGTATGATACCACCTTACGAGATGGGACCCAAGGCGAGCAAGTCAGCCTTTCCGCCGAAGACAAACTAAGGATTGCCAAAAAACTCGATGATTTTGGCATAAGATATATCGAAGGAGGTTGGCCGGGTTCCAACCCGAAAGATATGCGTTTCTTCGATATGGCTCGCAAGACGTCATTCAATAAATCACGTCTCACCGCCTTTGGAAGTACACACCGGCCCCGAACCAGGCCAGAAGACGATGAAAATATCAAGGCCCTTTTAAAAACCGAGGTCCAAACCGTTGCGCTTTTTGGAAAAAGCTGGGACCTACACACCTCTCAGATCCTTGCCGTATCCCTCGATGAGAACCTGGCCATGATCCACGAAACAATCACGTATTTGAAGAAAGAGGGGCGTGAGGTGATCTACGATGCGGAACACTTTTTTGATGGATATAAGACCAATCCCGCATACGCACTTAAAACCCTGAAGGCAGCGGCAGATGGGGGAGCAGACGTCATTGTTTTGTGCGATACCAATGGGGGCACCATGACCGAGGAGATCCAAAAGATCATCAAGGAGGTACAACCTCACTTAACAGGCCCAATTGGCATTCATGCCCACAACGATTGTGGCCTTGCCCTTTCCAATTCTCTGACAGCAGTACGCTCGGGTGCCACCATGGTGCAGGGAACCATTAATGGTTATGGTGAACGCTGCGGAAATGCAGACTTGATCTCTGTCATTGGCAACCTCCAGCTTAAGATGGGCTATGACTCCATTGCCCCGGAAAAGTCAAAACAGTTGACCGAGCTTTCGCGTTATGTCAGCGAGGTGGTCAACCTCCCACCATTGAATCAGCAGCCCTTCGTAGGCAAAAGCGCTTTTGCGCATAAGGGTGGTGTCCACGTCAACGCAATCCTGAAAAATCCCACTGCATACGAACACCTGCATCCTGATCAGGTTGGTAACCGCAGAAGGGTCCTGGTATCAGACCTATCGGGAAAGAGTAACATAGAATACAAGACCCAGGAATTGGGAATCAAACTGGGAGGCAACGGGTTTGATAGCAAGAAGATAGTACACGAAATCAAAAAACTGGAAGACCAGGGATATCAATTTGACGCCGCAGAGGGCTCCCTGGAACTGTTGATCAAAAAAGTCACAGGTCAATTTGAAGAACCCTTTACACTAGAATCATTCCGGGTAACAATTGAAAAGAACAGATCGGGAGCCAGTACCTCTCAGGCGACCATAAAGATCTCCGTCGGGGAGGACTATGAGATTACCGCTGCGGAGGGAGATGGTCCGGTCAACGCCCTTGATCATGCCCTGAGAAAGGCACTTACCAAATTTTTTCCCCGTATTCAAGAAATGGGTCTTGTAGATTTCAAAGTACGTGTAATAGGCGAGGGAGGGGGCACGGCATCTAAGGTAAGGGTACAGATAGAATCCCGGGACGAGCGGGAGATCTGGTCTACCATTGGTGTATCAGAAAATATCATTGAGGCCAGCTGGCAGGCCCTGGTGGATAGCGTCCAGTATAAACTATCAAAGGCCTTAAACGGGGTGTAAGATATGAAGGAAGGAGGTGATCCTATATGGATCAGGTGATTATCTTTGATACAACGCTTCGGGATGGAGAGCAGTCGCCAGGCGCCAGCATGAATGCCGCCGAAAAACTGCGCCTGGCTAAACAATTAGAAAAGCTAGGGGTAGATGCCATTGAAGCAGGCTTTCCTGCTGCATCCCCAGGTGACTTTGAGGCCGTAAAACTCATTGCCGAGAAGGTGCGAGATATAGAGGTAACTGCGCTTGCCAGGGCCTCAAGAGAGGACATCGATCGTGCCTGGGAGGCGATCAAGACCGCCGCACACCCCAGGATTCATACCTTTATCGCAACTTCTGATATCCACCTTGAGCATAAACTTAACATGACCCAAGAACAGGTGATTGACGCGGCTGTTGATGCAGTCCGCTATGCAAAGACCTTTACGGATAATGTGGAATTCTCTGCAGAGGACGGTTCGCGAAGCGACCGCGATTTTCTATGTCAGATATTTGAGGCGGCTATTGAGGCGGGGGCTACCACCGTCAACCTGCCTGATACTGTTGGCTACGCAATGCCAGATGAATTCTCCCAGCTCGTGTCCTACGTCCGACAGAATACTCCTAACATTCACCGGGCTATCATGAGTGTCCATTGTCACGACGATTTAGGCCTTGCCACCGCAAATACCCTGGCCGGACTGAAGGCAGGCGCCCGCCAGGCAGAGGTCACCATCAATGGGATTGGAGAAAGGGCCGGCAACACCTCCCTCGAGGAGATTGTAATGGGCCTTTACACCCGGAAGAATTACCTGGGGCTTATGACGCGCCACATAAATGCCAAGGAGATCCATCATACCAGTCGGCTGGTGAGCATGCTCACAGGCATTGTTGTGCAGCCTAATAAGGCCGTCGTTGGAGCCAATGCCTTTGCCCATGAGGCGGGAATTCATCAAGACGGCGTCCTTAAGCACAGGATGACCTACGAAATCATGCAGCCGGAAACGGTCGGCCTTGCCAGCAATCGCCTGGTTCTCGGTAAGCATTCCGGAAGGCATGCCTTCAGGCAGAAACTAGCAGATCTAGGCTACGAGCTTAAACAGGAGGAACTGGATATTCTGTTCGAAAAATTCAAGGCCCTTTCTGACAAACGAAAGGAGATCCTCGATGAAGACATAGAGGCCCTGATAGCAGAGGAAATCCTGCGTGTTCCTGATATTTATCAGCTCGATTACCTGAATGTTGTAAGTGGCACTGTCGCCGTTCCCACGGCCACGGTCAAGTTAAAGGTCCGGGACCGCGAGGTCCAGAACGCGGGGTTTGGTGTTGGGCCGATTGATGCCGCATTCAACACCATTGCTAAAATGACAGGCACCCAATCTAAGCTGGTGCGTTTCTCCGTCAATGCCATAAGCGGCGGGATGGATGCGCAAGGAGAGGTAACTGTGCGCCTGAAAGAAAATGCCCTTGTGGCCCTTGGTAAAGGTACTGACCCGGACATTATTACAGCTAGTGCCAAGGCATATATTAATGGTTTGAACCGCCTTGAATATATGAAAAGAAATCCCTCCCTTTTACCCAGGGAAAGGGGATTGTAAGGGGCAAAGGATTCTCTCATGCCAATGACTATTACTGAAAAGATCTTGGCCTTGCATGCGGACAAGGCGGTTGTGACCCCAGGGGAGTTGATTCAGGTGAATGTTGACCTGGCCCTTGCCAATGACATCACGGCACCTCTCGCTATTCGCGTCTTCCACGACCTGGGGGCAGAAGAGGTCTTTGATCCGGAAAAAATTGCGCTGGTGCCTGACCATTTTGTGCCCAATAAAGATATACCTTCAGCACTTCAGGCCAAAATTATGGCACAATTTGCGAGGCAACATCGGATAAAACACTATTTCGAGCTTGGGAGTTCGGGCATCGAACATGTTCTCCTCCCCGAACAGGGCCTTGTAGTCCCAGGGGACCTTGTAATTGGGGCAGATAGCCACACCTGCACCTACGGTGCACTTGGTGCCTTTTCAGCCGGTGTAGGTAGTACCGATCTCGGTGTTATTATGGCAACGGGTAGGATATGGCTCAAGGTCCCCCCGACCATACGCCTTATCTACGAAGGAAGCCTGCGGCCATGGGTGGGAGGAAAGGACCTTATCCTTTTTACATTAGGGGTGCTGGGCGTGGAAGGGGCCGTTTATAAATCCCTGGAATTTTCAGGGGAGGTAATCAGCCATATTACTATGGACCAGAGATTCACTATGGCCAACATGGCCGTAGAGGCAGGCGCAAAAAACGGCATTTTTGAGCCCGACAAAATAACACGTGCATATGTTGACAGACGCTCGGGCCGGAATGGTCTGTATCTAAGCAGTGATCCTGAAGCGACCTATGAGAGGGAGATAAAAATAAGAGTAGATCACATCAAGCCCCAGGTAGCCATACCCCATTCTCCAGACAATGTACAACCCGTCTCCGATATTGGGTCCGTTCAATTGGATCAGGTCTTCATCGGGTCGTGTACCAATGGACGAATGGAAGACCTAAGAAAAGCGGGCAAGATACTTAAAGGACGATCAGTGGCTAAAGGAACCAGGCTTATAGTAATCCCCGGATCTCCCCTTATATACAAGGAGGCCATACAGGAAGGTGTTATTGAAACGCTTCTGGAAGCAGGGGCGGTCATTGGGCCTCCGTGCTGCGGTCCTTGCCTTGGCGGACATATGGGCGTTTTGGCGGAGGGTGAAACAGGACTTTCCACAAGCAACCGGAATTTCAGAGGCCGGATGGGTCATCCGGATAGCAATGTCTATCTTGCAAATCCGGAGGTGGCGGCGGCATCCGCCGTGTTGGGCAGAATTGGATCACCAGAAGAGCTGTAGGATTATGGTATTGGATGTGTCTGTAATCAGGCCGTACGCTCGGAGGAAAGAAAATAATGCGATTTGAGGGAAGGGTATGGAAATTCGGCGACCACGTTGATACTGACTTGATTATTCCCGCACGGTTTCTCAATGTATCAGATAAAAATGAGCTGGCCAAGAACTGCTTCGCAGACCTTAGGCCAGATTTTTCAGAAGCCGTAAGACCAGGGGATATCCTCGTGGCAGGAACCAATTTTGGCTGTGGTTCATCTCGAGAACACGCGCCCTTGGCAATCAAGACTGCAGGCATTCAAGTAATCATAGCAAAGAGTTTTGCTAGAATCTTTTACAGAAACGCCTTTAACATAGGCCTCCCAATCATGGAATCTGAAGAGGCTGTATCAGTATTTTCTGAAGGGGACAGAGTGTCTGTGAATCTTTCATCAGGTGAGATCTTGCATCTGGATACCCGGAAGACCTTCTCGGCAGTGCATATTCCTGGTTTTATGATGGACATCATTAGGGCAGGCGGTCTGGTAGACTATATCAAGAACAAGAGGAGGTGTTACTATTAAACTACCTGGAACGAAAATACTTATGAAGTCTTTGGAACAACAAGGGGTAAAGACTATCTTTGGCTATCCTGGCGGTGCTGTCATAGATATTTATAATGAATTGGTTAAGACAGATATACAGCATATCTTAGTCCGACATGAGCAGGGTGCCGTCCACGCCGCTGATGGATACGCCCGGGCATCGGGTGGCGTAGGGGTTTGTCTCGTTACCTCAGGACCGGGTGCGACAAACACGGTAACCGGTATTGCCTCCGCCTATATGGACTCAATCCCTATTGTCGTGTTGACAGGTCAGGTCCCTACTCAATTGATAGGAAACGATGCCTTTCAGGAAGTGGACATCGTTGGCATAACCAGGCCCTGCACCAAACACAATTATCTCATAACCCGGATCGAGGATATCGCTAGGATTATTAAGGAGGCCTTCCATATAGCAAGGTCTGGGCGACCTGGCCCAGTTCTCGTGGACCTTCCTAAGGATCTCATGGGCATGGCCACAAACTATGAATCTCCAGGACATATCCTTTTGAGGTCTTATCAACCCACCTATAAGCCCAATATAAAACAGCTATATAAGGTGGTAGAATTGATCAAGAGCGCCAAAAGGCCTTTAATCCTAGCAGGTGGTGGTGTCGTCCTTTCAAAGGCCTCCGATGAATTGGCGAAATTTGCCAGGCGTATTCAGGCCCCGGTGGCCTCCACACTCATGGGTCTGGGCGTATTTCCCACCGGCAACCGTCAATGGCTCGGCATGATAGGCATGCATGGCACTTATCGTGCCAATATGTCATCCGGGGCCTGTGACCTTCTCATTGCCATTGGTGTCCGATTCGATGATCGCGTCACAGGGAAGATTGATGCCTTTGCCCAAAACGCCAAGATAGTCCACATCGACATCGATCCCACGTCAATTCGAAAAAACGTGCCGGTATCCATTCCTGTGGTCGGCGATTGCAAGATCACCCTCAACCTGCTAAATGAGCTCCTGGACAAGGAAGACCTCGGCCAAGTCCTGGAACAAAGCCGGCCATGGCTGGACCAGATTGACGAATGGAAAAAAACCAACCCCCTCGCCTATGAACAAAAAGATGTCATTAAACCGCAGTATGTGATAGAAAAATTATACGAAATCACAGAGGGTAAGGCTATTATTACCACCGAGGTGGGACAGAATCAGATGTGGGCTGCACAGTACTATCATTTTGATCGGCCCAATTGTTTTATCACGTCAGGGGGTCTCGGGTGCATGGGGTTTGGCCTCCCTGCCGCTATAGGTGCTCAAGTAGCGTGCCCGGACAAGCTGGTTGTGGATGTTGCGGGCGATGGTAGCATCCAGATGAATATCCAGGAGATGGCAACCGCGGTTCAATACAATCTGCCTATCAAGGTGGTTATTCTAAATAACCAATTCCTGGGAATGGTTCGCCAATGGCAAGAGCTCTTTTATGACAAATGTTATGCGTGCACCGGCATGGAACACGCCCCGGATTTCCAAAAACTGGCCGAGGCGTATGGCGCGGTCGGTCTCAGGGCCACACAACCGGAGCAGGTAGTACCCATTCTCAAGCAGGGGCTGTCTATTCCAAGGACAGTCATTATGGAATTCCAAGTGGAGCGAGAGGAAAAGGTCTACCCCATGGTCCCAGCAGGGGCACCCATTACAGATATGTTATTGGTCTAGTAAACAGCCCTGAAACAAGGCGCCAGGCCATTTGCCAACATGTTTTATGGAAAGGTAGTAACTTATCAGGTTCAAAGTTTAAAGGTTCACTGTTCAACAAAAATGTCTTTGAGCAGTCAAGGCGAATCCCCCTGCCGTGGCTTTCTGCGGTCGGGGTAAATAACCTTGAATCGCGAACATGACAACCCGAGTAGTTACGAAAGGTATATCTATGAAAGGGGAAAACGAAGAGAGGCATATCCTTTCGATAATGGTAGATAATGAGCCAGGTGTACTTTCACGTATCGCCGGGCTCTTCAGTGGACGAGGCTTCAATATCGAGAGCCTCTGTGTGGCAGAAACGACCGACCCCCTCGTCTCAAGGATTACTTTGGTGACCAGCGGGGATATGGGATTCGTTGAGCAGATAAAGAAACAACTAAATAAGCTCGTGAACGTTATAAAGGTTATCGACTTCTCTGACGCGGCCTTTGTGCAACGAGAGATGGCCTTAATCAAGGTTCGGGCAAAGCCCGAGAACCGTGCTGAAATTCTGCGAATGGTGGATATATTTCGCAGCCGGGTAGTGGACGTGGGCATGGAGTTTTACACATTGGAAATGACTGGTGACGAAGACAAAGTCACGGCCTTCCTAAATCTCCTTAAACCCATGGGCATAAAAGAAATTGCCAGGACAGGAGCCATAGCCCTTGCCCGCGAAAAACAGTAAAGGGGGGATACAATGGCAGATATCGATTTTGGGGGAGTGGTGGAAGAGGTGATCACCTCAGAAGAATTTCCCCTAGAAAAGGCAAAACAAGTTCTGGAAGGAGAAAAGCTTTCTATCCTCGGCTATGGTGTTCAAGGGCCGGCTCAGGCCCAAAATCTCAGAGATAATGGCCTTCAGATAATAATTGGACAGCGTGAAGGAAATGAATCCTGGGACAGGGCGGTCGGGGATGGGTTTGTTCCGGGCAAGACCCTCTTCCCCATTGAAGAGGCCGCAAGAAGAGGAACCATAATCATGGACCTCCTTTCGGATGCCGGTCAGGTTACGACATGGCCTATGGTAAAAGAATCCCTCAATGAAGGGGATGCCCTTTATTTTTCTCATGGATTTGCAATAGTCTACAATGATCAGACCAAAATCGTCCCCCCTGATAATATTGATGTAATCATGGTCGCGCCAAAGGGATCAGGGGCTAACGTGCGAAGGAATTTTCTGGACGGCAGTGGCATCAATTCCAGTTTCGCGCTCCACCAGGACTTTACCGGTAAGGCCAAGGACAGGGCGCTGGCGTTGGGTATAGGCATAGGTTCAGGATATCTCTTTCCCACGACATTTATAAAGGAGGTATACAGTGACCTCACCGGCGAACGAGGCGTGCTCATGGGATGCCTTGCCGGTACTATGGAGGCACAGTATAACGTCCTCCGCAAGAATGGACATAGCCCTAGCGAGGCATTTAATGAAACAGTAGAGGAACTGACACAGAGCCTTATCCGACTCGTCTCTGAAAACGGCATGGACTGGATGTTTTCAAACTGCAGTACAACCGCGCAAAGGGGTGCATTGGACTGGGCCCCGAAATTCAGGGATGCCGTAGCACCCGTTTTTGAAGATCTGTATGGCCGGGTCAAGACCGGCAAGGAAACTAAAAGGGTCCTCGAAGCGAATAGCGCGCCGGATTATAAGGAAAAACTGAACAGGGAACTGGAAAAGATCCGTAATTCCGAAATGTGGAGGGCAGGTGCCGCCGTTCGTGCCCTGCGACCTGAAAGAAGGCGGAAATAAAACTCGACCGAGGGCGCTAAATGGCAGGGCAATATGATATAGGCGTGATTCCCGGGGATGGCACTGGGCCAGAGGTCATAAAAGAGGCCATAAAGGCATTGGAGGCCGTCTCCAAGAGGTTCGGTCTCAATTTTTTGTTCGAGAAATTCGACGCGGGGGGAGAGCGCTACCTAAAAGATAGGACTCTCCTGTCGAAAAAGGAGCTGGACGAGCTGGGAAGAATGGATGCCATCTTGTTGGGGGCTATCGGGCACCCCGATGTCAGGCCTGGCATCCTCGAGAGAGAAATCCTTTTGAAGTTGCGGTTCGAGCTGGACCTCTACATCAATCTGAGACCTGTTTTTCTATTGCCTGGCGTAAAGACCCCACTCAGGGAAAAGGACCCTGACAATATCGATTTTGTGGTCGTGAGGGAGAATACCGAGGGTCTATATGCGGGTGGAGGTGGTTTTTTCAAAAAAGGCACTCCCGATGAAGTTGCGGTTCAGGAATCCATAAACACAAGAAAAGGCGTGGAGCGTTGTATTCGATACGCCTTTGACTATTGCAAAACACGGAACAGAAGGAAGTACCTGACCCTGTGCGGTAAGACTAATGTCCTGGTATATGAATCTGACCTCTGGTACAGGACATTTCACGAAGTTCATAATGACTATCCAGATATAGATATAGGATATCAGCATGTTGACGCCCTGTGTATGTGGATGATCAAGGATCCGGAACAATTTGATGTCATCGTCACTAACAATCTTTTCGGGGATATCATCACTGATATTGGGGCCATTATCCAAGGCGGTTTAGGGATTGCTGCGGGAGGAAACATCAATCCTGAAGGACCAGCCGTATTCGAACCTATCGGTGGCTCAGCCCCTAAGTATGCGGGCCAAGATAAGATTAACCCCATGGCGGCCATATGTGCTGCTCACATGATGCTTGATTACTTAGGAGAAAAAAAGGCGGCAGATGTCCTCCTTGGGGCCATAAAAAAGGTGGTAAAAAATGACCTCAAGGGCCTGGAGGCCGGTAAAATGGGCTATGGCACCAGGGAGGTGGGGGATTTGGTTGCCAAATACATCTCTAGTTGAACTAGCCAGAAGGGCGATCAATGGATGACCTGAAAGTCGCGGTTGTGTGCATGGACGCCATACCTGGAGAGGCGGAAAAAAATCTCCGCAAGATCCGATCTTTCGCGCTTGAGGCCTCGGCCAACGGGGCGGACATCGTCTGTTTTCCAGAATTGTCCGTAACCGGATATATCCTAAAACACCCACACAATGCATACGCTGGAATAGATTCAGGCAGGGCAATAGATCGGCTCACACGCCTGGCCCAGGAGGCTCGGCTCCTTGTTATAGCAGGCCTGATAGAAAACTCCGACGGCCCCAGACCATTCATTACCCAGGTAATCGCCGGGCCGTATGGTCTGGTCGGGCTCCACCGTAAGACACATCTCTCCCCACCCGAGAAAATGGCGTACCTAGCCGGGACGGAAATTGAGGTCTATTCTTATAGGAATACCACACTCGGTGTACAGCTCTGCTACGAGGCACATTTCCCGGAGATCAGCACCATCATGGCCCTTATGGGTGCTGACATTATCTTCCTTCCCCATGCGTCTCCAAGGGGGACCCCGAGCGAGAAACTTAAGAGCTGGTTAAGGCATCTCCCAGCCAGGGCCTTCGACAACGGGTTTTTCTTGGTCGCCTGTAATCAGGTGGGGGAGACTGACGAGGGCATTTCATCCCCGGGGGTGGCCCTTGTATTGGGGCCGGACGGCCAGATCTTGGAAAGATACGCGGGCCCGGATGAAAAACTCATTTTTGCAAGGCTCGAACCTGAAAAGCTCGAAAACCTAAGGCAACATAGAATGAAATACTTCCTGCCCCAGAGGAGGCCGGAATTATACAGAGGCCTCGTTGAAACCACAATCAAGTAGCTACCCATGCGCTCACGCCCGTGGTCCTCTGCCAATTTTCGATAGGGATCAATAATAAAAAAATGGCGCAACGGATGCCTTTTGGACATCATTTGCGCCGCATCTTGCCCCATAAGTGGTTTATAATCTTACATAGGCCTAGACGCACCCTGTGGGTTTAGGCAGCCCTGCCATCTTGCAAGCGCCTTTACCGGGTCCGGATGGAAACAACTCATAGATGTATTTCAACTTATAGCCTGTAACCTTGGAAAGGATCCTGACCATAGGAGCGATCCCATTCTTTTTATAATAATCCTGAAGGACTTTGATGACCTTCCAGTGTTCGTCGGTCAATTCCTCAATCCCTTCAGTTGTTTTGACGTGCCTAACCCATGCCTCACTCCAATTATTGAAATCATCAATGAAACCATCTTCATCAACGTTGAAGGTGTTTCCCTCAAACTCTACTGTTGGCATAACATAATTCCTCCTTTTTCTAAAAAATCAAAATATATCCGTTTATTAGCCCCGTTGATCTTAATCTTCCTAATATAATTCATATTCTCTGTGTTGTCAATTATTCTTTTTAGCCTTTATTGAAAATTTTTGTTCACCTTTCTAAATTCATCTGCCGCCTTATAAAGTCCCTCCCCCCAGATAGGATTACCCCCTGCATGTATATGTGTAAAGGTAGCAAGAAGGTTCTTTTTGCAAATGCCGTCCCTAAGACCATTTACCCCATAACCGCGCCTGACCTCGAAGACGAAATTTAGATCTTTTTCCTCAGCGACCAGGGCCTTTGAATAATGAAATTCGTGGCCCTTCAAGATATGACCAATAGGATAGTATGGATTTGAGCCATCCACTTTTAATATCGTGTAACCATGGCCCTGGGGCCTTTTCTGAAGGCTGAATTCAATGGGGAGGGAGCCCACCATAGGATAGGTCTTGCCTTCCATAACAAGTCCTTTCCCCAGGTACATGAGCCCGCCGCACTCAGCGTAAACAGGAAGTCCCTCCTCAATTTTTTCTCTCAAGTCATCCCGAAACCTTCGATTATCTGCAAGTGCCTGTGCCTGGGTCTCTGGAAATCCGCCACCAATGTAAAGGCCGTCTAATTGCGGCAAATTCCTGTCCCCCATGGCATCGATCTCGACCAGATCAGCTCCCAGGTGTTTTAATTTTTCCAAATTCTCTGGATAATAAAACCAAAAGGCCCTATCCCTTACAAAACCTATCCTGGGCGGAACTCCACCCACAATTGCCGTCGATCCTGGTTTCTGGACTTGATGATCCGAGAATATGCCTTCAGCCCCATTTGCTATTTTCCAGATCTCATCAAGGTCCAGGTTCTCTGTCACCGTTCTCTTTGCCCATGAAATCGCCTTTTCCGCGTGCCCTCTTTCATGGTAGGGTACGAGTCCCATATGCCTTTCTGGAAATAGGTTGCCTTTGAGCTTGGGAACAGCACCAACAATCGGTATGCCACAGTACTTCTCTATACTCTTTCTTATAAGGTTCTCCTGCCTTGACCCTGCCACCCTGTTCAAAATAACCCCGGCGATTTCCAGTTCAGGGTCAAATGTCTGACATCCCCTAATTACCGCTGCCATGGTTCGAGTGGCCATTGTCACGTCCAGGACAATAAAAACAGGAGATTTAAGAAGCTTACCCAACTCTGCCGTGCTGAAATGACCATCAAGATCGAGTCCGTCGTAAAGACCGCGATTTCCTTCGATAATGGAAATGTGTGCCTGATTTGAATATAAGAGAAAGGACTCCAAAATTTGTCCTTCATTCATCAGAAAGGGATCAAGGTTATAACATTGTCTGCCTGCCGCGAAAGTCAACCACCCGGCATCAATAAAATCAGGCCCTTTTTTAAAAGGGGCAATCGGAAGACCCTTCTGCCTCCAGGCGGCAATAAGGCCCAGAGAGAAGATGGTCTTGCCCGACCCTCCCTTCAATGCAGCGATAACGATTCGAGGGCGATTATAGAACATATCTATTAATCTTTCAGGACTCCGGATTTCATTTCGTTCTCGCCCGGATTAGGATCATGGCCTCCAAAGGTTGTCAACAAAAAAGCCGACAACAGGTATTTGCCCGTAAATGATAACCTACAAAACTGGAGTTGTCGCGTCTAATCTTTAGCTGGCCTAAAAGTGAAATTTGCTGTATTATCTGGTCCTAGTTTTCCATTAAGGGGGAAAAAATGAGAGAAAGCGCCAAATTAATGTTTGCCGGTAAGACGTACGAATTGCCTATTATTACCGGGTCCGAGGGGGAGAAGGCCATAGATATCTCCGCACTCCGTGAGGTTTCTGGGCTTATCACCCTTGATCCGGGCTATGCGAATACAGGCAGTTGCGAGAGCAGTATCACTTTTATGAACGGCGAAAAGGGAATTTTGCGGTATTGCGGCATCCCAATAGAACAGCTAGCAGAACATTCTAGTTTTCGGGAAACGGCCTACCTATTGATAAACGGCGAGCTTCCAACCGCGGAAGAGCTAAACAAGTTTTCGGTTATGCTGAATGACCACTCCCTTGTGCACGAGGATATGCTTCAATTTTTCGAAAATTTTCCCAGAAGGGCACACCCAATGGGGATACTTTCCTCCATGGTAAATGCCTTGAAAGCCTTTTACCCTGACCTCCCCCAGCGGGACGAGGAAGAGGAGATAAACATAACCTTTGCCAGACTCCTCTCCAAGGTGAGGACAATGGCCGCCATGTCTTACAAGATCTCCATGGGACACAGGGTAATATATCCCCGCCATGACCTGTCCTATTGTGCCAACTTCTTAAATATGATGTTTGATTCTCCTGTACGTCCTTATTTTATTGACGATGATCTGGTAACTGCCCTCAATCTCTTCTGGATCCTACATGCCGATCACGAGCAGAACTGTTCCACCGCGGCCGTCCGTCTGGTTGGCAGCGCGCGTGTCAATCTTTATGCCGCCATTTCAGCAGGCATTTGTGCCCTTTGGGGTCCCCTTCATGGAGGGGCCAACCAGGCGGTTGTAGAAATGCTACAGCAGATTTATGAAAGCGGTGGGGACCCGGGCCCATTTATAGCCAAGGCAAAAGACAGAGATGATCCATTCCGCTTGATGGGGTTTGGCCACAGGGTGTATAAGACCTATGATCCTAGGGCCAAAATCATGAAAAGAATATGCGATAAGATCCTGAAAAAGCAGAAACAAGACGACCCACTCCTTCATATCGCCAAGAGACTGGAAGAAGTAGCCCTAAAAGATGCTTACTTCATAGATCACAACCTCTATCCCAATTTGGATTTCTATAGCGGCATTGTTCTAAAGGCCATTGGAATTCCGCTTGACATGTTCACCGTCATGTTCGCAATTGGACGTCTGCCAGGATGGATCAGCCAGTGGAAGGAGAGCCTCGATGACCCCAACTGGAAGCTCCACCGTCCTCGTCAGATCTATATAGGGCCAAGAGAGAGAGACTACATTCCCATTAATAAAAGGGGGCGGCCCACACAATAAAAAACAGGGTTCATCCGACTCAAGCGTACTTCTATTTACAAAAAGACTTCAACCTTCAGTCTTCGACCTCAATAGCTGGGTAGTTACATTTTCTATATGTTTTCCCGGATGGCCTCGCCAAATTCCGAGCACTTCACCTCCCTAGCGCCATGCATCTGCCTGGCCAGGTCATAAGTCACTGTTCTTTGAGCAATTGTCCTGGTCAATGCCGCCACAATGAGATCACTGGCCTCAGTCCACCCCATAAAACTTAGCATCTCAACACCCGACAAAATAAGTGAGCTTGGATTGACCTTATCTTGACCCGCATACTTTGGTGCTGTCCCATGGGTCGCCTCAAATAGTGCACAGGAATCTCCGAGGTTGGCCCCAGGGGCCATACCCAGCCCCCCTACTTGGGCTGCCGCCGCGTCAGACAGATAATCACCGTTTAGGTTTGGGGTGGCAATTATGTCATATTCCTCAGGACGTAACAGGATCTGTTGGAACATGGCGTCAGCGATCCGATCCTTGATTACAATTCTGGGTCTGGGCCCTTGATCATTTCCCCTGTCATGAAGCTCCTTTTCAGTGATAGTCTCCTCCGGAAATTTATCCGCGGCCACCTTGTACCCCCAGTCCCGGAAGGCACCTTCAGTGAACTTCATAATATTACCCTTGTGCATCAGGGTTACGCTACTCCGGTTTTTATCAATGGCATACCGGATGGCCCGGCAAACCAGTCGTTGCGTATTGTATTCACTCATGGGCTTGATTCCCACACCACTATCCAAGGATACAATAGGCCTGTCTGAGGCCTTGTACTCACGGTTTACCCATTTCAATATTGCCCTGGCCTCGGGGGACCCTGCCTGCCATTCAAGACCGGCATACACATCCTCTGTGTTTTCGCGGAAGATTACCACATCCAGCCGCTCAGGGTGGCGGACGGGAGAAGGGGCACCCGGCAGATAACGAACTGGCCTTACGCAGGCATATAGGTCAAGCGCCTGGCGCAAGGCTACATTGAGGGAGCGGAAACCGCCTCCCACTGGCGTGGTCAAGGGACCCTTAATGGCAACACCGTATCGAGAAATGGATTCAAGTGTCTCTTCGGGCAAAGGGTTTATTTCACCATAGGTCTCACGGGCCTTCTCTCCAGCAAATACTTCCAGCCAGAAAATACGCCTAGCGCCTTGGTATGTCTTCTCTATCGCCCAGTCGAGCACAGGTCTAGCTGCCCTCCATATGTCAGGCCCTATGCCGTCCCCCTCTATATAAGGGATGATTGGATGTTCTGGAACCAGAGGCCGTCCTTGATCATCCCATTTGATTTTCTCTGGGCCAGAGATCCCCGTCCTTATTCCTTCGATCATATCCTTACTTACCCGCTAAGTATTTCCTTCATGTAATTCAGCATTCCTCCAGCCAGCAACATCTTCCTCTCCCTATAAGAAAGGCTTAACCTTCCCCAGATCTCTAACTTCCTATCAGGAAACCTTATCAAAAGACGATCCCCTTCGGCCACTGCCTGCCTTACATTCTTGCATTCGAGCCTATCTCCTTGTTCTATCTTATGGTAGTCTCCTCTAGTGATCAGGACAGGCAACACGCCAAAGTTGATCAGGTTCGCCCTGTGGAGACGCGCAAAAGACTGGGCCAAGACAGCCGTTACTCCCAGGTAACTGGGGGCCAAAGCCGCGTGTTCACGGCTCGATCCTTGCCCATAATTATCGGCCCCCAGGATAATACCTCTACCTGCGGCCTTGGCTCGCGAGACAAATTCTCTATCATATCCAACAAAGACGTGCTCGGCCAGGGCCGGAAGATTAGACCTCAGAGGTAATGCTTTTACCCCACCTGGCAGGATATCATCGGTAGATACATTGTCACCCACCTTGATCAGCACCTCAAGCGGGAATTCGGCCATCAGCTTGCCCTTAGGCGGCAAGGGTTTTATGTTCGGTCCCATCCGAATAGCGATCTCCTGGGGAGAGGAAGGAGGGGTAATAATCATGGAGTCAGAAGCGGGGTACTCCTGCGGTTCAGCAACCTCCGGCATGGGGCCCATCTCCCTGGGGTCGGTGAATCTGCCGAACAGCGCCGCGGCCGTGGCCACCTGGGGACCTGCCAGATAGACCTGCGCATCTATCGTGCCGCTGCGACCCGGAAAATTCCGGTTGAAGGTGCGCACGCTTACCCCTCCAGAACATGGTGCCTGACCCATACCTATACATGGACCACAGGCCAATTCAAGGATACGGGCACCGGCATCTACCAGGTCTCCTAGGGATCCATCCCTGGCCAGCATGGTCATGACCTGCCTGGATCCAGGCGCAATGACCAGACTCACTCCGGGGTGGACCTTCCTTCCGCGTAGAAGGCCTGCCACCAGCTTGAGATCACGATAAGACGAGTTAGTGCAGCTACCAATGGCCACCTGGTCCACTTTGACACCAGAGACTTCCGTGACCGGCACAACGGCATCTGGGCTGGACGGCTTCGCCACAAGCGGCTCAAGGGATGAAAGCTCTACAGAGATCTCATTATCATATTGCGCGGCATCACCGGCCTCAAAAGGATTCCACACCTTTTCTCTCCCCTGTGCCAAGAGGAACCGTCTGGTGACATCGTCTGAAGGGAAAATAGACGTCCACGCTCCTGACTCTGCACCCATGTTGGCAATCGTGGCCCGCTCCGGAACACTAAGGGTTTTCACGCCAGGGCCTTCATATTCCAGGGCCCAGCCCAGCCCACCTTTGACTGAAAGAAGGCCCAGGATATGCAGGATGGCATCTTTGGCCCCCACCCATGGTGGGAGTTCACCAGTTAATCGGACTTTCAAGACCTGGGGAACGGTCATATAAAAAAGACCTCCTGCCATGGCCGTGGCCACATCCATACCACCGGCACCTATGGCCAACATGCCCAGGCCGCCCGCCGTGGGGGTGTGGCTGTCCGAACCCAAGAGCGTCTGGCCGGGCACTGCAAAACGCTCAAGGTGTACCTGGTGGCAGATGCCATTCCCAGGTCTCGAAAAATAGACGCCAAACCGCGCCGCGGCAGTCTCAAGAAATAGATGATCGTCCGCGTTTTCACATCCCGTCTGGAGGGTATTGTGATCCACGTATGAAACAGATATTTTCGTACGTACCTTGTCTACTCCCAGGGCCATGAACTCCTGATATACCAAAGTGCCCGTGGCGTCCTGGGTAAGGGTCTGATCAATACGAATGCCGATCTCTTTACCGGGAACGAGATCCCCTTCTGCCAGATATCTAGACAGGATCTGCCCTAGCAACGTGGCGGAATAACTCATGATATTTTCTATACCTCTATAATTTACGCTATACCTTTTTTGGAATTGGCTTGGTCAAGACCATTGGCTTATGGCCTTGTGCCTCTGTTGGTGTAAAAAATCCGGGGCCAGAGGGCCCGGCGTTGGCTTGCCCCCCGAGGAGGCTTGTTTACCCGCGTATGTCCAGAGTGACTAAAGTGACCTAAAATGTCTAAAGTGCCTAAAGTAAAGGAATTTTATGCCATTTTATTGAATAAAAGAGC
>CAYYPQ010000006.1:0-95832 GCA_964473615.1 uncultured Desulfobacteraceae bacterium
AACAAGTAATTGTATGATTTTACGTTTAAATGCCACATTTGAAAACGTTGACAACAAAAACGCAATTTATGGTGCTTTTAGCTAACCGTTTAACACTCTCACATTAAAAATAGGCGTATATGGGTAGATACAATGGTCAAAATCCCTGACTCCCTGAAGGCACAATTCAATGCGATACTATTTGGATTACTGCCACAAATACGGATTCAATGCATCAGACCCCCGGAGCCTGTCCGGGTTTATCAGGAAACTGGAAAAGAAGAAGCAGACCGACGCGCAGCAAGAACAGGCCAGGGAAGCCATTCATATGTATTACGAACTGGTCAGATCAGAATCCGGTTATGAAGCAAGGGTCCCGGCCAAGCCTACGTCAAAACCAGGGAGTGTTAATGAGGCACAGAATTTATATCAGGTGACCCTTTCAAGATCAAGATTCCAGACGGGCGCCGGCAGGCGTGATTCGGCAAAAGACAAGGCAACTCGGGCAGGCGTGAAGGGAAAATGGGAATCAGCGTACCGGCAGTTATCAAATGAAATAGAAGTGAGGCACTATTCAGCCAAGACCCTTAAATCATATGCCACATGGGTTCGGAAAATGCAACATTTTAGTAAAAGCAAAGATCCGGCGCTGTTGTGAACTCTGGATGTAAAAGATTTTTTGACCTTTTTGGCTGTAAAACGGAGAGTATCGGCATCATCCCAAAACCAGGCCTTCAATGCGTTGCTCTTTTTTTCAGGCATGTCCTTAACCGTGAATTTGAAAAAGTTGACGGAGTGGCCCGGGCCAAACGCAAACCCTATATATATCCCCGTTGTCCTCTCACGGGGAGGGGTAAGGGCCTTTTTTTATGGCTTCTTGATCAGGATATAGAGCTCCCCATCGTGTTTCAGGTGGCCAGCGGCTATTTCGGCATAGGGGTCATTCCCCCAGAAAAGGTCAGCCCTGCCCGCTCCCCTTATTGCCCCTCCAGTGTCCTGGTTCAGGACAAAGCGGGAAAATTTACTCCATTCCTTTATCTGGCCGTTACAGTCCACTATTGGTTTTTGGCATGAAACAAACGCCAGTGCACCCTTTGGAAAAAGCCTGCTGTCCAGGGCCAGGGATCTTCCTGGTGTAAGGGGGACATTAATACTGCCAAGAGGTCCCTTTTCCAATACGCGGAAAAAGACATACGAGGGATTGTGGTTAAGTACTTCATCAATGATTTCAGGGTGCTCGGAAAGGTATCTCCGGATGTTCTGCATGGACATGTCTTCGCTGTTGAGAAGCCTATTTTCTATCATATATCGTCCAATGCTACGATAAGGCCTCCCATTGGATGTCTGGTAGCCCACGCAAATTATGCGGCCATCCGGTAACTCCAATCTGCCCGAGCCCTGTATGTGCAGGAAGGCTACATCTAATGGATCTTTTAGCCACGCAATTTCCAGGCCCTGTCCTTTTAGTACCTTGTCAATTTCTATATGGCGTCTGGAATAATAGGGTAGGACCGATTTTCCATCAATCCTTGCAATAATTCTCTCTCCTCTGAATTTTTCGTTGAAGAGAGATAAATTTATTTTAACCAGGTCATCGGGCTCGCGGTAAATGGGATACCTGAATGTTTCATTGCGTGTCAGGCTCGCTTCGAAAGTGGGCTCAAAGTAACCGGTAAAAAGGACCTTATTATTTCCTACTCGCCCTGTGGCCCTATATACCCGGAAAAGCGCCCTGATCTTTCTATCCAATTGATCCTGGTCAGGATTTTCCTTGATTATCCTGAGAAGCGTTTCCTGGCTTTCGCGGATCTGCTGGCACGTATACCTATCAGATCCGTATTGGAAAGTTTCTCCAGGGTCTATACGGTCTAGATATTCAAGGTTCCTTGTCACTGCAAGGATAAGGGAATCAAAATCCATATCATCATGGAAGGTGGGATAGAAGAAACGGATCTTTGAGAGGGCATCTTCTGGTCTTTGAGCCTCTTTCCTCAGCGCCGGGTAACAGCCGAAAAGAAAAATAATGGCTAAAAGTATGACAGATGCAGAAAGAATTCTGTTAAGACGCATCATAATATCCTATAGGTCACAACTCTTGTCCAAAAAGGGTTTTTGTTGGACAGCATTTTGCGTTAGAGTTTACCTGAAACAGTAGTAACTACTCAGGTGGATAGACTGAAGGTAGAAGGCTGAAGGAAAATTTGAGTTAGCTGAAAGGGAAGCTGTTTTCAACCTAAATACCTGGGTAGTCCCACACCGTACGCGAAGGATTTTGGCGTTAGGAATCCGTCCGGGTCCACCGAACTAATGTGCTGAGCCCTTGAACTGCGTACGCATGTCTATCCTTTTGGTCAGTACATAATATAAAAGGCATTTTTTTTCAAGGATACAGTGAATGTGGGTGTTGTCTTTTAACAATAGGCCTGTGTGTATTTTTTGCAACAGGCATGGGTAATTTGTCTGTTTCAATGTTACATTGGAAAAATATATATTGATAAAACCATATATTTCAATAATATAAGATGGAACATTTGTTTTTTTATGTTGCTCGTATGGTGGCATCCTATTTGCAGATAAAAAGCAAAAAGATAATATTCAAAGCGAGGATTGGATCTTGGATTTTAAACAACGGACATTAAGGGGCGAGGCTGGGTGTACGGGTATAGGCCTTCACACAGGTGAAAAGATCAAAATGAATATTAGGCCTGCCCCCTGCGATACCGGGATAAAGTTTGTAAGGACTGATTTGGCGGGGCAGCCAATGGTTGGGGCACGATTCGACAATGTGTCTGACACAACCCTTGCCACAACAATTGGTCTCAATGGTTGCAGGGTTTCTACGATTGAACATCTTATGGCTGCCTTTTTTGGATTGGGTATTGACAATGCCGTTGTAGAGCTTGATGGCCCGGAAGTCCCTATTATGGACGGCAGCGCAGCCCCCTTTGTCTACCTTCTCAAAAGTACCGGCATAAGGGAGCAGAAGGACCCAAAAAGCTTCATTATTATCAAAAGGCCTTTTAAAGTGGATGATGGTGATCGATCAGTCTCTATATATCCATCCAAAATGCTCAAGATCTCCTATGTAATTGATTTTCAGCATCCACTCTTGAGGAATCAGGCATACGAATTGAACTTTTTCGGCAGGGATTTTGTAAAAGAAATCAGCAGGGCCCGGACATTCGGCTTTCTAAAGGACGTGCAAATGCTTAAGGAGAATGGGCTTGCCAAGGGGGGATCGCTTGATAATGCCGTTGTAATAGATGATTTCAGGATCCTTAATGAAGACGGGCTCAGATTTAAAGATGAATTTGTCAGGCATAAGATACTCGATTTCGTCGGTGATCTTTCCATCATTGGGTCTCCCATTATCGGTCATTTTGTGGTTAAAAAATCCGGTCATTTTCTTAATCAGCTTATGTTAAAAAAACTGATGGAGTCAAAAAGGCATTGGAAGGTCTTGACCTTTAAGAATCGTGAGGAATGCACCCGGAACTCTGTAAAGATACCTAGCTTTGGTGCCTTTGATCCTATGCCTGCCTAGACATTTAGTGAACTTGAAGGAGTCAAAAGGGGTCGTTCCGCAGAAGTAGCCTGGGGAACGGCCCCTTATTATTCCTGCCCTTTCTCCAGACTTCAATTCGTCCTATTTCCTAGTGAGAAGTAATTGTCATCAGTTTGTTCGTAACGGCTTGTTGGCCGACTTCAAAGTATGGCCTCTGAAATATGTCCAGGAAAGAACCCTTGCACAAGGGGAGGTCGATGACTGGTGGGTAGAAGGGCTTCTGGCAAGGCAAAAAACTTGCATTTTTGGGGTCTTTAACATATTATATGTTTTGAGAATCCCTTGTATTTCGTGCCACGAGAATCACTTTTCCCTCTACAGGGTAAATCCTATGAGCCTTTCATCAATCGGCCGCAAAAGATTGAGATCAGGGTTTATGGCGCTAGTCCTGATCAGTTCGATTTTGGCGTCTATGAGCGTTGCGCAGGGTGCTGCCCTAAAAGATATTGCTATGAGTAATGCAGATGATAGTCTCCTGCTCTATCTGACTGTGACCGACTGTTTTTCAGGTGAAATGAGACAGGCCATTGATAATGGGATCCATACCACCTTTACGTTCTACATTAAGGTCTTTGAAGTCAAAAATTTTTGGGTGGATAAAGAGATTGCCGATTTGGAGGTAAATCATGAAATCCAATATGATAATCTGAAAAAGGTCTACATTGTGAGGCTTTCAGAGAAGGGTGATAGGCCAGTTTATGTCGAGACTTTCGATGAGGCCAAGGACTTGATAGCCAAGCTAGTGAGACTTAACGTCACCAAACTTGACAATCTTTATAAGGGCAGGCATTACAAGGTCCGCATGATGGCGGAGCTTGATAGAATAAGACTTCCCTTTCATCTCCACTATATCTTTTTCTTCCTCTCTTTGTGGGATTTTAAGACAGATTGGTATACACTGGATTTTACATACTGATATCCCATCATGAAAGATTATCAAAAGGACAAAACACATGACATCACAAGACGGCGCAGGGAAAGATTACTAATTGTCTTACTGTTTTTAGTGATCTCCTTTTTGACCTATTTGGGTTTACGCGTCTTTGACCTGGGCCTAGATCTCCCTTTTCCTAGCAGCATTTTTGTTTTCTCTCTAATAAATATCAATGTAATACTGCTCCTCCTTTTGCTATTTCTTACAGGCAGAAACCTTGTCAAACTGCTGTTTGAAAGAAGGAAGGGGATAATAGGGGCAAAGCTGAGGACTAAACTGGTCGTTGCATTTGTATCGCTTTCATTGTTACCGACAATTATCCTGTTCTTTGTTTCTGTTCAATTTATTTCCTCTTCCACCGAATACTGGTTCGACCTTCAAATTGAACAGTCTCTGGAGAAGTCCCTAGAGGTTGGTCAGGGGTATTATAATCGAATAACGGATGAAATTCTATCCCTGGGGAATAACTTGAGCCGGGTAATCTCCTATGAAGGATTTATGTTAGTTAGCAGGGAGGAAAGCCTCGAGAAATTTATTTATGAAAAACGCAAAGAATACCGTTTGGCTTCCCTAAAGGTTTTTTCAATAAAGCTGGTTCCAAAGACGGTCTCACTGAATCAGAACATTGATCTGAGTAATTTTAAAGGACCTGGCCCAGATGTCATGAACAAAAGTATCGATAATGGGGCCGATGGCCGGTATATTGAATCATTCGCCCATGGAGATCTCGTCAGTGGGATTGTCCCCATATTTTCGAGGACGGAGTCAAGGGCCGTGGTTGGCCTTATAGTCCTGGCAAAATTTATACCTGGCAGCTTTGTAAACAGGCTTAAATCTGTTTCAAGGGGGCTTCAAGAATACCGACAGCTTAAGATGCTAAAGAAGCCTATAAAGATAAGCAACATAATAACCCTATCTATTGTTACCCTCCTTATTATCTTCTCGTCTATATGGTTCGGCTTTTATCTTTCCCGCGAGATCACCGTCCCTATCCAGGAATTGGCCGAGGGAACGAATCGGATAGCTTCAGGAGACTATGATTTTTCTATTGATTTAGAGGCAAAGGATGAGATTGGGGCACTGGTCAATTCATTCAATAGGATGACCACGGATCTGAAGATAAGTAAGAATAAGCTTGAAGAGGCAAATAGAGAGCTGACGGAGAGCAATTTCGAATTAGAACAGCGGCGGCTTTACATGGAGATAATCCTGGCAAATGTGGCCGCAGGCGTGGTTTCGGCCGACGCGGATGGAAACATTCTCACTATAAACAAGTCAGCAGAGATGATGCTAAACATAAATGCGGATAGGATTATTGGGAAGAACTATAGAGAGATCCTTTCACGTGATTATACGGACATAGTAGATGATTTTTTAAGAGATGAGCGGTTGTTTAGGAGGGGTTTTTTGAAGAAACAAATCAGATTATCTTGGAAAAACAGGAGGCTGATTTTGCTTGTCTCTATGAATGTACTCAGGGATGAGCGGGATAAATACCTTGGTCTTGTGGCCGTGTTTGAAGACTTGAGTGAGATCGAAAAGGCCCAAAGGATGGCCGCGTGGCGTGAAGTAGCGAGACGTATAGCCCATGAGGTAAAGAATCCGTTGACGCCCATCCAGCTCTCTGCTCAGCGGCTTAAAAAGAGATATGGCAAAGAGCTTGATAGTAAGGAGGGAAAGATATTCCAGGGGTGTACAGAGATGATCATAAGCCAGGTCGAGGAATTGAAACGTCTGGTAAATGAGTTTTCAAATTTTGCACGCATGCCGGCGGCCAACCCGGTACCAACAGACATTCGAAAGATCATTAAAGAGGTATTGAGCCTGTATCAGGAGGCCCATAAAGACGTGAAATTCAGTTTTAAGGATTCCAAGGCAGTTCCGGTCTTCAATCTCGACGGGGAGCAGATGAGGAGGGTTATGATCAATCTCCTGGACAATGCAATTGAGGCAATTAATGGTGAGGGTCAGGTCTTAATTGACCTCAATTATGACAAGATCCTGCAGATGGTAAAGATCGAGGTAGCAGACAATGGAAAGGGTATATCTATGGAGCATAGGGCAAGACTGTTTGAGCCGTACTTTTCTACCAAAAAACAGGGGACAGGTTTAGGCCTCGCTATCGTAAACACCATAATCACTGACCATGACGGGTTTATCCGGATCCTGGACAACAAACCAAAGGGGACCAGGTTTGTCATAGAACTCCCGGTCAGGGTCTGAAAAAAATCCATATTGATATGTTCATCTTCTTTTATTATCTCATATGGACGCTTGCTATTATTTTTTGTATTCCTGTTATTCGTCTGCTGGGAAAGAAGCGATTCGCCGAAAGGATGGCGTTGGATTTACCCTCGTCCCCGATAGAGGGTGCCAGTATATGGATTCATGGCCTCTCTGTAGGAGAAGTGATTTCCGCACTTCCACTAGTAGATTGCCTTGGCCGGAGATACCCTAACAGGGGTATAGTGTTTACGGTCACTACCCGAGCGGGGATGGCCATTGCGCAGAATGAGTTGAAGGGCAAGGTCAGGGCACTGATAAACATGCCCCTTGATTTTTGGTGGTGCATTCGTAGAATCGTCAATTATATTAATCCCTCTATCTTTATCCTTGTCGAGACGGACATATGGCCTGGGCTACTCAATCATCTTAGAAGGAGAGGTATTAAAACTATCTTGGTCAATGGCCGCATTTCTCCCCGGACTTTCAGGCGGTATAGCAGGTTTGCTTTTTTTGCCAGAAAACTATTTGAACCTTTCGATTTATGCCTTATGGATACGGATCTGGACGCGGCAAGGTTATTCAAGGTTGGAATAGGCCCTGCGGAGAAGATCAGGACAGTAGGCAATATAAAGTTTGATCGTGAATGGGGCTCCATGAGTGAAGAAGAATATACGGGCTGGCTGAGCCTCTTCGATCTGAACCCCGATGATATGGTTTGGGTCGCGGGTAGTACACATCCAGGTGAGGACAGGGCCATCCTAAGGGTTTTCAAGAGACTTCATATATCCTTTGCTACCCTTCACCTTATCATTGCTCCAAGGGCAATAGAGCAATCCGGGGAGATATGCAAGCTGTCCCGGAAAATGGGGCTCAGAACGGTTTTAAAGACCGAGATATCTAACAACAAGGGGCCTTATGATGTCATTGTTGTCAACACATTGGGTGAGCTGGGGCGTATCTACGGCCTGGGTAATGTTAGTTTTGTGGGGGGAAGCCTGGAGCCAAATGGCGGACATAACTTACTCGAGCCCGCCAGCCTTGGCTGCCCTGTCCTTTTCGGTCCTCATACTGATGATTTTGATTTGATGTCAGAATTGTTGATTGAAGCGGGAGGAGGGTGGAGGGTCAACGATGGAGGGGAGCTTTTTGATGCTATAGAGATCCTTTTGCGCGATGGTGAAAAACGCACCAAGATGGGTAGGCTTGCAAAACAATTTGTGGAAGAAAACCGAGGTGCCTTGGATCGGATCATGTCATATGTCGGCGCATATATCGACGAACTCGGAGGTCTCAATTGACGGGTATTTCCAGGCCTGTCTGGTCGCGGATTCATCAAAGAAGACCCCTTAGATCCTGGTCGGTATTTTTAGCCCCTCTATCTGCCTTATATGGCCGCGGTATCAGTTTTCGTCTGTATGCCTATGGTCGTGGGCTTTTTAAACAGAAGTCCCTTCCCGGGTTTGTGGTGAGTATTGGAAACTTGACCACTGGAGGGACGGGGAAAACACCAGCCGTAGTGATGTTGGCAGAATGGGCCTCCCGCAAGGGGTTCCGAGTTGGAATCTTGTCCAGGGGCTATGGTGGTCAGTACAGGACAAAGGTGTTGGAGGTTTCGGATGGCATTCGCATAAAGGCCTATCCTGAAGAGTGTGGTGATGAGCCCTATCTCATGGCAAAAAGGCTTTCTGGAATCCCTGTAGTCATATCCAAAAAACGTTATCTGGCCGGATTGTTTGCCCATAAAGAATTTGGATGTGATTTTTTTATCCTTGATGATGGTTTTCAGCACCTTGGGCTCAACAGGGACCTAGACCTGGTCTTGATTGATGGTTCCAGACCCTTTGGCAATGGGCATGTCCTGCCCTGGGGACCATTGAGAGAGCCAATCGATCAACTATGCAGAGCTGATGCCTTTATCCTAACGCGCGTAAAGCGCCCGGGTGAAGCCGATAAGACCGTAGAGTTCTTAAAGGGCAGGTTTTCTTCAACGCCCATTTTTTTTGGTGATCACCTGCCAGAGGAGATAGTCTTCCCGTATTTGGAGGAGTCACACAATCCTGGCATCTTGAAGGGAAAGCGGGTAGTGGCATTTGCCGGCATTGCCAGGCCTGAGAATTTCAGGGAGACCCTGATTGCCCTTGGTACGGATACTGTCTTTTTCAAGGCCTTCAGGGATCATTATAGGTTTAAACAGGGAGAGATCGATGAATTGAGACATATGAAGGAGAGGACTGGCGCTGAATATATCCTTACAACGGAAAAGGATTGGGCGAGGATCTCCAGAATTGCCGCTCAATGTCATGATATGGGATATGTGCGCATAAAGTTTGGTTTTCTCTCCGAAGGAGAAGACTTTTTCAAGATGATTAGTTCTGCATTTTCAGATTATGTGCCTTTCAAATAAGTTCGGTCTAATGTAAAACCCCAATTGAGCGAAAACGCTCAATTGATAGTTGCCGGTTGCCAGTTGGCAGGAAACGGAATTACGGGTTCATCACTTATGATGGTAGCAAATAAACATCTTTCTTCAGTCGCTTATTGGCTGATTTATGTTTTTGTGTGGCTTATATCGCTTATTCCTTTTCCTGTTGCTCAATTTTTTGGACGTGTGCTTGGAAGGGCGTTTGCCATATTGGGTATGAGTCGGATAAACGTATCCCTGGATAACATTCGACATTCCTTCGGCGACAAGATGGGAGAGGCCGAAATAAAAAGGTTAAATAGGCGTGTCATGATTCATTTCGC
The DNA here is from genome assembly GCA_964473615.1 of uncultured Desulfobacteraceae bacterium. Classification (GTDB taxonomy): domain Bacteria; phylum Desulfobacterota; class DSM-4660; order Desulfatiglandales; family Desulfatiglandaceae; genus CAYYPQ01. The sequence goes on from CAYYPQ010000006.1 coordinate 9,450, forward strand.
CGAGATGCTGTTCGAGGTTCCACATATCCTAAGAATGAATCGGTCAAACCTGGGAAGATATGTCGTTTTTGAAGGCCAAGAGTATTTCCTTGAGGCCTTGAGAAAGGGAAAGGGTGTCTTTATACTTACCGGTCATTTTGGAAATTGGGAGCTGATGTCTGCTGCGGTGAGCCTCTGTTTTGTCCCCGATGCCCTAATTATTGCCAGGCCGCTTGATTTTGCTCCCGTTGAGCGGCTAGTAAATCTTCTGCGTTCCCGCTTTGGAGCTGAAGTAATACCCAAGAGTCGTGCCATGAAAAGTATGATAAAGGCCGCAAGAGATAACAGGGCTGTTGGTGTGCTCCTGGATCAAAATGTGGACTGGTATGAGGGAGTTTTCGTTCAATTCCTCGGGAGGCAGGCCTGCACCAACAAAGGATTGGCCTTAATAGCCCAGAGGACTGGTTCCCCCGTGGTTCCCACGTTTTCCGTCAGGCAGGGAGATGGGAGGTACCGTATTATCTTCGAAAAGGAAATTGAGCTGTCAAAGACAGGTGATAAGATCCGTGATTATGAAGACAACACGGCAATTTTTACAAATGTCATAGAAAAATACGTAAGAAAATATCCTGATCAATGGTTCTGGCTTCACAAGCGATGGAAGACAAAGTCTTATTGCCCACTTCCACAATATTTTGGTATTGAGCCGGGTTGTGGGAGGCAATAACATAAGATATGGCTAAAATAATGGGCAAAAGATTCGACAGATCCGTTGTCAGAAACATCTTGGTACGCGCCGATAATTGGGTTGGGGATGCAGTTATGGGCCTTCCTGCCCTGGAGGGACTAAGACATGTATTTCCCGGTAGTTCTATCTCAGTTTTGGCAAAACCATGGGTCGCTCCCTTGTTTGAAGGCCATCCGGCAGTAGACAAGGTTATTCCCTTCAGAAAAGGTGAGGGTGCCTTTGCCAATCCCGGTGAGGTGGTCAGGGTTGTCAGACTGATTCGAAGACATAGGTTTGACCTGGCCGTTCTATTCCCGAATTCCTTTGAGGCGGCCCTCTTGGTGTATCTTGGTCGTGTGAAATACAGGCTGGGCTATAATACGGACGGGCGGGGTTTTCTTTTGAGTCATCGTGTTATTCGAAGCAAAGAGATCTTAAAGGTCCATCAGATAGAATACTATTTATATCTGCTGCGAGCAATGGGATGGAAGGCAATTAGCAAGGATCCATCATTGCATGTGATGCAAGAATATAGGGATGCGGCTGGTAATCTTCTTTTATCGGCCGGTATCAGAAATGGAGATATTCTGGTCGGGCTTGCCCCTGGCGCCGTTTTCGGAGATGCCAAACGATGGCCTCCGGAGCGGTTTGCTAAAATAGGTGACTGGGCTATTCAAAGGTGGGGGGCCAAAATTGTGCTGATGGGGAGTCCAGGGGAAGTAGACATCTGTAATAGGGTAAGCAGATCTATGGCCCATAGACCAATCGATTTCTGTGGCAGGACAAGACTTGGCGAGGCAATGGGCGTGATCGGCCAATGCGATTTTTTTGTGACAAATGATTCTGGACTTATGCACATATCCGCCGCTTTAGGTGTGCCGACTGTAGTGGTGTTCGGTTCTACTGACGCTGTTACCACCGGTCCGCGAGGCCCTAAGACGAGGATTGTAAAACACGATATCGATTGTGCTCCCTGCCTTAAATCCAAGTGCCCCACAGATCATCGTTGTATGCTATCTATTACACCGGAAGAGGTTTGGGCTGAAATAGAGAAATTTAGGAGGGAGCCGGCGTGAAGAGACCTGCTGTCTTTATTGATAGGGATGGAACGATAAACGAGCAGATGGGCTATATTAACCATATCAACCGTTTTGTACTCTTGCCCGGATCGGCCGAAGCTATAAGGCTTTTAAACCATTATCAATATCTGGTGATTGTCGTATCCAATCAATCTGGGGTCGCAAGGGGTTATTTTCCAATTGAACTGGTGTACTCTGTTCATGACCATATGAAGGCATTGCTGGGACAGGAAAATGCCAAAGTAGATGAAATTTTTTTTTGCCCCCATCATCCAAGAGGTAGCGTGCCGGAATATAGCATCACATGTAACTGCAGAAAGCCTGAGACAGGCCTTATTGAAAAGGCGTGCCGTAGCTTCGATATTGACCGGGAAAATTCCTTTGCTATTGGTGACCGTTGTACGGATATTGAATTTGCGCATCGAGCCAACATGAAAGGGGTACTGGTTACTACCGGCTATGGCCTTGGTGATATAGATTACGTGCTCCCGCATATTCCTTTTAAGCCTTTTTATATTGCCAAGGACCTCCTTCATGCCGTACGCTGGATTATCGATGGCAGCGGAGATTAGCGGGAATGCAGATTCCAAATAGTATCCTCATCGTTAAGTTAAGCGCTATCGGCGACGTGGTACATTCAATTCCTGTCCTGGAAATCCTCAGAGAAAATTTTCCCAGTGCCAGAATTGACTGGCTCATTGAAGAAGAGGCATATGGAATAATACACAGGCATACGGGAATTGATCATGTCTATGTCTCTCGGAGAAAGTCATGGCAAAGGAGGCTGTTGAAGGGTGGAGAACGGAGGGCGGTGATAAGAGAGATTGTGCGGTTCATGAGAGAGATTAGGTCAATTGAATACGACATGGTTATCGATCTTCATGGTCTCTTCAAGAGCGGGATTCTTACCGGCCTTGCGAGGGGGAAGAGGAAGATTGGAATGAGCGGGGCTACGGAAGGAGGCTGGTTATTTCTAAATGAGCGTCCAATCCCTGTTGATTATAATCAGCACGCTATTGATCGTTACCTTAAGGTGCCGGAATATCTCGAATGCGATCTCGTATCATGGAAGGGTGACATAGAAATTTGTGAGCCTGATAAGAAATTCATAGACAGACTGTTCAGTTCAAACGGTTTGAGCCAAAGGCCTGTGGTTGCGATTAATCCTATGGCAAGATGGGATACAAAGCTCTGGGAGCCGGAGCGATTTGCACTCCTCGCAGATAGGATCAGGAATGAATTAGGGTGTCATGTCCTTTTTACTGGAAGCAAGGAGGACAGGGCAATCATTGAGGATATGTCGCAAATGATGGAGCATTGCCCTTTTAATGTCGCTGGCCGAACCAGTTTGAAAGAACTCGCCTACCTGTATACTCGATGCCCGGTACTTATTACTACCGATACAGGCCCAATGCATATTGCAGCCGCTATGGGATGTCATGTTGTTGCGCTGTTTGGCCCTACTGCTCCATGGCGGACAGGACCGTATGGCGATGGGCACAGGATAATCAGGGCGGGAGTGGAATGCAGCCCATGCTTCAAGAAGAAGTGCGATCACATGAGCTGTATGAAAAAGATTAGCGTGGATGCTGCCTTTGACGCCGTCAAGCAGATTCTGCTTGAAAAACATGTTGTGTAGGGAACTGGTACAAAACTTTTGATTTGAGATGGAGGAGATAATATGGCTATAAAAAAGGAGTTGTTAGATATCCTGGCATGCCCGAAATGTAAGGGGGACATATACCTCAACGATGCGGGGGATGGGCTCATATGCGACAATTGCCGGTTGATCTACGAGATTAAGGATGATATCCCTATCATGCTGATTGATGAAGCCAAACCACTTGACAAGTGAGCCTTACTCGATGTCCTTCCCTTCTTTGGGCCTGGTAAATATTATCTTGTATTTATTCTCAAAACCTGCATAGCACCGCCTGCATTGATCATCCGACCCGGGCTCCATCTTCTCATTTGCCCCATCTACAGGTGGCATGGGCTCAAGATGGACCTCGAATCCTGCTTCTTGATACAATTGCACGGTCTCGCTAAGACGCGGTTCGCAGGCAATAAACTGCCTTGTCCATCCGTTGTGTTCCAGGATTTCAATTGTTGATTTTTCTCTGCTCGGCAAATCTTTGGTCCTCTAGTAGCACAATGGTTTTTCCGGATAGAGCCTTTATGAGGTGATCGCTGGGGGCATTTCGAGCACTCGGGAGACGGGGAAGGTTTTTCACGGTAATATTATTTTTGCCTGAAATCAGTCCTGGAGGCAGTGATTCATCTGGGTCACTAGAAACGGGAAGGTCCTTTTGTTCGAAGATATCCAAGGTGTAGTCCAGGACATGCCGATCGAGAACGATTAAGAGCCTGTGATCAAGTAGGTGTTCCCCGAATAGCCCAAGCCAGGCCTCAAATACCTGAACGAGTTGATGCGTATCCATCAAGGGCTGAGTGTCGGAAAGTGGAAGGTCATCAAACAGGCCCCTGGTTTTTGACTCCTCTCCAAGGGCGTTTTCAAGGGGTGATCTCTGCTGCTTCACCTTCCTGAGAAGCTCTAGCGCCCGCATACTATTTTCTTCTATTTCCTGTGCTAAATGGAGAGTGAGGTGCCATTTCAGCACATGGTTTTCCTGAGGAAGAGCAGCCAAATCTCCCTTTATCCCGCGTATCATTTGTCTGATTTCCCATGGTGTCTTTTCAGAGAGGGCTATCTCTCGTGTGGCCTTCAGAAAGGCCGCATATCCCTTGTCTTGGTTGTTCTTGATCCATAATTGGTATTCGGAGAGTAGCCCCTTAAAATCTCCCTTCGGTCTTAGATTTTCACGGGGATGAAGGATCTGGACATACAAACTGCCATATCTTTGATCCTCCATGGGGGGCATGAACCACGGTCGACAGATTATCAGCCGCCCTAATAGCGCGGATATCCTTTCTATATCAGGGGCACGGATCTGGGTATGAGGAAAAAGTATCGCGGTTAATTTGGCCAAATTACTCTTTAATCCTCCTGGAGCTCTTTCAAATTTGCATAATAGTCAAGGGCCTCCGGGTTCCTGAGGGCGTCTTTGTTCAGAACATCTTGCCCCTGTATGACCTTTTTTACTGCCAATTCGACCTTTTTCATGTTTAGGGTATAAGGGATATCTGGCACGGACAGGATTTTTTTCGGAACGTGCCTTGGTGAGGCGTTGATTCGGATAGTCTTTTTGATCCTGTTTTTTAGGTCTTCGGTCAATTCGAAGCCCTCGGCCATTTGAACGAAGAGGATCACCCGAACATCATTTTTCCAGTTTTGTCCAACAACGAGACTATCTTGCACCTCCTCCAGTTGTTCCACCTGACGATAGATCTCTGCCGTGCCTATTCGAACACCTCCCGGGTTCAATGTGGCATCAGACCTTCCATAAATAATTACTCCTCCCCGGTCATTGATTTCTATAAAATCGCCATGACGCCACACATTGGGATAGACATCAAAATAGGCTGAACGGTATTTTTCATTTTTTGGATCGTCCCAGAAATAGATTGGCATGGAGGGGAAAGGGGCCGTACATACCAGTTCAGCCTGCTGGTTAATGACCGGCCTACCATTCTCGTTAAAGGCCTCTACTCTCATGGCAAGACCCCTGCATTGCAACTCACCGGCATAAACAGGTCCCATTGGGTTCCCAAGGGCGAAACAGCCATTCAGGTCGGAACCACCGGATATGGAAGAGAGCTGGAGATCCTCTTTTATCTCTTCGTATACAAATTCGAACCCCTCGGCTGATAAGGGTGAACCAGTTGAGAGTACTGACTTGAGTGGACCAAGGTCGTATTCCTTACCCGGTTTCACCCCCGCATTTTGTAAGGCCGCCAAATATCCCGCACTTGTGCCAAAGATACTAATTTTTTCGTCTTGTGCCATTTTCCATAGGGCCCCGGGTTCTGGATGAAATGGATTGCCGTCAAAGAGTACGATGGTTGCGCCTACACCCAAAGAACTGACAAGCCAGTTCCACATCATCCATCCGCAGGTGGTGAAATAAAAGATAGTATCTTCTCTTTTAAGGTCGGTGTGTAACATAAGCTCTTTCAAGTGATGGATAAGAATGCCCCCCGCGCTTTGGACCATGCACTTTGGAAGGCCTGTGGTTCCAGAGGAGTACATTATGTAAAGGGGGTGATCAAAGGGTAGCTGTGCAAACTCAATTTCGAGATCTGAATCTGTGGACTTGAAATCTCTATAATGAATGGCGTTTGGCACACCGCTGATGTCCGGATCTTGTTCGGTGTAATGGACGACCACCACTTTTTCTATGCTTGGCAGTTTTTTAAGTATGTTGGAGATGCGATCGAGGGAATCCATGCCTTTTCCCTTAAACCAGTATCCATTAGCGGTGAAGAGAATTTTGGGCCTAATTTGACCGAATCGGTCCAGGACGCCCTTAATTCCAAAGTCAGGGGAGCAGGAGGACCAGGTCGCACCCAGACTGGTCGCTGCCAGCATTGCAATGACCGTCTCTGGCATGTTTGGCATGAAACCCGCAACGCGATCGCCGGCCTCAACTCCTGCATCCTTTAACGACTTGGCGACACGGGCGACTTCATCATAGAGATCAGAATAGGGAAGTTTCCTCGTATTGCTGGCCTCCCCCTTGAAGATAAGGGCTACACGGCTATCCCTATACCGAAGGAGATTTTCTGCAAAATTTAGTCTGGCCCCTGAAAACCACTTGGCACCGGGCATTTTGGTCACGTCATCAATGATCTGTTCATAGGCCTTTGACGCCTTTATTTCCGCAAAGTCCCACATAGACTCCCAAAAATCCGGTATATTTTGAACAGACCACCGGTAAAGAGGTTCGTACTCCGTGAAATTCTGGCCATATTTTTCGTTGATAAGATCCATAAATCGATATATGTTGGTGTTCTTGATTCTCTGTTCCGAAGGCCTCCACAACAGTTTACCCATTATTAAATCCCCTCCATATTCAATGGCTCTTTCTTTTTCAAGATCCCTTTTGGCTTAAAGGCATCACCGCATTCGCCCAATTCGGGCCAGTCTCCAATTATTTAGAACTTACGATATTCCCATATCACGATTTGGGTGTGTTTTCAAAAAAAATAATAGATGGCAAACTGAGGCGATCCTGTTGCCAAGGGTGAAATTTCCTTTTGCCTTGACTATAAAACACACTTAGATTAAAGAGAATTCTTTAGCTTTTGAGACATCTTATAACAGTGAACATCTCTGATCAGCATAGGTCTAGTTGAATTATGGAGAAAATTAGCCCACTTGTTGAAGAGCGGATCAATAAGGCGAGAAAATTAGAGGCAATGGGGATCAAGCTTTACCCGGCCGGATATCACACCGACATTACCGTGTCTGAAGTGGTAGACCGTTTTGGGGGTATGGATGGTGAGGCCCTAAAGCGGGAGAGCAATTCCTATACCATGGCCGGGAGAATAATGGCCATGCGTGATTTTGGAAAGGCCTCATTCGTCCAGATTAAGGATGGTACAGGTCGCATCCAGACATATATAAGAAAGGACAAGGTAAATGATGAAAAATTTGCCATGTTCAAGCTTATGGACATTGGAGATTTTATTGGCATAAGGGGCCCGTTTTTCCGGACGAGAACAGGTGAATTGACTATCCTCGCAGAAGACATCTCTCTCCTCGGAAAATCCCTGCGCCCTCTCCCCGAAAAGTGGCATGGCCTTACTGATGTGGAAACGAGATATCGAAAGAGATATCTTGACCTGGTAGTGAGTGATCGAGTCAAAGAGGTCTTTGTGGTAAGGAGCCGCATCATACAGGCCGTAAGACAATTCTTTATCAGTAAAGGCTTTCTGGAAGTGGAAACCCCCATGATGCAGCCCATTCCAGGAGGGGCGACGGCAAGGCCCTTTAAGACGTTTCATAATGCCCTTGGAATGGATCTGTACATGAGGATAGCACCTGAACTTTATCTAAAGAGGCTGGTGGTTGGTGGCCTGGAGAGGGTATTCGAGATAAACAGGAATTTCAGAAACGAGGGTGTTTCTGTAATGCACAACCCAGAGTTCACCATGTTGGAGTTTTATATGTCTTATGCTACCTATGAAGACCTGATGTCACTTACTGAAGAACTCTTTGCTCAGGTTCTTCAAAAACTTCTTGACAGTAGCACTATTGAATATCAAGCTCAAAAGATTGATTTTAGTGCCCCGTGGACCAGAATAACCCTGTGCGATTCTCTGAGGGAGATTGGGGGCGTTGATGAAAGAATCCTAAAAGACAAGGAATACGCCACTCGATTTGCAAATGAATGCCAGATCAAATCTACTGACAGGATGAGCCATGGAAAGATTCTGACGAAACTTTTTGACCACTTGGTGGAGCCACGATTGATTAAACCAACTTTTGTCACTGGATACCCAACTGAGGTTTCACCGCTTTCACGACGTAATGATCAAGACCCGGATGTTACTGATCGTTTTGAACTCTTTATCGGCGGCAGGGAAATAGCCAATGCATTTACTGAACTGAACGATCCTGTGGATCAAAGGCGACGATTCGAGGCCCAGGTGGCCCTTAGAGAGGAGGGCGATGAAGAGGCCCAATTCATGGATGAGGATTATTTAACGGCACTGGAACATGGGATGCCGCCTACAGCGGGTGAAGGGATAGGAATTGACAGGGTAGTGATGCTGTTGACAGATTCCCCTTCTATAAGAGACGTTATCCTGTTCCCTCATATGAGGTCTAGATAGCGCCTGCCCGTAAAGACATTTTGGGGACCTCAGGAGGGGACCAATCCAATCAGCGAATTTGCCGCCTTCACAAAAAACGCCTGGAACGCAAAGCCTTTTCATTTTTAGTTGGGAAACTCCCCAATGTGGGAGTCAGAGAAATTAGGCTATGGTGTACCAGAAATTAAGGTGATGAAGTGAATCCCGCCAGGCGGGATTAATGGAGAGCTTCGCTCTTCTATTCAGTAGAATAAAGTTCTTAACTTTAGACATCTTAGATCACTTTAGTCACTTTCGAGATAGGGTTTATCTTGCTATGTCATTTGAATTATTTCTAGGAATCAGATACCTTATGGCCAAGCGTAAGCAGGCCTTTATATCTGTAATTACTGTTATTTCAGTGCTGGGCGTTATGGTTGGGGTAATGGCCTTAATCGTTGTGCTTTCGGTGATGAATGGCTTCAGGGCCGACTTGATGTCCAAGATTTTAGGGGTAAACTCCCATATGCTGGTATTGAATTATGGGGGTGTGTTTCCGGATTACAGAGATATTGCCAAGAAAGTTTCTAAGGTAGAAGGCGTGGTTGCATCAACACCCTTTATCTATAGCCAGGTCATGATCAACAATTCGGGCCGCGTCTCGGGTGCCATTTTGAGGGGTGTTGATACAAAAGAAACAGGCAAGGTGGTTGGTGTCGAACGCATGATAAAAAGAGGTTCGCTTGCCTCTCTTGAAGGTCGTCACGATGGGCTTCCAGGGATCATAATCGGCAGTGAACTCTCAAGACAACTGGGGGTATATTACGGAGAAACACTGGCCATGGTTTCCCCAGAGGGAAAGTTGACTCCATTGGGCAGGGTCCCGAATACCAGAAGGTATAAGGTCGTGGGCATATTTGATTCTGGCATGTATGACTATGATGCATCCATGGTGTTTATTTCGCTTAAAGAGGCCCAAGATTTTTTGGACTTGGGAGACCGGGTGACCGGTTTGGAGGTCAGAGTAAAAGATGTTTATAAGTCCGAAAAAGTAGCTAAAATTATTGAAAAAGATCTTGGGTACCCGTATTGGGCCAAGGACTGGAAAGTTATGAACAGGAGCTTTTTTGAGGCCCTTAAACTGGAAAAGGTCACCATGTTTGTTATTTTGACGATGATAGTGCTTGTGGGTGCCCTCAATATAATAAGCACCCTTGTTATGGTGGTGATGGAAAAAACGAGGGATATAGCGATCCTGAGGGCCATGGGCGCTTCAGCCAAAAGCATCATGTCCATCTTTATGATACATGGTCTGGTCGTTGGGGTTGTAGGCACGCTTGCAGGGCTGACGTCGGGCCTTGGAATTTGCCACCTGCTGGCAAAATATAAGTTTATCAGCCTCCCCTCAGATGTCTATAACATTCCGACGCTTCCTGTCAGGGTTGAATTACTGGATGTATGGTCTGTGGCCCTCGCTGCCGTAGTCATATGTTTTCTAGCAACTATTTACCCTTCATGGTATGCCTCCAGACTCAATCCGGTAGAGGCCATCAGGTATGAGTAACCCCGGGTCAACTTTAGAAACCAATTTAAATCATAATTCAGGCCCATGGCCGGCCACGCATGTTCATTTTAGATCACTTTAGTCACTCTGGAGATACGCGAGTAAACAAGCCCCCTCTGGGGGCAAGCCAAATCCGGGCCCTCTGGGCCCGGATTCTTTAATGGGGGCGTTAAGTGCTGACCCTGGAAGATATTCATAAGTCATTTACACATCACGGGAATTTGATTCAGGTCTTACAAGGGATTGACCTTATTGTGGACGCTGGAGATAGCCTGGCCATAATGGGGGCTTCGGGTGTGGGAAAGTCAACTTTGTTAAATATAATGGGAAGCCTTGATCCACCCACAAAAGGCATCGTGAGATTCGAAAGCCAAGATATATATAAAATGGACAGAAATACTGCCTCACGTTTCAGAAACAAGGAAATCGGTTTTGTATTTCAGTTTCATCATCTTCTTCCCGAGCTTATAACCCTAGAAAACGTTATGATGCCTGCGTTGATTGCCAGGCACCCAAGAAAAGAGGCCATCGAGATGGCGAAGGAGGCCCTTGAAAAGGTGGGGCTTGAAAAACGTTTGAGCCACCGGGCTGGTGAACTATCAGGAGGGGAGCAGCAACGGGTGGCTATTGCGCGTGCAATCATTATGAGGCCTAAGTTAATACTGGCAGATGAACCCACAGGAAATCTTGACTGGCTGACCGGAGAAGAGGTAGCGGGGCTGCTGCTTAGCCTCAACAGAAAAGGAGATGTCGCAGTGATTGTAGCCACCCATAACCACAATCTGGCGCAAAAGATGTCCAGGCGGCTGGAGATAGTGGGTGGACGATTTCGATGAAAATCCCGAAATTAATGAAATTGGTCGTGATCTGTCTTTCGGCAATTTTTGCTCTGGGTGTTTGTGGCCTAATGAAGGCTACTATATCCATAGCCGAAGACGTTATGGCTCTGCCGGATACCATGGGCCGGATTGCCGTTGCCCATGGCCATCCGTCCTCAGGTGCCTCTCTGGTTGGTGCTGTGCGCGTGGAGGGAAACCACCGTATTGAGAAAGATGCCATATTGGCTGTCATCAGGTCCAAAAAGGGGGGCAGGCTTGACTATGATCAACTTGATAAGGATCTTCGTGATATCTATAGAATGGGATTCTTTAAGGACATTCAGATAGAGGTAGCGGATGGGCCGCAAGGAAAGATTGTGACATTTCATGTATTCGAAAAGCCTTCCATAGGCAAAATTGTTTTTGAGGGAAATGATAATTTAGGCGATGATGAATTAAAGGATGAATTGGGAATAAAGCCCTATTCCGTTCTGGACTATAACGAAGTCAAACAGGGTATTAATAGACTGAAGGAGTTTTATCGTCAAAAGGGGTATTATAATGTGGATATAAAAGAGAAGATTGAACCTCTTCCAAACAATGAAGTGATGCTAAAATACGAAATAGCAGAGCACAAAAAGGTATATATAAAAAGGATTGAATTCCTGGGAAACAGTAAATTTGATGATGATGACCTCAAGGATATTATGGAAACCAGTGAGAGGGGCTTTTTTTCATGGGTCACCGGTTCGGGATATTTGGACAGGAAAAAATTAGATTTTGATGTTCATAAGATAAATTCTTTCTATAATAATCAAGGTTTTATAAAGGCTAGAGTTGGTGAGCCAAAGATCTCTTTTGAAAAAGACAAGGGCCTCACTATTACAATTGAGGTCCATGAGGGACATCAGTACGGTGTCAAGGGCGCCAGTTTTGAAGGTGATTTGATAAAACCGGTTGAAGAACTCTCAAAGAAAATTCGTATTGGCAAAGAAAAGGTCTTTAATCGCGAAATAGTGCGAAAGGACATCGTGACAATCCAGAATATCTACTCAGATGAAGGCTATGCTTACGCTGAGATCACTCCCAGCATTAAGGAGGACACCAAAGATTATCTGGTTGAAATTATATACAGAATTTCCAAGGGTCCAAAGGTCCGGGTAGAAAGGATAAACATATCTGGCAATACGGTAACTAGAGATAAGGTGATTAGGCGTGAATTAAAAATAGTTGAAGGTGAAGACTTCAGTGGAAAGGGTTTGAGGCGGAGCGAGCAAAACCTACATCGTCTTGGCTTTTTTGAAGACGTAGATGTCCAGACTAAGAGGGGTAGCGAAGATGACAAGATGGTCCTGGATATCAAAGTCAAGGAGAGACCTACGGGTAGCCTCACCTTTGGAGCTGGCTACAGTTCGGTTGATAAACTAGTTGGAATGGCTCAGATCGCGCAGAATAATCTCTTTGGTTATGGACAGCGGTTGGCGGCATCGTTCAGGGTGGGGGGCGTCTCCAGTGAATTCGATGTAAGTTTTACCGAACCGTGGCTTTTCGATAGGCCCGTATCTGGCAGTGTCCGGGGCTATAAATGGCGAAGGGAATATGATGAATACACCAAAGACAGTGTTGGAGGTTCTCTTGGCATTGGGTTCCCTATTTACAAGATAGACGACTTTACTAGGGGATGGGTCCAATACGCTTACGATAATGCAGAAATTTCTGATGTGGATATTTATACCTCTTCCATCATTAAGGATATGGAGGGGACGAGTGTTAGCAGTAGCATGACCACGGCGCTAACGAGGAACTCTACTGATCGGGCATGGAATCCTAGCAGGGGTTCTATAAACAGTATTTCCTTCGAGTATGCCGGGGGGGTATTAAGAGGTGACAACTATTTCAATAAATATACGGCACGATCCGCTTGGTTTCTCCCTTTACCCTGGAATATGGTCTTTATGTTACAGGGCAGGTGGGGCTACTTGCACAGAAGACCCGGAGGGGCATTACCTGTTTATGAAAAATTCTATCTGGGGGGCATCAACTCGATTAGGGGATTCGAATATGAGGCTATCTCACCAGAGGACCCTGTTACACGGGACAAGATAGGTGGGGAAAAGATGATGGCCTACAACGCAGAATACCTAGTCCCTCTTCTTAGGGCACAGGGGGTTATTGGTCTGGTCTTCTTTGATGCGGGCAACGTCTTCACCGCGAGTGAGAATTATACCTTTAGCGGCATCAGGAGGAGCGCCGGGCTCGGGATACGCTGGTATTCACCCATGGGGCCACTTCGTCTGGAATGGGGCCGAAATCTGGACCCAAGGCCGGATGAACCGACAAGCAGAATAGAATTCAGCATTGGAACAGTGTTTTGATCGTCTGTAACAGTTTGGCCCTTTTCAAAATAAATTGCTCTAATTTAGGCGTGTCGAAAAACATCCCTTACCCCATCTTGGTGCCTATAAATAGATTTGTGTTCAAAACGGGCAGAAAATTTTGTAGATAAGGTATATGGTTCGGGCTTTAGTTCAATTTGGGCTTTTTTCCGGTTCATCCGGGTTAGGAATATGTCTGTTTCAAAGGGCTAAAGTGTTACAACATTTTTATGAAAAAAGGAGGTAGATAATGAAGAAATATTTGTGCCTTTTCATAATGATAATAGTGGGCCTATTCTTTTCCTTATCTCCGGCGATTGCGGTTGAATCCAATAAGTTAGGGGTTGTTGATCTTCAAAGATGCGTAGTAGAGTCCGTTGAGGGAAAAAAGGTGTTTGAGAAGTTAAAAAAGAAAAAGGATGCTATGCAAGAGAAGCTTGATGAAAAACGCAAGGACTTGTTAAGCCTCAAGGATGAGCTGGAAAAACAGAGCATGATGTTGAGCGTTGATGCCAAAGAGGACAAGGAAAAGGCTTTTGAGAGAAAAAGCCGCGAATTCAAATTTTTTTACGAAGACCTTAACGATGAAATGAGAAAAGCCGAGGCCGCGGCAAGGAAAAGAATATTAAACGAGCTTCAAGATGTGGTTGCCAAAATTGGTGACAAAGACAATTATCTCATGATATTAGAGAGAAGAAGCAGCGGCATCATATACTTTAGAAACACAATCGATATTACCGATGGGGTCATTAAGGCCTATGATCAGAAAAAGAAATAGGGGCTTTTCCATTGCAACTGAGTCTAAGTGAAATCGCCGGAATAGTAGATGGCAAGGTGGTTGGTGATGATCTGATGGTAGTCAACGGTATCAACTCCCTTGATGCCGCCCGCCCTGGTGAGATCTCATTTTTTTCAGACACGCGATACAAGGAAAGTTTGGCCGATACCAAGGCATCAGCAATAATTGTCCTTAAGGAAACCAATCTTTTTGACGGTCCCCAGGTAGTCGTTGCCAACCCTGTGCTGGCATACTCTAAGGTTGCAGGGCTCTTCGCGGCCTCCGTACCAATGCACCCTGGCATTAGCGACCAGGCGATAGTGCATGAAAGTAGTAGTATTGGGAAAGATGTGTCGATTTATCCTATGGCATATGTGGCAGAAGAGGCGGTCATTGGCGATAGTGTGATACTGTTTCCCGGGGTGTTTATTGGTAATCGGGTCAAAATTGGGAAAAGGACCGTTATTTTTCCTAATGTGACTATTTTGCATGATTGTCTGATAGGAAATGATGTCATCATACACGCCGGGACCGTGATCGGTGCCGATGGATTTGGCTTCACACGGGATGGCCCCGATATTGTCAGGATCCCCCAAATAGGCTTTGTTCAAATTGATGACGAGGTTGAGATAGGTGCCAATAATTGCATTGATAGGGCTGCCATGGGCAGGACATGGATACAGAGGGGTGTTAAGACAGACAATCTTGTCCAGATTGGCCATAATGTCGTCATAGGGGAAGATACACTGGTAGTGGCGCAGGCCGGGATATCTGGAAGTGTCAACATAGGTCGTGAAGTAGTTATTGGGCCCCAGGTGGGTCTAAAAGATCACATTGATATTGGAGATAGGGTCATGATAGGGGGCCAGTCTGGGGTGGCCAAGTCCATCTCTCCCGGACAAGTAGTAACCGGATATCCTGCCATACCACATCGGCTCTGGCTGAAGACGGCAGGATTGGTATCTCGATTGCCCGAGATCAATGAACGCCTGCGACATTTTGAAAAGAGAGTGGCCGAAATGGAAGAGAGACTGGAAAAGGGGAAATATTGAAGACATCGGCTTCGAGAGGATGATTCAACCTACCTGGACAAGGTCGGTAATTATCTTGGGCGCACGAAGAAGCAAGGAGTGTTTAGCAATGAAGCTACCCCTTTTATATGAAGATATAATTGAGATACTTCCTCATCGGTATCCATTTTTGCTGGTTGACCGGATTACTGAATTAGAACCTGGCAAGAGTGTTGTGGGACTAAAAAATGTGACGAGTAACGAGCCATTTTTTCAGGGGCATTTTCCAGGTAACCCCATTATGCCGGGAGTTATCATAATCGAGGCAATGGCACAGACAGGAGGGATCCTGGCCCGCTTGTCCGTTCCCGGTATTATGGATAAAGAGGATGGAGGCTCAATATTTTTTATGGCCATGGACAAGGTGAAATTTCGCAGACCAGTGGTCCCCGGTGACCAGATCAGATTCGAACTTAAGGCATTGAGGACAGGTTCCAGGGTCTGGAAGATGGCAGGAAAGGCATTCGTAGAAGATGATTTGGTTGCCGAAGCGGAGCTGGTAGCCACTATTGGGTAAGACGATAGTCGACGACCACGGATGATGCTTTTCTGCAAATGACTAACAATTGAGGCGTTTTTTAACGAGGGAGGCTATGAACATTCATCCTTCTGCTGTGGTAAGCCCCAAGGCAGAGCTATGTACTGGCGTAGAGATTGGGCCATATAGTAATATTGGGGATCGTGTAAAAATTGGGCGTGATACAACAGTTGGTACCCATGTTGTTATTGAAGGCCCAACCGAGATTGGTCAGAGGAACAAAATCTTCCACTTTTCATCAATTGGTGCAGCCCCCCAGGATATAAGTTATCACGGGGAGGATACCGGTCTAATTATTGGTGACGATAATACCATTAGGGAGTATGTTACCATCAATCGTGGGTCAACCAAGGATGAATGGAAGACAGTCGTAGGTAACCACAACTATATTATGGCATATGCGCACATAGCACATGACTGTATTTTGGGTGATCGAGTACATATGGCCAATGTGGCCAACCTTGCAGGGCACATAACTATCGGAGATTATGCTATCCTGGGAGGTCTTGTGGCCGTTCATCAGTTTGTCCGCATAGGCGCTCACGCCTTTTTAGGTGGGAAGTCGGGAATAAACAAAGACCTTCCCCCATTCATGATAGCGTCGGGCGTTAGGGGAAAGCTTTATGGGGTCAACCAAAAGGGATTAAGCAGGAGGGGTTTTTCCAGGGAGAAAATTGATGGGCTGAAAAAGGCGTATAGGATCATCTGGCGGGAAAACAAGAGGTTTGCGGATGGAATAGAGCAGGTAAAGAAGGAGATAGATCACTTCCCCGAACTTGACACCCTTTTGGGTTTTTTTGAGGGATCAAACAGGGGGATTATGCGATAAGAAATGCTGGGTCCTCTGTAAAAAAGTTGGTGATACCCTAAGGGTTCTAGGGGTCAAGGATTCGAGTCAAGCGCTTAAGAACACAAGTTTCGCATCCCTAACTGTGAAGATATTGGGCCAGGCCGTGAGCCTTGCAAACGCTTGAACCCTTGAATCCTTGCATCCTTGACCACTTTTTTCCAATCAATTAGGAGAAGAACCGGTTTTGGTAAATTTCTGATCAATGCAAAATGAGTATGACAAAAACGAAAGTATCGGCCTGATCGCTGGAGCTGGTCAATTTCCTTTGATTGTCGCAGATGCCGCTAGAGACCAGGGATTCCATGTTGTGGCCGTGGCCCACCGCGGCGAGACCGATCCGTCCTTGTCGGAAAAGGTCAATCGGATTGTATGGATCAGGCTTGGTCAACTTGGCAAACTCATTAAAACATTTAAGAAAAATCGGGTTAAGAGGGCCATTATGGCTGGCGCCATTACCAAGAAGCGCATGTTTGAGAATATCAAGCCCGATCTGAAAGGCCTCGCGATAATCTCCAAACTGGCGATCTTTCATGATGACGGCATCCTTAGGGCCGTTGCGGATGAATTGGGCAAGGAAGGGATAGAAATTATCAGATCCACAGTTTGTTTGCCAAAATTGTTGGCACCGGACGGTTGTCTCACCAGGAGGAAACCCACTCGATTAGAATATGAGGACGTGGAATTCGGCTGGAATATAGCTAAAGAACTCGGCCGCATGGATGTTGGTCAGTGTGTGGTAGTGAGGCGGAAGACTGTTCTGGCCTTGGAGGCGTTGGAGGGCACAGACGAGACCATCCTACGAGGTGGAAGGCTTGCAAAGGAGAAAGCTGTGGTGATTAAAGTAAGTAAGCCGGCACAGGATCTTCGCTTTGACGTTCCTTCCGTTGGTCTTGAAACGATAAAAGTTATGTCTGAGGTCAAGGCATCTGTCCTGGTCTTGGAGGCGGGAAAAACATTGATGTTTGACAGACCTGAAATGATAGCATACGCAGACAAGGTCGGCATTTCCATATTATCAATGAGCAAAGGCATATAACAGATTGCCAGAGGACCATCGGCATGGGCCCTGGTCGAAGGCAAGCGAGAGGAGAAGAGGGGGCTAGAGGGCGTCCTCAAATGGCCAAAGTGTTACACAACGGGTTCGATTTATGAGAGGAGTAGAAGAGTGAGGCGTGATAGTCTGAGAGTTGGTGTTATAGGTGTTGGACACCTCGGGGAATATCATGTGCAGAAATACAAGGCTATTCCCAATGTAGAATTGGTGGGCGTAGTGGATGCAGATCCGGAGCGCGCGGGGGAAATCGAACGGCGTTACAATGTTAAGGCCTTTAGGGAACACCACCATATACTTGATAAGGTGGATGCGGTAAGTCTCGCTGTGCCTACGGAGACTCATTTTGAGGTTGCGCGTGATATCTTATCAAAGGGCGTTCATATGCTTATAGAAAAGCCAATTACCTATGAACTAAGAGACGCAGACACACTAATTAATATAGCGGAAGACCGGGGCCTGGTTATTCAGGTAGGGCTCGTAGAGCGTTTCAATCCCGCCGTGGTCAAGATGAGGTCTTTACTCAATAGTCCCATTTTTATTGAGTCACACCGAATGAATGAATTTACTACAAGGGGGATAGATGTAGATGTCGTCCTCGACCTGATGATACATGACCTGGATATCATTCTGGATGCTGTTGACTCAGAGGTAAGAGAGGTCCATGCCGTGGGCATGTGTGTCCTCACCGGGAAGACTGACATAGCCAATGTGAGGATTATTTTTGAAAACGGGACAGTGGCCAATTTGACAGCGAGCAGGGTGTCTAATAAGACTCTTAGAAAGATAAGGGTTTTCCAGTCCGATGCATATCTCTCTGTAAATTGCTTTAAAAGAAAAATTAGCGTCATTCGGTTGAACGGCAAGGTGAGATATCCAAATGGTTATCCTCAGCTTACTTCCGAGAGAATTGCATTTCCTGAGAGTGACCCCCTAGCAGATGAGATTTCTTCCTTTGTGAATGCCATCATGAATAGTTCCTCGCCAGTTGTTACGGGGCGAGACGGACGAAGGGCACTTAAGGTTGCCCTCGGGATTATTGATCAGATTGAGAGGGGCTGTAAAAGTTATCAGACCATCTGTTGAAACAAATGCTAGCAGGCTTGTGGTCATTGTAGCCGGAGAGGCCTCGGGGGATTTGCATGGCTCAAATCTTGTAAGGGCTATGAAGTCCCAAGATCCTGATATAGTCTTTATAGGGATCGGGGGAGAAAAGATGCAAAAGGCCGGGGTCGAAATCCTTTTTTCTTCGTCCGATATGGCCGTAGTGGGGTTAACAGAAGTTTTCTTCAGACTTCGCATAGTCCTCAATGCCTTCAGAAAAATAAAATCGATATTGAAAAATAGCCATCCGGACCTTATTATTCTCATAGATTATCCAGGGTTCAATATTCATATGGCCGGGATTGCGAAACGTCTTCGGGTCCCCGTGCTTTACTACATTAGTCCACAGGTCTGGGCTTGGCGCACGGGACGGGTAAAAAAGATAGCCCGCCGAGTCGATCGTTTGGCTGTTATCTTGCCCTTTGAGGAGGATTTTTACAGGGAAAGGGGAGTGAATGTGGACTATGTGGGTCATCCGCTTCTTGATTGTATATCTGATGCAGGTGCAGATATTCCCGATGGTGGGCTTACACATCCAGTGATCGGGTTGCTTCCCGGGAGTCGTAAGGAAGAGGTCACGAGACTTTTGCCCGTAATGATGAAATCCGCTGAAATCCTGGCCCGCGGGTATCCCGAACTCCAATGCCTGTTGGCCCTGGCCCCAACCATTGATTTTGAACTTGTGCAGTCCCTTATCGCTAAATCATCGGTGCGGATCAAGATCATTCGGGATGAGATATATGGGGTCCTGAGCTCTTGTGATATAGCTATCGTGACATCCGGCACCGCAACTCTGGAAACAGCTATTATTGGAATACCTATGGTTATCGTATATAGGGTATCCCCCATTACCTACTGGGGAGGCAGGATCGTGATCAAAGTTCCCTATATCGGTTTGGCGAACCTGGTTGCCGGAGAAAATGTGGTTCCCGAAGTGATACAGAATGAAGTAACGCCCGAGCGACTTGCCCATGAGGTTGATGTTATTCTTGAAGATGAAATCGTCAGGGGCAATATGATAAGGAGGCTGAAGGAGATCAAAGGGCGTCTCGGGAGTGGAGGGGCATCCGAAAGGACGGCCGAAATAGCCTTCGAAATTATGTCGCCTTCCCGGTAGCAACAAAAGTCGACTACCCCTTCGGATATTTCTGATAATGAGGAAGATAAATGGCCAGGACCATCTTAGTCGTGGACGACGAAGCAAACATCCTTAAGTCCTTAGAAGGCATCCTTTCGGATGAGGGCTTTGATGTTATCTGTGCGGAGAGTGGCGCCAAGGCCATGGATAAGATAGAGGAGCTAATACCCGACCTGGTCTTGCTGGATATTTGGATGCCAGATCTAGACGGGATTGAAACTCTTGTCAAAATTAAAGAGGCCCATCCTAGTCTTCAGGTGGTCATGATGTCGGGCCACGGCAACATCGAAACTGCGGTAAAGGCCACTAAGGTGGGCGCATACGACTTTATTGAAAAGCCCCTTTCCCTAGAAAAACTCCTTTTATCAGTGAATAACGCATTAGACTATTACCGACTTGAAGAGGAAATTAGCCTTCTTAAAGAAAAGGCCCATACATATAAAATTACGGGCGATAGCCAGGCTATAAAACAACTTAGGGAACAAATACGAATAGTGGCTCCCACAAATGCCTGGGTCCTTATTTCAGGAGAGAACGGGACAGGGAAAGAGCTTGTTGCCCACACCATACATCGATTGAGCCAGAGAAGCCATAACCCTTTGGTAGAGGTGAACTGTGCTGCTATTCCAGAGGACCTCATTGAGAGCGAGCTGTTTGGGCATGAAAAGGGTGCTTTTACTGGGGCCACTACCATGATAAAAGGTAAGTTTGATCTGGCCCACGAAGGGACGATTTTTCTCGATGAAATTGGAGATATGAGCCTAAAGGCCCAATCGAAGACCCTAAGAATTTTGCAGGAGCAGAAATTTGAACGGGTAGGAGGCACAAGGACAATTAGGGTGGATGTTAGGGTAATTGCCGCAACAAACAAGGATCTGGAGGCCGAGATTGAAAAAGGGACCTTCAGGGAGGATCTCTATTTTCGATTGAATGTCATTCCTATGAGGGTACCCCCATTGAGAGAACGTGTTGAAGACATTCCCGAACTGGTAGATGAATTTTTAAAGGGGTTTTCGTTGAGCACCAATATTGAGCAAAAAAGGATTTCACAAGAGGCAATGCGCCTGTTGCAAAAATATGAGTGGCCCGGGAATGTTCGGGAGCTCAAAAACCTGGTGGAGAGGCTCTTGATAATGACTCCTGGCAAAGTAATTGGGCCAAAACATATCCCTCCACCTTTCAGTGGTTCTACGGATATGAAGGACGGCTTTGGATCTGCCTTTACGACAGACTCCCTCAAAGAAGCGAAAAACGAATTTGAAAAGACCTTTATTGAGAGTAAGCTGCGTGAGTTCAACGGGAACATCTCTCAGACAGCCGAAGCCATCGGGATTGAGCGGAGCAACCTTCACAAAAAGATAAAGAGCTATGGGCTAGAGGGATTCAGGAGTGAATGATTTATCTTTTCCCATATCTCCTCTCGTCCCCCCCTGGTCTTTGCAGAAAAGGCGGTGAGACCTGACGAGCCAATGCCCTCCAGTTGCCTCGCTATCTTGATGCCCTGCCTTCGTGCCTGTTGCCGGGATACCTTGTCGGCCTTAGTAAGAACGGGCAGCATACTTATATGATGATACCTTAACCAATCAATGAGGTCTAGGTCACCAGGAGTTAGTCCTCTCCTTATATCCAATATCACTACAACTCCTTTCAGGTTTGAACGGTTGAGGAGGTAAGTTTCAACCATATGCTGCCAGGATTTTTTTACCTTGATGGGCACCTGGGCAAATCCATACCCTGGTAGATCAACCAAGTACAATCGATCATCCACATGGAAGAAGTTGATGGCCTGAGTCCTTCCTGGTCTGGAGCTTGCCTTGGCAAGTCCCCTGCGATTGACCAGGGTATTTATAAGGGAAGATTTACCAACATTAGACCTGCCAGCAAAGGCAATTTCTGGCTTGTCGGGAGGAGGGTACTGATTTTCGTGAAAGGCGCTTGTGAGAAATGAGACATTCATTGTTAGTTGGGAACCCCCCGCTGTGTG
Organism: uncultured Desulfobacteraceae bacterium; assembly: GCA_964473615.1. Classification (GTDB taxonomy): domain Bacteria; phylum Desulfobacterota; class DSM-4660; order Desulfatiglandales; family Desulfatiglandaceae; genus CAYYPQ01. The sequence goes on from CAYYPQ010000006.1 coordinate 31,201, forward strand.
GGAGTCAGAGAAATTATGCTATGCCATACCAGAAATTAAGGTCATGAAGTGAATAAAGTTCGAAGTGAACTAAAGTGATCTAAAGTTAATGTAGAGCTTCGCTCTTCTATTCAATATCTACCCTTAAGGAATTCTTCGAGCCTCTTCAGGCCTTCCTTAATGTTCTCAAGGGAATTGGCATAAGATAGCCTGAGATAGCCTTCTGCATTTTGTCCAAAATCGATTCCCGGAGTCACTCCTACTTTTGCCCTTTCAAGGATTTCAAATGCCAGCTCATAGGAGCTACTGGCAAGTTGTTTGGCGTTGACGAGCATATAAAAGGCACCATCCGGCTCCACGGGAAGACCAAACCCCAGTTCCCTGACTCTCTGAATCATATATTTACGCCGCTGATTGTATGTTTTTTTCATGCGTTCGACATCGTCTTGGGCCTCTGTGAGTGCGGCCAGGCCAGCCCATTGAGAGACACTTCCGGCTGATATGAAAAAATTTTGTTGGATCTTTTGTAATGGGCGAATAAACCCCGGTGGGGCAATTAGATAGCCGAGGCGCCACCCGGTCATGGCATAGAGCTTAGAAAAGCCATTTAGGACAAAGGCCTTATCACTAAATTCTAAGACCGAATTTTCCTTCTTTCCATAAACCAGGCCATGATAGATCTCATCTGATATGACGGGGGGGCCTAGGGCAGCAATTTTCTCAATTCGTTCACCTGAGAGCAAATTTCCTGTTGGATTCGAAGGAGAATTTATAAGAATGGCCTTTGTCCTAGGCCCTATTCTTTTCTTGATTTCATCAGGTCTGAGTTGGAATCCGTCTTCTTCGTAAGCGTTTACAAAGACTGGCCTGGCGCCCAAAAAATTTGCGAAGTTGGGGTAGCAGGGATAGTGAGGATCGGAGATTATAATTTCGTCACCGGCCTCCAAAAGGGCCGAAAATATCATCAAAAGGGCAGGGGACGTGCCCGAGGTTACCACGACCTGGTCAGGGCCGATGTGAACGCCGTACCTCTTATTATAGTGCTCACAGATCGCCTCCCTGAGTTCAATGATACCAAGACTATGGGTGTAATGGGATTCGCCTTTTTCTATGGCCTCCTTTGCCGCTTCGCAGACGCACGCTGGAGTTGGGAAATCTGGTTCGCCGATCTCTAGGTGAATGACATGACCGCCCTGTCTTTCCAGCTCATGGGCCTTTTCTAAGATGTCCATCACAATGAAGGGCGGGATTTCCTGTGCCCTTTTGGTCAACCTACTCATATCAACACTTCCCATGGGCGGTTATTAAGGAGGCATTAGATAATGTGCAATGCCCCATGCAAGAGGCCTTAGATCACTTTGTTTAGGGGATATTCAATGATCCCTTCGGCTCCTGCACTGATTAGCCTGGGAATCAAGTCCCGAACTATCCTTGACTCGACAATTACCTCCACTGAAACCCAGTCGGAGTTGTATAGCCCGGAGATAGTCGGTGCGTTCAAACTGGGCAAGATCTTAATAACATCCTCAATCTTTTTTCGCAGGATATTCATTTTCAGGCCCACCATTTTTTCCGCCCTAAGGGCACCTTTGAGTAGCAAAATGACCTGACCGATTTTTGCATTTTTCCATGGGTCCTTGAAAGAGTCTCTGTTGGCGATTAACTGGGTATTGGATTCCATAAGTTCGTAAATGATTTTCAGCCCGTGCGCCCTGATTGTACTACCTGTCTCGGTTACTTCTACAATTGCATCGGCCAGGCCTGACACCGCTTTGGCCTCAGTCGCCCCCCAGGAGAATTCCACTTTCACGTCAATGTCTTTTTCTTTGAAAAATCTCCTGGTGAAATTTACGAGCTCTGTGGCGATCTTTTTTCCCTGGAGGTCTTCAGGGCGTTTTATCTTGGAATCGGCAGGCACCGCCAAGACCCATCGAGCGGCGTTTTGGGTTGCCTTGGAATATATCAGGTTGTCAACGACTACCACATCAGATTCGTTTTCCTCAGTCCAGTCTTTACCAGTCAGGCCTGCGTCTAGCGTTCCATTTTCAACGTACCTGGACATCTCCTGGGCACGGCATATGGTACATTCGACTTCTTCATCGTTTATGTCCGGGAAATAACTCCGGTCATTAACGTTTATCCTCCATCCTGATTTTTCAAAGAGATTTATAGTAGCATTTTGAAGACTGCCTTTGGGAATTCCCAGTTTCAATCTTTTCATTTTTTATATACCTTTTCCGGATCAAATATTTTTTTCCCTACAAGGATGACCTTACCTTGATGACTCACTTTCCTGTGAAAACAGGTATAATAGCCGGTGTGACATGCCGCGCCACCGATCTGATCCACCCTGAAGAGCACGGTATCATTATCGCAGTCTATAAAGATTTCCCTAATCTTTTGTACGTGTCCGGATGTCTCGCCCTTATGCCATATCTTTTGGCGTGATCTGCTCCAGTAATGTGCCTCTCCTGTCTCAATAGTCTTTTCCCACGACTCCAAATTAATATAGGCCAGCATTAATACAGTGCCAGTCGTAAAGTCCTGGACGATAGCGGGTAAGAGACCATGTCCTTTTGAAAAATCGAGCTCGATCATGATGTTAAGGTCTTTGTATTATAATAGCTCAGAAAGTATAATAAGACAAAATTTTTACCGTACTTGACCCCATCCGAGCCAGCTATATATTGGCAACGGAATGCCGGGTAGAATCTGCAAACATTCCACTCAACTGCCCGCATGCCGCCAAGATATCTGCACCCTTGCTTTTTCTAATAATGGGGGTGAAATGATTCTGCAAAAGTATCTGTTGAAAACGGAGTATCTTTTCTTTGGGCGGTGGTGACATGTTCAGGCCTCGATGAGTATTTAGGGGGATCAGGTTGATCTTGGCCCTTATACCCGACAACAGCGCGGCGAGGTTCAAGGCATGTCCGGGATCATCATTTAATCCTTTGATAAGGATATATTCAAACGTCAGCATTCGCCTGTTGGGAAGGGGCAAATCCCTGCAGGCCGAGAGCAGGGTGCGCAAAGGGTACATCTTGTTTATGGGCATGAGAAGGTTGCGGGTTTCATCCTCCGTGGCATTCAAGGAAACAGCCAAATTTACTGAGACATTCTTGCCCAATTCGCGGATCTGGGGAACCAGCCCGCAGGTGGAAAGGGTCACCTTGCGATGCGAAAAATTCATACCGTCTTCAGATGTCAAATTGTGGATGGCCTTAACGACTGCATCATAATTAGCAAGAGGTTCGCCCATGCCCATGAGCACAATGTTGGTTAGGCGCTCCGGGTTATTTAGGTCTCTTTTTGCGTGGATTACCTGTTCGATGATTTCAGAAGGCCTCAAGTCCCTTTTGAGTCCCTGTTTTGCAGTCAAACAGAACCTGCAGCCCATCGCACAGCCTGCCTGCGATGAGATGCACAACGTGAAGTGGCCTCTTTCGGGGATAAGGACAGATTCAATAAGATGGCCGTCGACCAGCTTAAAGAGGAATTTACGGGTACCATCTTGGGATGTCAGCACCCTGACCTCTTCTAGATGGCTGATAGTGGCCTCCTTTTCTAGGGCTGTGCGCATAGATTTGGGCAGGTCAGTCATTTCTCCAAAGGACCGGGCGAGCCTTTTCAAGAGCCAGTGCCTGATCTGCCTGCCCCGGTAAGCCTCAAGGCCCTGGGCTGTGGCCCAGCGGTCTGTTTCTTTAGAATTCAATCCCTTGAGTTCAGTCTTCATTAGTGCATTTGCCTGCTGCCAGGGCCGATGGGTTATCACACATGGTCCTGAGTTTTGCCAGTTCCCATACATAGTCATAGAGGTGGAGTCCCTTGCTTGCTGCAATTATTTCTCCGTCTTCTACCTCAATACTAGAGGCCATATATTCCTTCAAGAGTTGGATGGCACCCAGGTTAGCGGGAAACCCATTCCACAAATCCCAAGATCGAAAATAGACTATAAAATGTAGCCTTCCTTCTTTAATACGTGTGTCAATTCCACGAAGGCATGGAGGGTCACCGAGATAGATGGACTGGGGATTCCCTACCGTCATGTAGGCCTGATTTGTTTCATATCCATCCTCCCTGTACATCCTGATGACCTCGGCAATCTGAGATTCCAGGTATTGGCCGTAAGTATAGTCCTCTCCAGGCTGTTTTGCAGAGGTCATGAGATATGGGAGGTATTCTTCCAGATACCCGTCGGCAACTGGATTTGGTATTCCAAGAGAGGGTGGGATATCGGGCAAGAGAGGCCTTACACGTGGATATTTGATATGTACAGTGACATAGTCAAATTCGAGCCGTTTTTGTCCCTCATAGCTGCCTCTGGCTATTATATATTCACGGCCGGTCTCGAGTAGCCTGTAAACGCACTGGAACCATGCGTCAGTAAGGTCTCGCGCCTCAATAAATTCCAACTTCATGAAAGGTTATCCCATGGCACTTACTGGAATGAATTTTGGAAAGTAAGGCCAATGCAAAATGAAAAATGAGCTTTAATTAGGACCAGAAATTCACGTCCTCTGGGCGTGGTTGTTTATTACCTAATCCATGGTGTTGTAGTTATCACGGATTTGGCTTTTTTGTATTTATCGTCCTTCATTATCTTTCTGAAATTCGCTATAATCTCAACGGCGGCGTTCTTTGATAACATATTAACAATAAATGAGGGCAAATACCCCCCAGGATCCAATAGAATTTGATAGGTCACCTTCGTTTTGTTTCCTTCTGTAGGGGTTAGTATGCATTTGGCAGTGAATATCGGCATCCTTACAACTCCCCACTTTTTTTTCCTAAAATCAGATGAAATCTTCTTGGTCTGGATCAGTATGGCCCCTGATTCCTTATCGATTCTAGCCTCTGCTTTGACCACAACATCCCTGTCATAGACAGGCCACGGTAGATTAGTCCGATAGTAGATATAATAATTATCCTTGCCGCTCTCTATTCCAGGGATTTGGATGGGAAAGGCCTCAGAACAGCGATACAGGTAATTTTTCATTGAATCGAGATCGCGTACCAGGGCCTCTATGGAAGCGACAGGGGCATCCACTGTCCCTATCGCCTTAATCTCATTGATACTGGTAAGTGGCGAAGGCCTTGTGTAGCCAATGATCCCATCTAATTCATTTACCTGTTTCCACTCGGCGTTCACATCTGCGCCGACTGCATATGTTATCGCTATTAAACCTGCTACTAAAATAAGGAGTAGTGCCTGGCCAACCTTCATATAATAACGAGCTCCTTCCCTATGCTTCCGATTTTCTGCAATTATTTCTTGATTTGTAACACGTTAGCCGTTTAAAAATATCAAACTAACGAATCATTTAATATGGCGACGATTCCTGTTTGGATTTTTATCATCTTAATATGTTTTTCACAATGGAAAAATTCACTTCCAAAAACCCCTTGACACTTGGGAAAAAAAAGGTAATGGTTTGGCGCTTTTTAATGTGCCGTCTGATCTGATGACTTTTTAAGAGTTCATCAATGTTGCTTTAATAAACAATATAAGCGGAAAGGAGGGGGTCAAATGGGTCTATGCAGGAAATCCATAGTCAGCTTGCTTCTTATCAGCATAATTTCATTTGTCTGGGGCTGTAGCAGGGCAAAATTCATGGCAGATAGCATGGTTCCTTTAATGCATAAAATGGATGCTTCTGCTAACAAACAAGATGATGTTGAGTTGATGCGTGATGCGATTCCATATACCCTTGTCTTTTTGGACGGCCTAATAGAAGCTTCGCCCAATAATAAATCCTTTCTATTGAAGGCAGCCGAGGCGTATTCTGGATACGGCTTCGCGTTTATTGAAGATAACGACCCCAAAAGGGCCTCACGGTTCTATCTGAAGGCCAAGGCTTATGGCCTAAGATCGCTGAAGTGGAACAAGGATTTCATCAATACCTTGGATAAACCCCTTGATGAATTTTTGCCAACCCTGAAGAAATTCGGGAAACATGACGTCCCTGGTCTTTTCTGGACTGCCAATGCATGGTTGGCATGGATAAGCCTGAATCTGGATAACCCACAAGTATTCGTGGACCTATCCAAGGCAGAGGCAATTGTGAAAAGGATACTGGTGTTAGATGAAAACTACTATTATGGTATGGCCCATGCTATGATGGGTACCTTTTACGCTGCCCCTCCTAAACTCCTGGGCGGAGACCCTGTAAAGGCGAAGAATCATTTTGATAAGGCCTTTGAGATTTCACGATCAAAATTTTTGATTGTGCATTTCCTCTACGCAAAATTCTACGCATACCAGATTCAAGACAGGGACCTGTTTGTTAAGACATTAGAATATGTGATTTCCGCACCCGATGACCTCTTTCCGGAAAAGAGGTTTGCAAACATAGTCGCCAAGAGGAAGGCAAAAAGGCTTCTGGACGATATTGATGATTATTTTTAGATCCTTAAAAACATACTTTGAGGTGTTCACACATGCGATGCCCCAAATGTGGTCTCGATCTTAAAAAAGATGTCAGGGCATGCCCTGAATGTGGCGCAGTTTATGGATCTTCGCGCAGGTTCTTTGACAATATAGCAAGGATGGAGGCCGTGCTTTTATCCATATTCTTGGGGACGATGATAGTGCTGGTACTGATTCAAATCTTGCTGAGGAACTTTTTTAACAGTGGGATTTCAGGGGCGGATGCCATTGTTAGGCATCTGCTCCTTTTTGTAGGGTTTATCGGGGCCGGACTTGCTACAAGAGAGGGTGCACACATAAAGATTGATGCGGCTTCAAGGGCTCTCTCACCAGGGGCAAAAAAGATTGTTGACGTTATTATCAGCATGTTTTCTGTCGCGGTATGCAGCATCCTTGTTTTTGCCTCTATCCAGTTTGTTTCAGTCGAATATGAAGGACATGCAGTATTACCCTATAGTGGAATTCCTCTGTGGATAGTGGAGCTAATTATTCCTCTAGGGTACTTCATTATAGGGGTCCGCTTTGCTTCAGGAGGTGTTGTCAATATTATGAGAATGCTGAAAGGGAGATAATTTTGCTTCTGTTAGTTATAGTTTTTATAAACTTAATGGCTTTCCTGGGTGCCCCTCTTTTTGTCGTGATATCCTCCTTTGCCTTTCTGGGATTCTATCTCACCGATGTCCCGCTGGCCGCAATTGTAGTTGATGTCTATAACAAGTTTGCCAACAATCCCATCCTTTATACCGTCCCCATATTTACATTCGCGGGTTTCATACTTGCCGAGAGCAAGACCTCGGTACGGATCGTCAATCTATCCAGGGCACTATTCGGACGTCTTCCGGGAGGCCTCGCCATTGTCTCCCTGATTGCATGTGCATTCTTTACTGCCTTTACCGGTGCCTCAGGGGTGACTATCATTGCCCTGGGTGGGCTGCTCTTTCCAGCCCTTTTAAATGAGAAATATCCTGAAAAGTTTTCCCTTGGCCTGTTGACGTCTTCCGGCAGTTTAGGTCTCCTTTTCCCCCCAAGCCTTCCCCTGATAATCTACGGTGTGGTCGCAGAAACAAGCATCAATCAACTCTTTGCCGCGGGTCTCATACCAGGGATATTCCTGATTGTTCTGCTTTCGCTTTACAGTGTTTTTACCGGCAACAGATCCGGTGTCCCAAAGACTAGTTTTTCTACCAAGGTCGTCCTTAAGGCCGCTGCTGAGGCCAAGTGGGAGCTCTTTATACCCGTTATTATCATGGTAGGGATATATGGTGGATTTGTTACACTTGGAGAGATTGCCTCCATCACCGCTGCCTATGTGCTTATCATAGAGACTCTCATCTATAAAGATATCAAGATCAGACAAATTCCCTCTATTACAACCCAGAGCATGATACTTGTCGGGGGGATACTCATAATATTGGGGTCCGCTATGGGGCTCACGAACTATCTGATCGACGCAGAGATCCCCATGATAATATTGGATTTTCTCCAGGGTTACATCTCCTCAAAATTTCTTTTTCTAATAACCCTTAATATCTTTCTCCTGATCGTGGGATGCCTCATGGACATATATTCGGCCCTCCTTGTGGTTGTGCCCCTGATTTTACCCATAGCAAAGAGTTATGGAATTGATCCTGTTCATTTGGGTATCATATTCCTTACAAACCTCGAGATAGGTTATTCTACGCCTCCTGTGGGTCTGAATCTTTTTATTTCCTCCTTCAGGTTCAGAAAATCGATAACCGCACTGTATAGTGCGGCTGTCCCTTTCTTGGTTATCTTGTTGATCGCGCTTATGGTCATAACATATGTCCCCCAATTAAGTTTGGGCCTTGTAGAACATCTTGGAATAAAATAGAATATAGTTGGCAATGTCGATGTCCTGTGCGCCTGGATTCACCATGAACTATAATGTGATATAAGGAGGCTAGCATGAAGACAAGGCTGATAATTTTTGGGATTGCCGTATATATGCTATTTGGTGCGCCAATAGTGAATGCGGCCGACAATCCTTGTGGCGAGTGCAAGGAGATGATCCAGCAGGCCGAGCAATTATGGATGGCATCAAAATTTGATGAATCCGACAAATTGCTTGATGAATCCATGAAGAAATGCCCCAAGTGTTCTGATGCCTATTGGCGCAAGTCGCGTAACATCTATGATCGGATCGAGTCCATGCCCAGGGACAAAAAGCCAACAAAGGACGAACTGGTGAAGAGCTACATCGAGATGGCAGACCTGAGCAAGAAGGGCTATGAGGTGGATGAAAATTGTGCCCCCTGCTACCTGTTCTATGGGGCGGGTCTGGGCCGTCGTGGTACCACCCAGGGCGTGCTCAGGTCGCTCTTTCTGGGTGAGGATGTGGAGCAGGCATGGCTAAAATCCATAGAATTAAAGCCCACGTATCGATCGGCGGATGGTGCGAACAACACACTGTCGGATACCTACTATGCCCTGGGCATGTTCTATCGGGTGGTGCCAGAATGGCTTTGCTATTTTCCCTTGAAGCAACTCGTAGGCACTTGCGGGAACAAGGAGAAGTCCATTGAATGCCAGAGAAAGGCAGTAGAGATAGAGCCCGGGCGCGTGGAGTACCGTAAAGAACTCGGTATAAGCCTGATATGCCACGGCCAGAAATATGACAAGCCCGATGAGATCGAGGAAGGGAAGAAGATCCTTAAGGACACGCAGACCATGCCTGAGGTCAAACCCTATGACTATATTGACAAACAGCACGCCCTGATGATTTTAAATGATCCTTCACTCGCCTGTGGCTACCAACGCGACCGGCAGCAGGAGCTGGACAAGGAGGCCTACGAGAAACAGCAAAAGGAAGAGGAAAAAAACAAGGGCGAGTAGAGAGAGATTAGGGATCAGAGAGGCCTTCGTATTGAATAATAGACCCTTTGGCCGGGCAGGGCATCCAGCTCCGGTAGCGTTATGTCTTTATAGGCCTCTCTACCCCTTCCACCTATGACAAGCCTGATATTATGCCTTCCAGGCTCAAGCTGTAACCGAAGCAATGTCAATGAAGAAGGGAGGGTCTGCCAGCAACGCGTGTCCGGTTCCTCCATAATGAAGAACGCCAACCGCAATAAGGCTCCAAGAGCGAAATGATGCCTTCTCTCCACGGATTCGGCTATGGCCTCCTTGGTGGCTGCCCTTGCCGTCTCCTTTGCGATTAATCTTGCGGCCCTATTTCGAAGTGATTTCCTTGCAACTTTATTTATATTGGTGCTTATAGATATTGCTGGTATATGGATTGCCGAGTCGAGGACTGTCATATTGGCGTATCCGGTTGAACGGTCCTTGTATTTGGGAAATGAAAAGCGGATCGAGGGAGGGACCACAATGTTGCCAGGAACTTTCACAGGAGAGCGGCCCAGGGCCACGAAGAGCACCAACTCCGATGATTGATCTCCACTGGGAAGGGGCAACCTTTCTTTGGGGATGTATCTTTTGTAGTACTCTGCTTCTTCCATGAAGCCAAGCCTTAGAGAGAGTCTATAGAGGTCTGACGCAACCGGAGAAGGGTCAGGCATCAGGCCTGCCAGTTTTTTATACTCAATGTATGCATCATTTGGCTCTGCGAGGTTTTCGTAACACAGGGCTATAATGGCCCTGGTAAAATAATCACCTACAAGTGCTTTGGAGTGTTTCTTAAATATGTTAAGGGCCTGTTTTGCCTCTACGAGGGCGTCTTCATATCTGTAGAGCAGCAGATAATCCATCATCAAGTATGTATGGACCCATAGCCTTTCACTATATTCTCCCTTATATTCTGTTATCTTCTCGCTGGTTATAAGAGAGCCGGTCTGCCTGCCAACACTTATGACCTCTTGCTGCTCCATTAGGCTTGAGGCGTGCAAAAGTGCGCCTATACTCTCTTCATATCGGCCCAATCGGTGTAACACCAGCCCCCTTTCCATGAAAAGCAAGAGTCTATCCCTGCCGGGAACACCCCTAGCCTGACCGAGCGTCTTTGCCGCCTGTTGGACGTCGCCCTTGTAGAACTCATTTCTGGCCTCCCCGAGTGGGCCTGTTGCGCAGCCCATCAGGACGACAAGAACCCAGATCACCCCCATACAACCTGAGGCCGATTTGGCTCGTCTCGCTGAAGGCATCGGGCGATTATCAAGGGCAAAATGAGATACTCTGGCTACCATCCAATAAAGGGCTTGGATGCTTCTCTAATGACTTCAACGCTGTCTGCCCATTCAAGCAAGCCGGTCTGCATATCGGTCAGTTCAAGGTTAAGGCTATAGTATTTGAGCGTCTTCTTCTTAAATCGCACCTGACGTGGTTGATCTTTTTCAATAGAACGCAACGTTCCGGTGAGCATGTACCTGGCACCTACCTGGCGTGCCCGCTGAATCCTGGTCTCAGGAGAAACAGCGCCGCCGTATTCGTATCCGGTCTCACGCTCGATATTCCCGCGTTGGGTCTCACTCACAAAGCTGACCTTTCCAGATGCCAACAGGCCCTGGCGGATGTCGTCAGTTATACCGCTTGTACTTATATGCTCAGATGTACGATTTGCTATGCCGTAAACGATTATCACCGGCCTTTTACTAGAGTCAGGGGAGGGGAATTTAGCAAGGAATGAATCAACCAGCTTATTGACAATTGTTTTTTTGTCCGAGAAGTCATAGGCCTCATCATAATGCAGTTGTTCTTTTGGGGACACCGTCCTGGTTGTAACGGTGCAGCCGATCGCAAGGCCGAGGGCATAAATTATGGGTAGAATGAGGGTATATTTTAGGATGGATTTGGTCATGGTCTTGCCTCCTTATTAATCCCAAATCGTAACTCTTTGGCCCATCAAAACAGATGGTTTCCTAAGACGTTACTCTAAATCTTCTTTAACCGCTTTGCAATGGCCCGGGCGGCAAGGATACCACTTGTTGATGCCTGCAACAAGCCCCTTGTTATTCCGGCACCATCGCCGATGGTAAACAGATTGGCTACGCCTGTCTCCATTTCCTTTGATACCTCGATACGGTTAGAATATAGCTTGACCTCCACACCATAAAGGAGCGTATGGCGTGAGTAAACACCAGGGGAAAGCTTATCAAAAGCCTGAAGCATTTCAATAATGCTCAGAAGGTGCCGGTAAGGAAATACGAAGCTCAAATCTCCTGGTGTGGCATTTGGTAGACTTGGCCGTGTGAGACAACGGTCAAGCCTCTCCTTTGTACTACGTCGCCCTGCCAATAGATCACCCAGCCTCTGAATGATTGCTCCTCCGCCCAGAAGGTTTGCAAGCCTTGCGATGTAAAGCCCGTATGCAATGGGGTCGTTGAATGGCTTTGTAAAAGCGCTACTCACCAGGATGGCAAAATTGGTGTTTGCACTCCTTTTCCTTGCATAGCTATGGCCATTTACAGTGATAATTCCATCGTTTTCCTCGGTTACCACCTCGCCAAATGGGTTCATGCAAAAGGTGCGGACCTTTTCGTCGAAGGTCTTTGAGTAATGTATAAGTTTTGATTCATAGGTTATGTCGGTTATTTCCTTGAGCACGGGTGCAGGCAGCTCCACGCGGACGCCTATATCCACGGAATTTGCCCTCGTCTTGAGTCCAAGGGATTCGGCCTCCTGTTTCATCCAGCTTGCCCCTGATCGACCGGGCGCGGCAACGACAAACTGGCTGGTGATTGTCTGATCATCATCCAGCTTCACGCCCATGACTGCGCCGTTGTCAGCAATTATGCTATTGACCCGGGATCCTGTCCGTGTCTCAACTCGGCCAATCAAGGACTCTCGAAAGTGGTCGAGAACTACAGGGCAATTCTCGGTTCCGATATGGCGTATGCGAGAGGGGATAAGCTCGAGGTCTGCCAGACGAGCCCGATCGGCCAGGTCTTCCAGTTTTGGTGAAAGCTGCCCAAATAGCCTGTCAGGCGCACCGTGCTCAACATAAATTTTATCGGCAGTGGCGAGTGAATCATAGAGATCCTTCTGGTCGAGAAATTCCCCTAAGAATCCACCCACCTCAGTGGAAAGGGTGAGCTTGCCGTCACTGTATGCACCTGCACCTCCCCACCCGCATAACCTGTCTTCAGGATTTTGGCGTTTGCGCAGGCTGAGGTCTTTTCCCTGCTCAAGCAAGAGTACCGGCCGTATGCCTAACTCAGCCAATGTCAGGGCGGCAAAGACACCGGCCGGACCGGCGCCGACAATAATAACTTCGTAATCCATCACCCCTGCCATCTTCAAACATCTCCTAAGTAACTTCAAATATGTTGTGAACCAAAGGTCCCTGGGTCATTTGCTAAACTGTTACCAAAAAATGTAGGTTAAAGTCCCCTGTTTGTCAAACCAAAAGGATTTCTTCCCAAGAACGCAATTTTTTTCGTTTCTTTGGTTGACACCCCTTTTCATTTTTCTTATAGTGCACGCGGTGAAAAGGGAATTGCGGAACAATCTTGGGAAAAGGGGGAGAGAAAATGAAGGACTTGAAGGTTTCTAACCATATAAATTGGCTGCTGTTACTTACCGGAGCATTAATGGCCTTGAATGGGTGCGCCTCAATGATAAAGCCGATGGCAGTAAAGTCGACCATCCTTGTTTCCAAGGATGTGAATGATGCAGTTTTTAGGGAGGATGACCTTGCTCTCGTAAAGGCCGGCCTGCCTGGTAACATTCTCATGGTGGAGGGAATAGTCCGTGGCGCTCCCAACGATTATGATATCCTTATTATAGCCGCTCAGGCCTTCTCCGGTTATGCCATCATGGTGGAAGACGATGACCCCGAGCACGCTACCGAACTCTATCTGAAGGGCAGAGAATATGCTCTCAGGGCGCTCAAGCAGCACCGTGGCTTTCGCAAGGCCCTTGAAAATGGGACACCCTTTTGGAAGGCCGTCAAGAAGGTTAACAGCAAAGGCTATATCGATGCGCTTCTCTGGACGGGGGTATGCTGGGGCCAGGAGATAAATTTGAATCTTGACGATCCGATGACGGTGGTAGATGCCGCCGATGTTAAGGCGATAATGCTACAGGTCAAGGCCATTGACGACACCTATTTCCATGGTATGGTCCATGTCTTTTTTGGTACTTACTATGCTATCCTGCCAACCATATTCAGTGGTGGTACAAAAGTGGTTACCGCTGAGTTTGACAGGGCCTTTGAGATCTCCGAGAACAAGTTTCTCCTTGCCAAGGTATACTATGCGAGGTACTATGCAACCCTCATAAAAGATGAAGACCTTTACGATCGTGAGCTGAATGAGGTCCTGGATGCCCCTTCCGATATTCTGCCGGAGGTGGCCCTCATGAATGCAATTGCAAAGGCAAAGGCAAAACGTCTGCTTCAGGATAAGAGCAAGTACTTTTAAAGATAAACCCAAACATAGGAGCGGGTTTTGAAAGATGAAATTCCTAAAGAGCATAGAGGGTATTATCCTTAAGATAGAATATTTCGCCGTCATTGTTATTCTGTTGTCGATGTGCTTTCTCGCCTTCTCGCAGGTCGTATTACGCAACATTTTTTCCTTTAGTTTTATCTGGGCCGACATTTCTGTGAGGACCGCTGTCTTGTGGGTGGCTATCCTTGGCGCAAGTATCGCCACGAGCGAGAAGGGACATATCCATATCGATCTCTTCTCAAAGATCCTTCATAAACCATATGATGAATATCTCGATGCCGTACTCCGTATAATCGCGGCTGTTGTCTGCTTTTTGTTTTTCCTCGTTGCTATAAAGTTTGTGTCAGTGGAAAGGGAAGTGGGTAATATTGTCAATGCCCTCCACACGCCTGAATGGGTCTTTACCCTTATATTCCCTATCGGATTTGCAGTGATGGCATACAAATTTTTTATCCGCTTTCTGGAAAATCTGGTCGACATGAAAGAGAAGGCGGGGAGGGTTGAGACAAAATGAGTTATATTACGATAGGACTTGTTTGCCTTGCCGTCTTTGGCGCACCCCTTTTTGTAATAATCGGTGGTATTGCCCTCTCGGCATTTTATCTTTCCCTTCAAGTCAGTCCCGCCACATTATTTACCGATTTTTTCAGGATCACATCAGCACCGGCAATGGTAGCCATCCCTTTGTTTATCTTTGCGGGTTATCTCCTGGCCCAGAGCAAGACACCCAGGAGACTCGTCAATTTCAGCAACGCCCTGCTGGGATGGCTGCCCGGGGGGCTGGCCCTGGTTACCCTTATCGCCTGTTCCGTATTTACGGCCTTTACCGGCGCCAGTGGAATCACGATCGTGGCCGTTGGAGCGATTCTTTATCCATCCCTTATAGAGGAAGGCTATCCCGAGGACTTTTCCCTGGGACTGGTCACTATAGGAGGCGGCCTGGGAACCCTTTTCATGCCCTGCCTCCCCATTATCCTCTATGGCGTCATTTCTCAGACAAATGTAACAGATCTGTTTATAGCAGGATTGATCCCTGGGGTGCTGCGTATCGTCCTTAACCTCCTTTACACCAGTTATATGGGGATAAAATATATCCCTAAAAGGCGGTTCTCCTGGGCGGATGTGAAAACATCCTTCAAGGAGATCGCCTGGGAATTACCCCTCCCTTTTATTATCATCGGCGGTATCATCGGAGGGATGTTCTCGGCCAGTGAGGCCGCAGCGATTGCCGCTATGTATGTCCTGATAATCGAACTTTTTATCACGCGGGACATGACTATGAGACACGTGGGAAGGGTCGCTCTTGATAGCATGAAGATGACCGGGGCCATACTTATCATCCTGGGAATGGCCCTGGGAATGACAGACTACCTTATCGACCAGGAAATCCCCATGAAGATCTTCGAATCGATTAGTGTACACGTCACCAGCAAGTATACCTTTCTGCTCCTGCTCAATTTCTTTTTGTTGGTCGTCGGCGCCTCCATGGATATCTTTTCCGCCTGCGTGGTAATTGTCCCGATAATTTTACCAATAGCCAAGCTCTATGGCATTGATCCGGTGCACCTCGGCATCATCTTTCTGGCCAATCTTGAGCTGGGATTTATTACTCCACCGGTCGGTATGAGCCTGTTTATCGCTTCCTTAAAGTTTAAAAAGGGATACCCCGCTATTGTCAAGGCGGTTGTTCCTTTTTTCATCATTTGCGTCATAGGTATCCTTTTGATTACATATATACCCCAGCTTTCTCTTTACTTGTTGCGATTCTTCTCCACAAGTCAGATAATTAATCCACTATCATTACTATAGGAGGTATGAATATGAATCGTATGCTTAAAAAGGCAGGTGTGGTGTCGATATCACTCTTTATGGCAGTTTTTTTGTGTGCTTTTTTTGGTCTTGCTACCGATTCCCGGGCAGAGCCACTCACTCAGGACCAGATACAGGGTATAATAAGTACGTCATTGCAGCTATTGATAAAGGGTGAAGAGCCCAACGACCAACAGAACCAGGGCATTCAAAGTCTGGATGCCATGTTAAAAAATGGAGAAATAAGCAAAGAAGACATTCACCGGATGGTGAAGGAGCAGCTCTTTACAGATATGGAGAAGCAAGAGGTCTCCAGATATGTAATCGGAGATATGGTGAAAAGGTCTCCCGAAATCCTGCCTTCTGTGGCTGGAAAGGACCTCCATAACATGCTTTGGGAGAAAATCAAGGGCATGTTGGATAAACCGGTGATTATCAAGGTAGGGACCCTTGCCCCCGAAGGGACGGCGTGGTTGGAGTTCCCCAAAAAGAAGCTAAATCCTTACGTCAGGAAGGTCAGCGGGGGGAAGGTCATCACCAAGATGTATACCGGCGGCGTTATGGGGGAAGATTCCGATATCCTGCGCAAGATGGACATGGGCCAACTGGACGGGTGCGGGTGTACTGCCCTGGGTTTTTTCAAGGCAGCACCTGAAATGTCGGTGTTTTCCTTGCCACGTCTCTTTCGGAACTACGATGAGGTTGATTACATACTAAAAAAATTCAGGAAAGAGATTGACGCATCCTTTGAGAAGAAGGGATATGAAGTACAAACGCTGATAGATACCGGCTTTTTCTACATGTGGACGAGGAATGAGGTGTCGTCTCTCGATGATCTAAGGAAACAAAAGGTCCTTTCATGGTTCGGCACTGTGGAGAATACGACCTATGATGAACTGGGGATACATCCTACTCCCGTATCGGTCACCGAGGTAGTGACATCCCTTAATACCGGCATGGTGAATGCGAATTGTGGCCCCGCTCCCTGGTTATTGGGCACACAGTCATATACCAACGTGCATTATTATATTGCACAGCCCTTCTTTTATTCCCCTGCGGCGGTGATCCTTTCCAGCAAGGTCAAGGACCAATTCAGGGGTA
Source organism: uncultured Desulfobacteraceae bacterium (assembly GCA_964473615.1). Taxonomy (GTDB): domain Bacteria; phylum Desulfobacterota; class DSM-4660; order Desulfatiglandales; family Desulfatiglandaceae; genus CAYYPQ01. Next base: position 47,884 of record CAYYPQ010000006.1, read on the forward strand.
AGTACCCCGATGCCCTTGTCGATAACTTTATGGAACTCGTTATTTATGAGACCGATACCATGGAAAGAGAATGGGTGGTTGATAATATCAGACCATATGAAAGCAGGTGTATAAAGGCATTTCATAAGTATGGGATAAAGCCAGTCACCTTTAATAAACAGGATATGGCAACCATCGATGCCGCATCCAAAAGGGTATGGAATAAGTTGGCAGATGGTTTATACCCAAGAGATTTACTAGACAGGGTCCTGAAGGAGTTAGAGGCCTACAGACAAAGTCATTGATTGTGGAGCTGCACGGACAAGCCCATGGCACCACTTAGTTTCGCCGGATTGCTTCGCAATGGGCGGGACTTAGTGGTACCCCGCCTATTCTCCTCATCTCATTTTTTGATAGAAGCGGCGATGGCATCCAACTTTTCCTTGAGTCCGTCAACGGCATCAGAGAGACCTTCTAGCTGACCATTACGGGCCCTTTGTTCGATTTCTTTTGCAGTCTCAGAAAAATCTGTCAGTCTCAGATTGGCTGCGGCGCCTTTTAGAGAATGGGCCGCGCTAACGGTCTTTTCCGAAATTCCTTCATTAAGGGCGTGGTGCAACTTGTCTATATCGGAGGTCCCGGTCTCAATAAAGAGTTCTAGCAGTTCCAGATATTCATCTACTTCCAGACCCAACTTCTCTGCCAATTCGCCAACGTTCATCTTAGCGCCTCCTTTTTATCTTTATCTTCGACTCCGTCATACCATCCAGTCAAGGTCCGGATGCCATTATTCCAAAAAAGTTATCGGAATCGATTGTCTTTACCTTAACCTTTCACTTAGTTCAGGCGTGGACATGAACAGTCACTCATTATTGTCCCAGGCGGCCCCTTGACCCCCTGAATCCTTGAACCCTCAAGCCATCGGCTTTTGCCGATGGTTATTGACTTATTATACTGTTTATGAAAAACATGGAATTGTCAAGGACTGGATTCCTGTTTTTCTTATCGCTTCCCCTTCTTGACTTTCCGATGAACATCTGTTAAGAAAAAAAACGGCTTATATCATACCAAAAAACGGCACCATTCGCTCGAAGTCTTGCGGGTTATTCCGAAAATGGCTAGACAGTTATAGGAATTTAACGTATTAGTCAAAAAGACGCTTTCAAAGTCTTCCAACCTATTTTATGAATTTTTCATGCTGATAGATTTAGATAAACTTGTCAACTCGATCAAGCAGGAGCCTTGGGCAAAAGAGTTCTCTGTTGATAAAGAAATTTGGCCCCTTCTTATTGAATGGATTGAACAATATGTCCTGCCCGATTTTCTTGAGCAGGTCGTCCAGCAGGTTGATGAGATTGTCGAAATAGATCCGGACTCCTCCGAGCCTCAAATTCTTGAGAAGGCCACTCGCTACATGGTTGACTTTTTAGGCGCCCACTCTGCTTCTGTCAGGATCTATGATCCCCATACCGAACAGATGCTTTCCTACGGTTCCTATCCTTCACAAGAAGATGCCCGTCGGATATTTATCCCGTTACACGGGAGCATTGCCGGAGAGGTCGTAAAGACCCGCCGGCCAGCCTTGGTTCCTGACATTCTTCATGAGGATCGGTACAAGGATAAGGAAGTAATCTACAGAAAGGGAGTCCACTCTTTAATGGCGGTCCCGCTTGAGATCCCTCGTTTTTTCCCCCACGAGAGGGATACCATAGGCGTTATTCAGATTTACTATTCAGAGAGAAAGCGTGATTTCACGCCATTAGAGATACAGATGGCCAACTTGATGTCCAAAAGACTGAGTTTTGTTATTACACGCAAAAAGATCCTTTCCATGTACAGGTTGAATGAGAAAAAGGAGATAATAGTCCAGCGTATATTTCGCAAACTGGGAAGCCGTGGTGGAGTTAAGATGAGAAAGATTTTCAACGAGCTGATCCCGGAACTCACCGACATAGTGAACCTCCAGAGCTGCGCCCTCTTTTCTATTACAAGGGATCTTGACAAGGTCATTCTTGAAGCAGGCTTTCCAGAGGTAGGGGGTTATCATAGCGTTGGGAAGAGTTTCCCTGTAAGCAGCCAGCCGGCCTTTGAATTACTTCTCAAATTGAGAGACTACTCAGGGGATTCTACCTATGAGGTTGTTACTCCTTCCTATATACTTGTGGTAGATCCACAGAGGAGCGATTTGATATCCGAGAGCCTTAGACGTTTTGCTGCGATATACAACATAAATTCCATTCTCTATGTCCTGCTTGACGTGGATGGGGATATCAGCCATTTCATGACCTTTGACACATTGGATCAGAGGCAGCGTTACAGCGATGAGGAGATTAACATCCTTCTGTTTTTGGGAAGAGAGCTGATGAGGGGTCAAAAGATGGAAAGGCTTGATGACGCGCTCCACGATTTCAAGAATCCTGCCATTGCAACGGCAGGTTTTGCAAGGAGACTCAAAAAATTGCTTGAAACAGAGAGCGGGGAGGGGTCAAAAGAGCAGATTATGAAATACGTAGACATCCTTCTCCAGGAGACCAGTCGTTTACAGGAATTGGCTCTTAGTATATACCGTGTCGGTGAGGAACAACTGGTCAATCTGACGGATGTGCTTCAAAGGCGGTGGGAGATAAATAAAGAGGCCATAAAGGAGCAGCTCAAACAGAACGTTATTATAAAAGAGGGGCCTTTTGACCCTGATCTCAGGATAAAGTGCTATCCCATTCATGTAGAGCGAGTATTTGATAATCTGCTAAATAACGCGACAAAGGCTATTCCGCTGAGGGGGGGAGTGCTTGCGGTTCGCACTTATGCAGAGGGCGAATGGGCGTGTGTTGAAATCAGCAATACTGGCCGTATTCCAGAGGAAGACAGGATAAGGATCCTGGAGGGGGAGGGGCAGGGGCGTGGGCTTTACATTACCCATCGAATCATTCGCTTGCTCAAGGGGAATATAGAGGTCAAAGCTGGAGAGAAGGAGGATTCTACTACCTTTATTGTGCGTCTCCCACTTTACCCCGACCGCAGAAAGCCAGGGCCTTAGTCCCGAAATTTTGCGGTCGGGATTAAGATCGGGGTGCCGTCGCGATTCTACCCTCCTCCTATGTGGGGCAAGAATGCGATCTTGTCGTTAGGGCTCAGGATGTGATTCATGGTCGATAGGTTATTATTAACGGTGACCAGGACCTCTTTTTCGCTTATCGACAGATATGGATAATAGCTCTTAAGAAATGATAATACGTCGCTGACACATTCGTTTTCCAGAACCGTTATCTGGATTTTATCGATCTGCGTCAGTCTCCGCTGAACCCCATGAAATTGAACTGATACGATCATAAGTCGATGTTCCTTCACCAAAGCAGAGCCCTTGTGTAATCATTTGTTCTTCCGTATTTTGACTCAGTTGGACAATTTCCTTTCCCTATCTTCCAGGCCGAATGCGATTAGCAGATCCAGTGCCTGGTCGTCCATGACGCCTAATTTTTCAAGTGTTTCGGCAAGAGGGATTCCGTCAGGTGTGTAGCCCTTTTCTCTGTAGACGGCATCGCAGAGCCTCTCGTAAGACTTCTGCCGAATATCTATAATTAATCTATGTCTGGCCCTGGGGTTATCGGGGATTGCGTGCCCATCATTTTGAGATTTTAGCCAGGCATCGTAGTATTCCGCCCTGGCTTCATATTCGTTAAAGAAGGCTGGTCCCATAGCCCTTAGTGGAATTCGATCGGCAGACCTTGTTCCCTTGCCATTGCGTAAGTTAATCATTTTCTGTAACAGGTATAGGCGTTCGGAATCATCCAGGATATCCTGAAGGTTCTTGTCACTACCCACAGTGGCATTAAGATACTCTACGTAGTAAGAGAGCGTCGGCTCATTTTGTGCCGGATTTTCGGTCTTGGCCGCATCCGGATGGCGAACGTCAATCCAGGGAAGCTTGCAAAGACCTACGGCGTTGAACCAGGTACGAATCAAAGGGAACCATTTCAATGCCTGGGCCTTGGCCTCGAAGGTGGGCAGCTCCTTGTGAACCTGATCGATGAAAATAAGCCATGCTTCATCATGTTGTGGCCCCTTGAGGGCAAATCCATAGCCCCCCTGCTGGGCCAAAGATTCTTTGGTTATATACATAGAGAACTCAAGTCCTTTGACCTCCATGGCGAATTTGTCGAGTTCTGCCATAATTTGATCGATCGGCCGCCCGTTTTTCGCAGAATAATGCTGTGCAACCCAGGCCTTTGCTCTGAGCACACCCTGAGAACATACCTTCCCAAAGCCCCTTCCTAAGGCAGTTTCATGCAGGAGACGATTTACATTTTCTATATTTCCCCATGTCAATTCATAGCCAATGTCCTCTTCTGAAAGGTAACCCCGCTGAACACATTCCATGAGAAATGATGCAGTCACTCCCATGGAAATGGTATCCAATCCATATTCATCGCAATACCAGTTGTATTCCATGATGAATTGTGGATCGAAAATTCCCATACACGTCACGGCTCCGGCTGTCTCATATTCGGGGCCGTCTATTCCCACATGCCTCCCTGCCTGGGGGCCATATCTGAGAAGGACATGCTCTGCCCCTTTAGCGCATGCCAAATTGCACCCTTTATAACAGCCATCAGGCAAATCCTTGGTGAAATACCGATCCAGGAAGACATCGGCAAATATCGCCTTGGCATCAGGATGCCGACCATACTGATAGTTCTTTACGGGCAATATGTGATATTTGTCCATATACTCTACCAGAACAGGTGTTCCCCACGTGGAAAGGCGGAGCTGGCCAGGATCTGCCTGGCTGATGACCTTTTTCAAGTTCGCCCCGGCCCTGCGCACCCCTGTTTTGTCAACAGGATTGTTACCGCCTACCCTGGGCAGACTGGAACGGACAATAATGGACCTTAGGCCCTTATAACGCATGACCGTGCCGGTACCTCCCCTACCTGCCTGTTTGGAACGTATCCTCTTCCTCCTCCTGTCATAAAAGAGGCTATTTATGATGCCAAACCTTGTGTTGGACGCCCCGATACCTGTAGTTACGGCGGCAATATCCCCGCTGAGTTCGCCATCGTTGAAGTCCTTCAACAACATCTCTCCATAAGAGAGGGCGCCATCGTCTATTTCGTCACCGAAAATAGGCGCCTCAGCAATTTGAATACAGCCGTTATTACCGTCTATAATCAAGACCACCTCTTTTTGGGAAATGCCGGAGACGGCCAGCGCATCAAATCCACAGAGCTTTAGAATAGGGGCAAAGTGTCCTCCGATATTGGAATCGACAAAGGTATCTGTCAACGGAGATATGGTCCCTACGATAAACTTGCCGGACCCGGGAAATCTTGGTTCATTGCCCAAGGGACCGGAGGCCATGACAAGGACGTTTTCTGGACTGTCATAACGTGTCCCCTTTGAGGTCCTGTCCCAAATCAATTTCAGGGCATAACCACGTCCTCCAATATATTTACGTTTGAAATCAGGGGGCAGATCCAGGATTGAAATCGTGTCAGGGCCGAAATCTACCTGAAGAATTTGATCTGTGTATCCACCCTTTACCGGTGAGGGGTCATATCTGAAAGACTTTATGATTTTCATTGCTTTTCCTAGATCTGTAATTGTCAAAAAATAATGGGAACCCGGGGTTCCCGCCATTCTTAGAATTAGTTATTTATTGTCCCACTCGGCCCCTTGCCCCCCTGAATCCTTGAACCCTCAAGCCATTGGCTCAAGCAATGGTTGTTGATATATTGGGACCTGGGTAAATACATAAACTTATATATTACACAATAAATTCATAATTGTCAAACAATTTAAAGAAGTTGTGATAATTTCTCTCGAATCCGCCCTGAAAAATCAGGCAATTGTTCATAGGGACAGGGGATAAGGGGTCTATGGGAGGGTTGAGAAAGGTCCTTATTTTTGAGAAAATTGTGGGGTCCAGTAAAGCCTACGAAAATGATAGCCATATATAAGCATGGTTACCACTGCTGAAAATGATCGTCGAGAATGGAGCACGGTTTCTCTCAGCAGACGCCAGTAATAGGCACGTGTACCTGTTTTATCCACCACACCAAGGTACCATAAAGACCTCAGGAAGGTGAAGATATCGTTCCATACAATGGCGCCTCTGGCCCTTGGCCGATAATCTCGCAAAAATGCCTGGATGCGTTTATAAAACATTTCAGGAGAATATAGGGTGTTCATGACCCACTGATAGCCGTTGACAATAACCTGGCGGTCCATTTTGGGGACAAAATTGAGACTGCCGTCCACACTGGTATTGTTTCCCGTGGTCTTGAACAAAATACGCCCTTCTTGTTCCAGGCGCTTGTACAGCCTTGTCCTGGGAATAGCCGTCAAAAGCCCTATCATGGCGGTAACAACACCGGTTTTTTGTATAAAATTTACCTGTGACTCGAAGATATCAGGGGGGTCATTATCGAAACCTATTATGAACCCTCCCATTACCGCGAGGCCATAACTCTGAATAATACGAACGGATTCAGACAGGTTGCGCTTGAGATTTTGGTACTTTCCACATTCTTGGAGGCTTTTTAGGGAAGGGGTCTCCAGACCCAAAAAGACCTTATCAAAACCGGCTTCTACCATCAGATTCATGAGTTCCTCGTCTTCTGCCAGGTCCACCGAGGCCTCCGTAAAAAAATGGAAAGGCCTTTTTCGCAGTCGCTGCCATTGGATGATTTCACTCAGGAGGCGCTTTACCCTCTTCTTATTGCCTATGAAGTTATCGTCCACAAAAAAGACTGATCCTCTCCAACCTCTCTTATAAAGGGCATCCAGTTCAGCAAGCATCTGTTCATTGCTTTTTGTCCTGTATAAACGTCCGTTCATGATAATAATATCACAAAATTCACAGTTAAAGGGGCATCCACGGGAATATTGAATGCTCATGGCGGCGTACTTCTTGAGATCAATTAGACCCCACTTGGGAACGGGAATACCTTCCAATCGGGGGTGTTCTTCGGAACAATAGCGAGGCTTGAGTGATCCGCTCTGTAGGTCTTCTAAGAAGAGGGGAAGAGAGACCTCTCCCTCTCCAAGAACAAGATGGTCCACCCCGGGAAAATCATCGGCATAGGAATTAAAAAGTGGTCCGCCTCCCACTGTTTTGACGCCAAGCGCCATGCAGCGATCGATCACATTTTGTGTCGAGATTTTTTGGGCGATCATTGCACTGACAAAGACATAGTCCGCCCACTTAAGGTCATCATCATTGAGTGCCGCGACATTCATATCCACAAGGCGTTTTTCCCAAGAAGAGGGGAGCATGGCGGCGATTGTGAGCGCCCCCAATGGGGGAAAGGCCGATTTACGGTGTACAATTTTCAAGGCGTGTTTAAAACTCCAGAAAGTCTCATCAACTTTTGGATAGACAATCAGTATTTTCATGTCATTATTCCTTTGTTAACTGATCAAGGCAATGCCGGAAAAAAATTATTTTGATGTCTTAGGATAGGATAGTATCAAGGGGTTGTCAACAAGGAAAGGATCTATACCCCGCAGCTTTGACTTGAATACCAGGCATTTTTTTTGTAATAATTACCTGAGCCCTAGTGGTGAATCCATGTCTTACTAAAAAACCCTATTCAACAGGAGGTTTACCATGCCCACATACGAATTTGTCTGTCAAAAATGTAACAGGCCATTTACGCTGATACTGAGTGTCTCTGAATATGAAAAGACAAAGTTTCGTTGTCCTAAATGCAAGAGCACAAAGGTGAAACAGCAAATTACGTCCTTTCAGGCAGTAACGTCCAAGAAAAGTTAGCCTCAAGGTTTTATTGTAATTGGTCAATAATTGAGGGTAACTATGATAGTAGAAGGCCAAGGCTTTTCGCTCGTTTTGGTTTTATTAGAAGAGAGGAGGGAAATGGGCTATGAGATGCCCACATTGTAATAAAGAAATAGAGGGTTTTGCTTGTTCTGAGTGCGGGACGATCACCCCAGGGGATGCCAATTACTGTATGAAATGTGGGTCTTCCCTGGATAAGACGGTGAGTGATGCCATTGAAGGTCCTGTTTTTATCGAAGATGGAGATGAATTCGACCCTGAAACCAGGGTCCTTTGTCCTGATGGTACCTGCACGGGAATATTGGTTGATGGAAGATGCACCGAATGTGGAAAAATATTTAGAGATAAATCAATAAATTAAGATATGTTATAGGTAAAACTTCATGTATGAATTAAAGATTATTTCTGAGTTTGCCGCGGCCCATCAGCTAAGGGGCTTTAAAGGTAAATGCGAAAATTTACACGGACATAATTGGAAAATAGAGGTGTATGTCAGAGGGAAAAGGCTTGGAGAAGATGGACTCTTGATTGATTTTAGGTTGATTAAAGAGGCGACAAAGACCATCTTAGATGAATTGGATCATAAGTTTTTGAATGATTTAGAGGCTTTTAGGGACATTAACCCATCATCGGAGAATTTAGCCCGCCATATCTTCAGGGGTGTCTCCAGGGAATTGAATACCAAAGATATTAAGGTAAGCAGGGTGACGGCATGGGAATCCGATACGGCCTGCTGCAGTTATGTGGAGTCCTTTGAAACGGGGAATACCAATACAATTCCATGAAAATATATGCCTTCATACCGGCACGATATGAATCTAGCCGTTTCCCTGGAAAGCCTCTGGCGTCTATTGCCGGCAAGCCTATGATCCAGCGAGTTTATGAACGTGCCACGTCATGCCCTGAACTTTCTGGGGTTTATGTGGCAACGGACGACAAACGCATTTCAGATTGCGTAGATGGTTTCGGTGGAAACGCCTTGATGACCAAAAAAACCCATCGGTCAGGTACGGACCGCGTCAGCGAAGCGGCCACAACAATAGGTCTGGAGCAGGGGGATATAGCTATAAACATCCAGGGGGATCAACCCCTTTTCCATCCATCCGTTATTTCAGAGCTTGTCATGCCGCTCCTGGATGATAGGTCTATTCCTATGTCCACGCTCAAATGGGAGATCAGGGATGAAAGCGAGATCGATGATCCCAAGCATGTGAAGGTAGTCACAGACAGGCAGGAATTTGCCATATATTTCTCGCGTTCCCCGATCCCTTTTTTTCGTGATCACAGGTCGCGGCAAGTCTATTACAAGCACCTGGGATTCTACGGACTCCGTATGGAGTTTTTGTCCAAATTCCCTTTGCTTCCCAAAGGGATACTGGAATCTGCCGAGAAACTCGAACAATTGAGGGCACTAGAGCATGGTTTCAAGATCAAGGTGATTGAAACGCACTTTGATTCAATCGAAGTGGATATCCCTGAAGATATTAAGAAGGTAGAGTATCTCCTCTGATGAGGCACCTATAGTGTCTGTCAAAAAAGTCTGGAATATAACACCCCCTTCATCTTTGGCCCCACAACTCGCCCATGAAATCGGTCTGACCCATCTGCAGGCGCAACTCTTAGTGAACCGGGGCATTTCTGAACCCACTGCGGCGAAATCATTCTTATCCCCTCGTCTGGCAGATATAGCAGATCCCATGCTCTTAAAGGATATGCCTGATGCAAGGGGAGCAATCATAAAGGCACTGGAAAAACATGAAAGGATTACAATATATGGTGATTATGATGCCGATGGCATAACCGCTACGGCCCTTCTGTTAAACTTTTTTTCAAGTCTTCGCTCTCCTGTCTCGTTTTATGTTCCCAGTCGTCTGGAAGAGGGTTACGGCCTTAATGTAAAGGCGGTTGAGAAGATCGCAAAAGGTGGCACAGGGCTTATCATTACGGTGGACTGCGGCATCTCCAATGTTGACGAGATAGCCCTCGCAAAAGGGCTGGGAATGGAGGTCGTTGTCACTGATCATCACCAGGTCCCCGAGGGCTTTCAGGCAAATTGTCCGGTTATAAACCCACATCGAGGGGGCAGTCCTCTCCTCTTTAAAGATCTTGCAGGAGTGGGGGTGGCCTTTTTTTTGACCGTTGCTGTTAGGGCCGGTCTGAGAGAGGCAGGCTGGTTTGCGCGGCCCGGGTGGACTGAACCCGACCTGAAGGACTATCTTGATCTTGTCGCCATTGGGACCGTGGCGGACAGGGTACCATTGCTTAATCAAAACCGGATACTTGTGAACAGTGGAATGATGAGCATGGCGAGTTCTCAGTGGCCGGGTATAAGGGCCATGAAGGAATCCGCAGACATTACCGCTTCAAAGATAACAACTGATGATCTGGCCTTCAGGCTTGCACCGCGCCTGAATGCCCCTGGAAGGATGGGAGATTCTAATATGGGCGTGAAGATCCTGACTGTTAAAGCGCCCCATTTGGCCGGTGACCTTTCCGGGAGGATCAATGCGGCGAATATTCAGCGTCAGAACATGGAGCATCATGTCTTGGATGAGATAGCTGCCATGATAGGATCTAGGCAAGGGATTGAGAGCAGAAGGAGTATCTTCATTGGTTCTGAAGGTTGGCACAAAGGGGTATTGGGCATCGTCGCATCAAGACTAGTGGATAAATACCATCGTCCCTCGCTCGTCTTCACTATTCAGGACGGGTTGGCCGTTGGGTCTGGAAGGAGTATAGATGGTTTCGATCTTTTCCAGGCCCTAAACAGGCTCGGGCATCTTTTTGAAAAGTTTGGCGGACACGCAGGGGCGGCGGGCTTTACCTTGAAGGCATCCAACATTGGGAGGCTAAAAGAAGAATTTGAGGCGCTCGCCAGGGAGACCCTTATGGATAAAGACCTTGTCCCCACCGTTGATGTGGATGCTGAAATTGCCCTCGACGAAATTGTTCCCAAGACGGTTCATCAGATAATGGCCTTATCCCCCTTTGGAGAGGGGAACCCTGAGCCCGTTTTTTGTGCCCGTTCATTGGAGGTGTTGGATTCCTGGATTGTGGGGGAACGACACCTGAAGCTCAGGGTAAGGCAGGGTAAAAAAATCCTTGAGGCCATCGGCTTCGGCATGTCTTACATGCACCCCCTCGAGGGGGCGGCTATCGATATGATTTTTACCCCGGAGCTTAATCGCTGGCAGGGTTATGAAAGGACCCAGCTTAGGATCAATGACCTCAAGGTCATTCCTTAAAAATAGTGGATGCTAGTTCAAGGTCTTCGGGGCAGAATATGAAAAGAGATTTATTCTCTCCGGGAAGGGCCGTACCATAAACGTAATTGATGTTAATCCCTTCCTCCCCGAATTTTTTGGCCAGCTTGGCCAGGCTGCCGGGCCTGTTTTCGATCTCCAGTGCAATGACCGGCATAATATCAAAGACATAATCCTCCTTTGATAAGAGGTCGATTGCACTATCTGTGTTATCTACCAGGAGACGAATCAAGGCATAGTCTGCTGAGTCCTTCTGCATTGAACCATAGCTTGCAGCCGGGGCTATCCTTTTTAGGGACTTTCCTCTCGCCTGAAAAAGCTGCTTAACATATTCCGATGCATCCTGAATTGTCAGAGCGTCAATATTGATGCCTGCATCTGAAAGCAAGGTTGATAACTTCCCCAATTCGCCGGGGATATTTTCAAGAAAAAGGGATATTTCTGTCCTTACCATTTCATTGTTCCTGTGTTTTTCAATTTCTACCAGTTTTAGAGCCCTTAAAATACCTTAGAAAATCTGAATCTGTGGAAAGGACAAGAGAACTATCTTTGTCCATGGTCTTCTTATAGACATCAAGGGTCTTTAAAAACCCATAAAGATCCGAATCTTTGTTATATGCCTTGGCATAGATGAGGGTTGCTTCTGCATCGGCCTTACCCTTTATCTCCTGGGCCTTTTCATAGGCCTGAGAGGTAATCTTTTTAAGCTCCTTTTCTTGGTCCCCTTCGATCTTGCGTGCCTCACCCTGGCCCTCAGAACGGAACTTTTCTGCTATCTGCTTTCTTTCTGCAATCATCCTTTGGTAGACCGACCTTCTGACCTCTTCCACATAGTTCAGCCGCTTTATCTTGACATCCACAAGTTCAATGCCGAATCCCTGGAGCTTGGATTGGGCCTGGTCCGTGATAGACTTGATGATCTTTGCCCTGCCTGTCTTAATCTTACCCAAGGGATTCCCCTCTTGGAGTTCGTCAATCCCTTTTTGAAAGGTATCAAGCCTTCGGTTGGTATTTCTTACTGTCTCTATCAGTGGATAGGAGGTAATTTCGTTGCGAACAGAGGGGCCGATGATATCATCTAACCGGCCTAATGCGTTCAGCACATTGTTGGCCGTCTGGAAGAACTTTAGTGGATCAACAATCTTCCATCTTGCGAACGTATCCACCCAAAGAAATGTCTTGTCCAGAGTAGGAATCTGACCAGGATCACCATCCCATTCAAGGAGATTCTTTGGGAAGTAATTGGCCTGCTGGATAATCGGGATTTTGAAATATAGGCCGGGTTCAGCCTTAGGCGCGCCGATCGCCTTGCCGAATTGGGTAATAACTACCTGTTCGGTCTCGTCTACCACATAGGCGGCAGAATATAGAACGATCAGAATTATGGCTATTGGGACAATCAGGATCTTGAATTTCATTATTTGCCTCCTTCGGACTTCCCAAGATTAAGAAGGGGAAGAAGATTTTTCTGGCTGGCGTCCACTATGTACTTGTTCCCCATTTTTGGAAAAATATCCTGCATGGCTTCCAGATAAAGCCGCTTGCGGGTAACATCCTTAGCCTTTATATATTCCCTATAAAGTGCCAGAAATCTTGATGCGTCACCCCTTGCTCTATTCACCCGATCAAGGGCATAGCCCTCCGCCCCCTTGATCGTCTTTTCGGCATCCCCTCTCGCAGCGGGGATGACCTTGTTATATGCCTCTTTGGCCTGATAGATCATTTTTTCCTTTTCCTGGACGGCCTGGTTGACCTCATTAAATGATGGCTGGACCGGACCGGGGACATTCGTTTTTTTCATTTCGATGGTGGTTATCTTGATACCGGTTTCCGCCTTGTCTAACTCCTTCTGTAATACGTCTTTAGCTCCCACGGCGATTTCTTGGCGCTTGCTGATGACTTCGTTAATACTTCTATCCCCGACCACCATCCGCATGCTGGCTTCTGATAAGTCCCTCAACGTGGTCCTTACGTTCTGAACCTTGAATAGGTATTCATAGGGATTTTTTATCCGGTATTGGACGACCCAGGGAACAACCGCGACATTCAGGTCCCCTGTCAGCATTAGAGATTCATTTTCGAAAGCCGACGCAGAGGCATAGCGGGTTCGCACCCCCGCCTCAATGGTTCGGAGACCGAATTCTTCCTTAAAGACATGCCTGACCTTGACCTTGGTGACCTTTTCAATACCTGCTGGTAACTTGAAACTCAGCCCAGGAGTAGAGGTCCTGACATATCTTCCAAACCTTTGTACGACTCCGGCCTCATCCACTCCCACCGTGTAAAAGCAGCTTGAGGCGAGAAAAAGCAAGATGACAGCAATGACGATAATCGGGATCCCACCGGGAAATTTGATCATTGCACCCCTGATTTTTTCGAATATTTCATCCATCCGGGGTGGCCCTCCAGGGGACCCGCCGGGGCCTCTGCTTTTTTGTTGTAATTTGTCCCAATCCCAGGGCATATGATGTCTCCTTTAGAGTTTATAGAGATTTTCCGAATTTGATGCCAAACTCCAATTTTATCTAAAATCATATAAACAAAACCGCAAGACGTCAAGGAATAATGATGTGGGCAGAATAGCTGTTGCCCTTGACTTTAAGGCCGGTGGTATCTAGGGTGAAGTTATGGGGACAGATAGAAATCGGCTGAGTTCAATAAGGGATATTCTCCAGAACCTATTTAAAGATGGGGCCCTTCCGTTCGACCCTGATGATGCGGCTATTTGGACGGTCTGGGACAAGGTAGTAGGCCCGGGTATTTCCGGGCACGCCAGGCCCTCATGGATCAGGAATAAGATGCTCAGGGTTACGGTTTCGGACCCAATTTGGGTTCAGGAATTGAGATTTTTTGAAAATGACATCATAGAGAAGTTGAACAAAAAATTGGGCAGGAGTGCAGTAGATAAGATTGAATTCAGGGTCGGTCGCAAATAGAAAATTCTGTCCCCTGTCCCAGCAAAGGAGGGGCAATTTTTAGGCCTGGTCTCCCTCCCAGGGAGGCCTCAATCAAAGCCAGCTTGCCGTTTGACGTTAGTTTGGGGTAATTGATTTGTAGCCTCTTTGGCTCCAGATTGAAACGCCTCATGCGGCCGAAGATATCCGCCAGCCTTGCGGCAGGCCAAATCAGGGCCAGTCTCCCTTTCTTGCGAAGGAGGGTGCGGGCCGCTCGTAATATGTCATCAATAGTTGTTAGTATCTCGTGCCTGGCAATTGCCCTGTGTGGGTCTGGATTAATGCGGCCGCTTTTTATCTTGCGGTATGGGGGATTGCATATGACAATATCGGCAGATCCACTAGCAATGGGCGGAGATTTGATATCTCCCCGAACTATCGCCATTTTCTCGCCAAATCCGTTGAGACGGGTGTTTCTTCCTGCCTGCGAGGCCAGGTCTTTCTGTATCTCAAGCCCAAGGGCATATCCTATCGGGGTTGTAAGAAGTAGAATCAAAAGAATTACACCACAGCCAGTCCCAAGATCAACTACCACATCTCCTGGTTTGATGGTGACAAATTTAGACAGGAGGATGGAATCTATGGAGAATCTGTAACCATCCCTTGATTGGATCAGCCTTAGCCTGCCATCCATGAATTGATCAATAGATTCATCAGGTGGTAGCTTAATCTCAGAGGGTCGGAATAATTTCATGGGGATCTATCTTGTTAAATACCAGGCCAGTCAATATCTTGGGGTAGAAATAGGTTGATTTTCTGGGCATGACCAAGTAATTACTGGCGATCTCCCTTACATGCTCTATTTTGGTTGGATTTAATAAGAAGGCCATCTGGTAATTTCCTGTGTTGACCTGTGATAGGGTGGCATCAATATCAGTTTGGTAATGAAATATCTCGTCCTTATCAAGATCATCCTTGCTGAAACCCAGGCACCGCTGCAAGATAAGCCTAGATAGTATTATCACATCAAGCTTTTTGAGAGCCGGGTGGAGGTCATTACCTATCTCTTCCCTGGCGTGCGGTTTGAGCGAAAATAGATAGTATCTCCCGGACTCAGATTTGGACTCGTTCTGATAAAAGGCAATGGTGGTGTTAATACGTCCATACTCTTCGAGCCTTTTCTTCAATATGTTACACTCTGTAGACCTGTTTTTGTTTGAAAAAGGGAATTTCGTTATGTCAAACCATGTTCCCGCCTTTTCGAGAAAACGTTCAACCCGGAAACCGGGAGCACTCTTGATGACGCGATGGGAAGGCAGGATGGTCAGCCCTTCATCATTCATGTTGCACAGGTACATCATGACATATTCATAAGACCTGTTTGCTGGCCGTTCACCATACCTGGCCCTCATAATATTTCTGAAGTTGCGAGAGGTCTCGTAACGGTGGTGGCCATCTGCGATAAAGATAGGCCTTTTCGACATGGCATCGGCCAATTTTTTGAACAAATGGGGATCTTGCAGAATCCACATCTGGTGTCTCGTGCCTTGCCCAAAATCGAATGAGATTTGAGGCGGAAAATCGAGGGAATTCTTGCAGGCATCTATTATAGCGCTGTTTGGATCCTCATAAAGGCCGAATATCTGGCTGAATTGGGCACTACAGGCCCTCATCAGCCTTAAACGATCATCTTTATGGGCTGAAAAGGTCTTTTCATGAGGGAGGATAACACCCGAATCTTGCTCTTCTATTCGTACCAGAGCAATTATCCCCCATATGGTCTTTTGGGCCTCGCAGTTCCCATGGTGGTAGGTCATTGATGTTACATACATACAGGGGTTATCGGCCTGAATCAGGGTGCGACCTGATTTCCATCTCTTGAGATGATCTGCGGCCCGGGTATACCTGTTATCCCAATCCGAGTCACCGGTCTTTTTCATGCCTAAGATTAGTCGAATGACATTATGTGGATGCGTTTTGTAGCATGCCTCTTGCTCATCCTCCGATATGACATCGTAAGGTGGCGCAACCAGGTTTGAAAAATCTTGGACTGCGTGATAGTCATATGTTAACCCTCTAAAGGGGGCAATAATAGCCATATTTTGTTCCTTTAGGGACAGCAACAGTACTTTTGTATTTGTAACTGCTCAGGTTGTCAGGTTCACGGTTGACTAGACGGAACGCTTTTCGAGTCCATTCTCGCCTGCCTGTGCGATGGCAGACAGGAGCTCGTTGCCATGGCCAAGGCAGTGACTTTATAGTTTCTCTTAGAGGATGCAAAGATGTCAAGGAAAATTAGGCCTTTGAAACGAATGACTCCTTCAAGGCAAGGCGCTGATATGTCCCGGGATGAACGGGGAGAACATGCGGATCTCATCATAAAGGGCGGGCTTGTCATCACAATGTCGGAAGGCCAAGCGCCGATTCAGGATGCCACAATCTTTATAAAGGATGGCCGAATTTCGGCCATTTGCGGGCCAAGCGATGAAGCTCCCCCTTTAGGACGCCGGACAGAGGTCATTGATGCGGGGAACTGTATCGTCATGCCGGGTCTGATCAATGCCCATACCCACGCTGCCATGACCCTTTTCAGGGGACTGGCGGATGATCTGCCATTAAAGACATGGTTGTTTGAAAAGATCTTTCCTGCTGAGGCGAGGTACCTCAACCCTGAGACCGTATACTGGGGATCTCTTCTGGGGTGTCTTGAGATGATTGTATCCGGGACCACCTGTTTCGCTGATGGGTATTTTTTTGAGGATGAGGTCGTGCGTGCCTCACTTAAATCGGGACTTAGGGGTCTCATTGCTCAAGGGGTTATTGATCTCCCTGCTCCTGGGGTATCAGACCCGAAGACAAACCTCAAGACTGCAAGGGAATTTATAAAGAGGTGGACCGGCCATTCAGAGTTGATCACACCTGCAATATTTTGTCACAGTCCGATGACATGTTCAGCCCGAACCCTCAGAGGTGCGTGGGAGATATCCGAGGAGTTTAATGTGCCACTTCAGATTCACCTTTCTGAGACGGTTGAGGAAGTCGATGAGACCATCAGAAAAAGCGGGAAAAGGCCGGTTCAATATTTGAAACAATTAGGTCTGCTAAGCCATAATCTTATTGCGGCCCATGCGATTCACCTGGATGATGAGGAAATGGAATGTATTAGAGATATGGACGTGAGATTGGTCCATGTACCGGAAAGTAACATGAAGCTATGTTCTGGCGTTGCAAGGATACCGGAGATGTTAAGGCTGGGGTTGAGGCCCGGACTGGGGACAGATGGGTGTTCGTCCAATAACAACCTTGACCTCTTTCAGGAAATGGACAGTGCGGCCAAACTCGCCAAGGTAATGTATCAGGATCCGACCAGCCTTGACGCAAAGACCGTGGTCAAAATGGCCAACACATGGGGCGCCGCTGTCTTGGGCCTTGACAAATTGATAGGGACCCTTGAGGTGGGAAAGAGGGCGGATGTTATTGTCGTTGATCTCAACAGACCTCACCTATGCCCTCTTTATGAGCCGCTGTCGGCCTTAGTGTATTCCGCCAGTGGCTCCGATGTAAAAGACGTCGTTGTGGACGGGAAGATACTTATGAAGGATCGACGGCTTATGACGCTAGATGAGGAGGAGGTTATCCAAAGAGTGAGAGAAATTTGCAAAAAAATCAAGGCCTAACCCCCCCAGGGCCTCCATAGACAAGGAACCATCCCCTTTTTCGTATTTCATAACCCAATTCTGACACATTTCCTCCACGAAAATGTTTGCCATTTAATATATTAATTGCTATTTACACTTCTCTAAGGTAACAGGCAAGTCGGGTGACCGCAAGGTCTCGGAGAAAAGAGTTGTCCGCATGCCTTCAGTCTTCAACCTAATCAGCTGGGTAGTTACAATATGGGTACAAAAAAAAGGACAAAATTGTCGTTAACGATAGTGGTGCTGATACTGGTGTTGTGTCTTTTGGGCTGGTTTTTAAGTGTGATTTTCGAAGGTGAAAAACCCATAATAATCATCCGTCCCTTACCAGAGTTTATTACAGGCCCACAGAAATTTACCCTCATTGTGAGTGATATGAAAAGTGGGCTCAGGAATCTTGATGTCTCCCTAAACAGGGAGGGTCGCAAGATAAACATTTTTAGGATGAAGTTTCCATTTAAAGGCCTTCTCAATAGCAGAGGTGTTCACAGATTTGAGACAGAATTGTCTGTTGATCCTCAAAGGCTTAATCTTGCCCAAGGGCGCGTGGACCTTCAGGTCCGCGTTTGGGATTGTTCCAGGAGGAGTGGGGGGGATGGGAATCTGTCCCTAGTTCAGCACAAACTGGTTGTGGACACGATTCCGCCGGCCATTAGGGCCGTCAGTCGGATGCACTATATCAACGTTGGAGGGACCTGTCTTGTCGTATATCAGACATCCTCTGATACGGTTGAGAGCGGATTGTTTGTAAATGGCCTTTTTTTCCCGGGTTATCCTGCTGGTGAAGACGTTCAAAAGGGTTTTCATGTCTGCTACTTTTCTGTCCCTCATGATACCAGGCCAAATCCGGAGATATATCTCTGGTCCAAGGACAGGGCTGGCAACTCTTCGAGGGCTAGTTTTTATTATCATATCCGGAGGACGACCTTTCGAAGGGTAAAGATCAATATAACCGATCGATTTTTGAAACGTGTCCTCCCTCATTTTGGAGATTTTCATCTTGACCCGAATGCGAATGACATTGAAAAATTTCTAAAGATCAACAGAGATCTGAGGCGGGAAAATGCGTCTTTCCTTTACAATCTCAGGACAGAAACGAGCCCCAAGCAACTATGGGACGGGCCCTGGCTCAGACTCAGGAATGCCGCCACCATGGCGAGGTTCCTCGCCCGGCGCTCATATTATTACATGGGCAAAAAGATCGACGAGCAGTCACACCTTGGCCTGGATTTGGCGTCGCTGGCCAACTCTGAGGTGCAGGCGGCGAACCGAGGCCGCGTGATCTTTGCAGGCCGTCTTGGTATTTACGGGAATACTGTTGTGCTGGATCACGGGCAAGGACTTGCCTCCACGTATTCGCACCTTAGTAAAATCAACGTCGCGCAGGGGCAGGAGGTCGTTAAAGGCGAAGCAATTGGATTCACAGGTCAGACGGGTCTCGCTGGTGGAGACCATTTGCATTTTGGTGTTATGGTCAGCGGCGTTTTCGTAAACCCAATGCAGTGGTGGGATTCTCACTGGATTAGGGACAATATAACTAGAAAGCTGGATCTCTTGAAAAAACAATAGCGTATATCCCATAAAATAGCCGTAACAGTTTAGCAATTTTCAAAATAAATCGCTCTATGATTACCCACGCTGGAATTTTTTCTGCTCGTCAGGTGCGATTCTTCAAAAAAAAATCAATATATTGCATTTTTGGCTTGACATACCCCAATATATTGTGATAAATTCACCTCTGTCTTTCAATCCACATTTTTTTTAGTACCCTATAAGTGAATTTGTGAACCTTAGTCACTTTTTCGGTTTATCCGGGTTAGGGGTGATATCGATGTTCGAAAATATCCAAAAACGTAATGGAAGAATTGTAGATTTCGATTCGTCAAAGATTACATCTGCAATTGCAAAGGCAGGGCAGGCAACCGGTGAATTTGGAGAGCGAGACGCAAGGAAGTTAACGCTTAAGGCCCTTACTCTGGCCCATGAGATGCAGATAGGGCCCTCCCCCGAGGTGGAGGAGATTCAAGACATTGTTGAGAGGGTGTTACTTGACTCAGCCTTTCATAAGACCGCAAAGGCATATATATTATACAGGGAACAGCATGCCCAAATAAGGAATATTCTGGCCAAGGCAAGTGTTGATCTAGTTGAAAGCTACATCCAGAAGATGGATTGGAAGATCAAAGAAAACAGTAATATGTGTTATTCCCTTCAAGGTCTTAATAACTATATTTCATCGGATGTTACCTCAGAATATTGGTTGAATCGTATATATCCTCCTGAAATCAGGGATGCACACAAAGATGGCGATTTTCATATTCATGACCTGAGCCTCCTTTCTGTTTATTGTGTTGGATGGGATCTGAAAGACCTGCTCACGCAAGGCTTCAAAGGGGTGGAGGGCAAAGTGGAGAGTTCGCCCCCGAGACATCTCAGGTCGGCCCTAGGGCAAATCGTCAATTTTTTTTATACGTTACAGGGGGAAGCCGCCGGGGCCCAGGCCGTTTCCAACTTTGACACCCTTCTCGCCCCATTTGTGCGCCATGATGGCCTTAATTACAAAGATGTAAAGCAGGCGCTGCAGGAATTTGTATTTAATATAAACATACCAACCCGTGTGGGTTTTCAGACCCCATTCACAAACATTACCTTGGACCTTAATGTGAGCCCTATCCTGAAAGATTATAGGGTTGTTATAGGTGGTGAGGAACACAAAGAGACATATTCCGATTTTCAGCCGGAAATGGATATGATTAACAGGGCCTTTGCCGAGGTGATGATGGAAGGTGATGCCAAAGGAAGGGTCTTCACCTTCCCTATCCCGACATATAACATTACTAGCGATTTTGACTGGGATAATCCCAATCTAGAGATGGTCTGGAAGATGACGGGCAAATACGGGATCCCCTATTTTTCAAATTTTGTCAATTCCGATATGTCACCCGAAGATGCACGATCCATGTGTTGTCGCCTGCGTCTTGATAACAGGGAGCTTCTGAAAAGGGGTGGAGGGCTCTTTGGCGCTAATCCCCTTACCGGTTCAATAGGTGTGGTCACCATTAACCTTCCACGGATTGGCTATCTTTCTGAAAACGAGCACGGATTTTTTGAACGCCTCAAAAAAGTAGTGCTCCTTGCAAAAGAGACCCTTTCCATCAAACGAAAGGTCCTTGAGAGATTTACAGACAATAACCTCTATCCCTACTCAAAATTTTACCTTAGGGATATCAAACAAGGCACAGGGTTTTACTGGAGAAATCATTTTTCAACCATTGGTGTGATTGGGATGAACGAGGCATGCCTGAATCTCCTCAAAACCGATATTGCCAGTGATAAGGGACGCTTGTTTGCACTGAATATCATGGATTTTCTCCGCGAGATGATTGCCGAAATGCAGGAAGAGACAGGTGACATCTTCAATCTTGAAGCGACCCCTGCAGAAGGAACATCGTATCGCCTTGCTATGCTCGATAAGGCCCGATTTCCTGACATGATTTGTTCTAACGAACCAGGATTTATAAAAGGGGCAGACCCATTCTATACCAACTCCACACAACTGCCTGTAAACTATACAGATGATATTTTTGAAACATTAACACTCCAGGACGACCTTCAGGCGAAATATACAGGGGGAACAGTCCTTCATATCTACCTGGGGGAGCAGATAAGTGACGTCGAGGCCGTAAAGAGATTGATAAAGAAGATTGTTACCGGCTTTCGGCTGCCCTATTTTACGCTTACACCTACCTTTAGTGTGTGCCCGTCTCATGGTTACCTGGACGGCAAACAGGAAAAGTGTCCTGTTTGCAATGAGGAGACCGAGATATATTCGAGGGTAGTGGGTTATTTGAGGCCTATAAAGCAATGGAATAAGGGCAAACGCTCTGAATTCGACATGAGAAGGACGTTCAAGGTGGCATAGATCTCGGATTGTGCCGAACTTGAGATCTTATATTTGATAACCGGTGGCTCACAGGAGAATTTCTTGGCCTATGGTATTTGGCGGCCTACAGAAAAATTCTTTGATAGATTATCCTGGTAAGGTAAGCTGTGTGCTATTTCTCTGTGGGTGCAATTTTGATTGCCCCTATTGCCACAATCCAGGGCTGGTCAAGTGCACTCAACCGTCTTCTTCGGTTGATGATGATGGGGTATATGACTTTCTGGAAAGCCGAAGGGGGTTCTTGGACGGCGTGGTCGTTTCAGGGGGAGAGCCGACACTTCAGAAGGGGCTAGCCGCTCTTTGCGACAAGATCAAAAGGATGGGTTTTCCCGTGAAGCTGGACACAAACGGAAGCCGGCCGCAGGTAATAGCGCATCTCATAGATGAAGGGCTTGTGGATTACCTTGCAATGGACATAAAGACCGAACCTCTTAACTATACCAAATATATAAAGGGCGGTATTGATCCGGATGACCTGCTCACAAGCATCCAGATCATCATGCAATCGGCTTTGTCATATGAATTTAGGACGACATGCGTAAAGCCAATGGTTGATGTGCGTATGGTTGAAAATATAGCAAAGATAATAAAAGGGGCGAGGCTTTATGCCTTGCAGCACTTCAATAGTGCAGAGTTATTGCACCCTGAATTTTTCCAGGGCATGGAAGCAAATTATGACGAAGAGGAACTCCTTTACCTCAAATCGATAGCAGACCCCTGGGTAAAGGACTGCATTGTTCGATAGAGTGTCGTTTACGTTCTGCCAATTTTGTGTTGACTTTCATTCTGGTTTTTATTAAAGACCATTGAAAGCGTTCAGGTGCTCATTTTGAGCCTAATAGGGAACCCCGTGAGAATCGGGGATGGGCCCGCCGCTGTTAGCGGGGACGAACGCCGCAGGCCGGTTGTCGGTAATCGAAACAATCGGCTATAATGCCACTGGTAGAGGTCAGGAGGGACGAATGACCCGTGATGTGCGTAGCACATCACGTCCGGGAAGGCGCGGCCAGTAGGATGATCCGTAAGTCAGAAGACCTGCCTGAACATGGATGTAGCCTTCGCGGATAGAGGTTGCCTGTAAGATCTTGAGGATAAAAAAGGGAAATCCCCGGATCGAATTTATTCGGTTCGGGGATTTTTGTCTCCGGGCCAGCAAACCCAAAATTTCAGGAAAGGAGACTGCTTAATGAATGGAACGAAAAAGATTTTGTTTGCTGGACTGCTGATTTTTATTTTCAGTGTCCCTGTAGTTGGGAATGCTACAGATGAACAGTTGCAAGAAAATAAAGAGGCCACCATGGAAGAAGTGGTGGTGACGGGAACAAGAACACAAGAAGAAATAAGTAAAGTGCCGGCAAATGTAACCGTGATAAAGGAGAAGGATATCAAGCAATCAAATGCCAAGAACGTGCCTGATCTCTTGCGCTCTGAGGAAGGAATTGTTGTTAGAGATTATTTTGGAAACGGTAAGACAGTTAGTGTGGATTTGCGTGGATTTGGAGAGGCAGCGGCTCCTAATACACTTGTACTCGTTGATGGTAGACGCGTGAACGCTATCGACATCAGCGGTGTAGATTGGACACAGATTCCACTGGAACAAATTGAACGTATTGAGATTGTCAGAGGCACGGGGAGTGTTCTCTATGGCGACAATGCGGTAGGTGGAGTAATCAACATCATCACAAAAATTCCCCGAAAAAAGCCCAGTTTGAAAGCCAGCACCACTTTAGGAAGCTATGGACGGAACAAGGAAGCAGCCTCGCTATCTGGGGGCCGGGAAAATATTGCCGCTTCGCTTTATTCCAGTTGCGACTCAACCAATGGTTACAGGGAGAATAGCGATATCAGGTCAAAGGATATAGGTGGAAAAATTGTCTTGGATCCAATTGATATATTGAGTCTAAACATCAGCGGCTCCTACCATACAGATACCTACGGGCTTCCAGGATCTCTCTCCAAGGATGAGGTAGATAGGAATAGAAGAGCTACTAAGTCACCGTTGGATAATGCCAACACCACGGACAAGTATGCCAAAATTGGGATGGATTTGGACCTTGGGAATTCCGGGAGCTTTGTTGGAGACTTGTCGTATAGAAAGCGTGGCATTGAATCTAACTTTGTAAGCTGGATGTGGAATTCAGAGAGTGAAACAAAAGCGTGGGGATTTACACCGCGATACATTTGGGGAGGGGAACTTATCAACCACAAAAATACCTTTATTACAGGTGCGGATTTCTACTGGACAGATATGGATATTCTAACATCTGACGAGGACATAAACAAAAACTCCAGTGGAATCTATTTCAACAATGAATTTTCCATTCTAAAGGATCTTACCATTTCTGTTGGCGCAAGACGCGAAAGTGTAGAATACGAGTTCAAAACGAGCACATCAAAGCTTCAACCCACTGAACGGAAAAATGCCTATAGCGCAGGACTCAGCTATACTTATCAAGGGGGTTCATCTATTTTTTTAAGGGCAAACAAGAGCTTTCGCTTCCCGTTAACAGACGAATTGTTTAGCTTATTTAGTGGGTTGAACAGAGATCTCCAACCCCAGACAGGCAAGCACTATGAGATGGGCATAAGACACTATTTTACACCCAAGATGTACCTTGCCGTAACGCTATTCAGGGCAGCGATCGATAGTGAAATCTTCTATAATCCAAGTACGTATACAAATGAGAACCACCCAGAAACGCTCCACAGAGGTATTGAAATTGGGGCCAAGGCCGAAATATCGCGTTTTTTGACCTGTTATGGAAACTATAGCTTCGAGAAGGCGACATTTGAAGAAGAACCATTCAAGGACAATGATATTCCAGCAGTTCCAAGGCACAAAGGAAACCTTGGTTTAAGGAGCCATGGCCTTGCACCAGGAGTTATCTTCACCACAGAATATAACTATGTGGGATCGAGCTATGCCATCAGTGACCAGTCCAACCAGTATGGAAAACTGGATCACTATTATACTATCGATTCTAGAGTGTCTTATGAATGCAAAAATACTGAGGCATTCTTGGGAGTGAATAACCTTACCGGTAAGGAATACTCACAATATGCTGCCGCCGGTGGCAGTGGACTGGTCTTCTATCCGTCCCCGGAGCGCAACTGGGTTGTAGGGTTAAAGGTCAGATTCTAACGCTATTAGAGAGGCTGATAGGAAAAGGAAAGAACTACCTCTTAATGCCTACAGATTTCCTTGACGGGGCAAGGGCGAGGTCAAGGACTTCTTCCATCTTGCTGACCTGATGAAAGGTCATCTGTTTCTTGATCTTTTCAGGGATTTCATCAAGATCGCTCTTATTTCCTTGAGGCAGGATGATATGCCTGATGCCGCTCCGGTTTGCGGCCAGGACTTTTTCCTTGATTCCTCCGACAGGAAGCACAGAGCCCCTTAGAGTCACTTCGCCAGTCATGGCCAGTTTTGGTTTCACTGGTTTAGATGTCAATAGTGATGCAAGGGCAGTGAGCATGGTTACGCCCGCTGACGGACCGTCTTTTGGAATTGCACCGGCCGGCACATGGATGTGGAGGTCGTGGTCTTTATAAAAGTCTTCAGAGATGCCTAAGTGGCTGGCATTAGATCGCAGATAACTGAGGGCTGCCTGGGCCGACTCCTTCATTACATCGCCTAACTGTCCTGTAAGCACAAGGGATTTTTGCCCGGGCATCATTGTCGCCTCAACGAACAGAATATCCCCGCCTGCCGGGGTCCACGCCATTCCCGTGGCAACACCAGGAACAGAGGTCCGCTCTGCCGTGTCCCGATGGAACTTGGGATGCCCCAAATATTCTTGTATCTCCTTCTCTGTAATAACAAATTTTCTGGCTCCTCCCTCTGCCACTTTTCTTGCGAGCCCCCTGCATATTGTCCCTATTTCCCTTTCCAAATTTCGGAGGCCGGCTTCATGGGTATATTCCCTTATAATTTTCCTCAGGGCCGCCTTTCTAAATGATACCTGTTTTTTCTTTAGGCCGTGTTCTGCTATCTGCCTGGGCATTAAAAATTTTATGGCAATGTTAGTTTTCTCATCTTCTGTATATCCGGCAAGCTCTAATACCTCCATACGGTCGCGGAGCGGGGCCGGAATGGGATCGAGCTGATTGGCGGTAGTGATGAACATTACCCTGGAAAGGTCAAATTCCAATTCAAGATAGTGGTCTGAAAAAGAAAAGTTTTGCTGCGGATCAAGTACTTCCAGTAAGGCAGAGGAGGGATCTCCGCGGAAGTCGGTTCCTACCTTATCGATTTCATCCAGCATAAATACCGGGTTGTTTGAACCAGCCTTTTTGATGCCCTGAATAATCCTGCCTGGTAGGGAGCCCACATAGGTGCGGCGATGGCCTCGGATCTCTGCCTCATCTCGCACACCACCAAGGGATATACGCACAAATTTTCTGCCTAATGCCGTTGCAATAGATCGACCGAGACTTGTCTTTCCGGTCCCGGGTGGGCCAACGAAGCAGAGAATAGGGCCCTTATGCTCAGGATTAAGTTTACGCACGGCCAGGTACTCCAGGATCCTTTTCTTGACCTTGTCTAGGTCATAATGGTCTTTGTTTAATACGCCCTCCGCCGTCTTGATATCCAGCCTGTCTTTTGAGCTTTCCATCCAGGGAAGCCCGATAATCCAATCTAAATATGTTCGGGAAACGGTATATTCCGGCGAGGCGGGATTCATTTTTGAGAGTCTTTCTATCTCCTTATCCACCACTTTTTGTGCGGGCCCAGGAAGTTTTTTTTCTTTCAGTTTTTCTTTCAGGTCCATAATATCAGGCGACTCTTCCTTATCCATACCCAGTTCTTTTTTGATGGCCTTTAACTGCTCCCTGAGGAAATATTCACGCTGCGAGTGGTCTATACCCTTTTTTACCTGATTTTGGATTTTCTGCCCCATCTTCTGCAGCTCAAGCTCCTCGTTCAAGAACAATGTCAGTTTCTTCAAACGCTTATTTATATCAAGACATTCCAGTATCTCCTGTTTTTTTGTACGTTCCAGGTTGAGCGTGGAGACAATCATATCCGCTAACGGGCCGGGCTGGTCAATATTTAGAGAGAGCTGAACAAGTTCGCCTGGCAGGTGGGAAGATAGGTCTACGATTTGCTTGAACAGATTCCATATATTGGTCATCATGGCGTCTACTTCTTTATCTCTCTTCAACACCTCAACAAGTTTTTTAATTTTACATTTCTGATAGGGCCTTTCAGACACGATCTCCACTATGGCCACGCGGGCAATTCCTTGAAGGACCACTACGGTGCCTTCTTCACCCTTTGCCAGTTTGACGACCTGGCCCACCGTGCCCACATGGTGTACATCTGTCGGGCCTTCGTCCATATCGTCGGTTTCCTTTGCCATTGCCACGACAATCAGTTTTTCTTTCCGAAGGGCATCATCGACAAGCCTCAAGTGTTCTTCTTTAGTGATTACTAAAGGAATAACCATGCGCGGAAAAATCACAGAGTCTTTCACTGGAAGGACTGGCAATATGTCTGGTAATTTTCTTTCAGTAGTGTCCATCTGATAACCCTTGCATCTTGCTTTTTGATCTTTAGAATCAAGACGTTATCCGCACACAAACCTGGGCGGACCTGTCACACTTTCGCATACATATGGTCAAGATGCCATCTGAGTAAGAGGCCTCAATCTCATTTTCGTCTGCTACGGCCGGCACTCGAAAGACGCGCTCAAAATTGCCGTATCCCATTTCCAGTTGATGATATCGAACGAGCATGCCGGAAGGCATGTTATGGGTCCTTTCACCCCTGATGCAGATGTAGTTTTCGTGAAAAGAGACTTCAATGTCCTCTCTTTTGACTCCGGCGAGGTTTACCACCAGAAAGATCTCATGTTCTGTCTCATACATATCTGCCTCTGGGGACCATTCGGTGTCATGCACCGATAATACAGGTCTGGTCAGATTCATCATATCATCCATGAGTTTTTGTACCCTGTTGTGCAGTTTATCCAGGTTGCGGTCATATTTGACTTTGATTAAATACATGGCCATTCCTCCCTTATAATACCTGTGCCCATGATTCTTTA
This sequence comes from uncultured Desulfobacteraceae bacterium, assembly GCA_964473615.1. Lineage (GTDB taxonomy): Bacteria > Desulfobacterota > DSM-4660 > Desulfatiglandales > Desulfatiglandaceae > CAYYPQ01. The sequence goes on from CAYYPQ010000006.1 coordinate 75,509, forward strand.
TGAGCTGATTTTTAATATAACCCTTTTTGCGGTTGGAGTAAACCCTAACATTGCAAAAATGGCAATTCTAGTTTCGCTTTGCATTTTTTCATCTCCTTGATTGTGAAACGGCTAAGTGATATACAAATACACCCTTGTCAAAAACGGTTTTTGTTGGACAACATTCAAGCCCCCTTTTTTTTAAAGGGGGATTTAGGTGGATTTTTGGGCGTTTTGCCTTATTGGCGGAAGGAGAATTGACATGGAAAAGAGAAGTGACCTCATGACTAAGGGATCGGAAAGGGCGCCCCACCGTTCCCTTCTGCGGGCTAATGGTCTTTCTGATTGGGAGATGGAAAGGCCCATTATAGGGATCGCAAATTCATTTAATGAAATTATTCCAGGTCATATTCATCTGCACAAACTGGTAGAGGCGGTAAAGGCCGGGGTCTATAGCGCCGGTGGGACACCTTTGGTATTCAATACCATCGGGGTCTGTGACGGGATTGCCATGAATCACGAGGGTATGAAATATTCTCTTCCAAGCCGCGAACTAATTGCTGATTCTGTTGAGATAATGGCCATGGCCCATCCCTTTGATGGCCTGGTGCTTGTTGCCTCTTGTGATAAGATCATCCCGGGAATGCTTATAGCGGCTGCCAGGTTGGATATCCCTTCCATTTTTTTGTCAGGCGGTCCCATGCTCCCTGGAAAGGTGTTTGGAAAGGATACGGGCCTGGACAAGGTCTTTGAGGCCGTGGGTAGGCTTAAAAGCGGAAAAATAACTGAAGCTGAACTCCATGAATTTGAATGCCAGGCGTGCCCAGGTGCCGGGTCCTGTTCGGGAATGTTTACCGCCAATACCATGAGCAACCTCTCTGAGGCGCTCGGCATGTCCCTCCCTTTTAATGGCAGCGCCCCGGCCGTTTTTGCAGAGAGGGTTCGTCTGGCCAAACAGACCGGATATCAGGCGGCAAAACTTGTCACAAGCGGGATCCGGCCGAGAGATATTATGACAAAAGAGGCCTTTTATAATGCCGTTTCTGTTGATATGGCACTAGGTGGTTCCACAAATACCGCCCTCCACCTTTCTGCCCTTGCCTATTATGCCGACGTGGAGCTAACGCTGAGGGATTTTGATGAATTTACCGGGAAGGTCCCTCATCTGACCTCCATTGCCCCTGCAGGCCCCCATCATATTGTCGATCTCTTTTATGCGGGAGGGGTGCCCGCAATACTAGCGGAACTGAGAAAAGGCAAACTCATCTATGATCAACAGTTGACGGTCTATGGGAAGACCATGGGGGAGATGCTGGATGAAATCAAGGCGGAGATAAGAGATCCATCTGTTATCCGCCCTGTTGATGATCCGGTCCATAAGACTGGTGGGCTGGCAGTATTGACCGGTAATCTGGCCCCGGATGGGGCGATCGTCAAGCAGGTCGCCGTATCCGATGAAATGCTCAGGCATTCAGGCCCTGCCAGGGTCTATGACTCTGAAGAAGAGGCCGTCCATGCAATTTTGAAAGGAAAACCCCAAAAAGGAGATGTGATTATCATTAGATATGAAGGGCCTAGGGGTGGGCCTGGGATGCGGGAGATGTTATCTCCCACATCGGCAGTGGCAGGGATGGAAATGGATAAGGAGGTGGCCCTTATTACTGACGGCAGGTTTTCCGGCGCCACCCGTGGGGCCTGCATAGGCCATGTCTCTCCAGAGGCCGCGGCCAAGGGGCCCATTGGAGCAATCAGGGAAGGGGATATCATCGAGATCGATATCCCCAATAAGAAGGTGAATATTCAGCTTTCAGATCAAGAGCTGACCAATAGGATCGCCCAACTGCCCGAATATAAGCCCAAGGTCCGGACTGGCTATCTGGCAAGATATGCCAAGATCGTTTCGAGCGCCGACAAGGGGGCGGTTTTCCCAAGGTAAAAAACTTACCGCGCCGAAATCCCGCATTGAAAATGGAGGCCTACACTTTTCCCTATTTCTTACGAACAATAACAGTATTCGAAACTCACTGTGCTAAGATCTAATTTCCAACATTTCCAGCTCTGGCCTGCAGAACATGTCTTGCCGCTTCCTTGTGCCGCAATCATTCCTGGCGATCCACCCATTTTGCTCTTGGCAAAACTCTTTGTTCTACCTGCAATATTGTTGATAAAATTATTTATCTTGGCCTTGTCCATGCCTGCTTTACTTTTTAAATAATCTTTTTGCATGGATGTCATTGTGAAATGCTCGTTCAGAAACTCGTCCACGTTCGTTTGGGCCTCTTGAACATATTTATCAAAAGTAGGCTTTGACCAATTCTCTTGATAGAATTTGTTGAGATTATCTTGGTCGGTGGCAATCTGGTGTCTGTATTCTTTGTCCAACCTGATTTCAACGCTTGAATTATCTATGTGAGAGCCTTGGGGAACAGAAAATTCCCACGTCTTTGGTGGCATCCTGTTGCCGCAGACATCCACTATCTCGATACCGATGCAATGTCTGCCATAAGTAAGGCCGGTAGCGGGCTGGTAGGTAATGTCCTCGTCTGTGATCATACAGAGCTAGCTGACATCCGTATCATCCACTACGAGACGAACGGAATTTTTATCCACCCTTGTCTCAGAGTCTTCAAATGTGATCTTGATTACGGGACGTGTCTCCTGGACCCTGGCATCTTGGGAGGGGTAAGACTTAACAATATGGGGCGGGCGTTTGTCCAGGTCGACCTCAAGGATATATGGTTTTTTCTTGGGATCGAGTTTTGGGAATGTAAAGATACGGCGCTTACCGTCCTGTACTACGAAAAAGAATTCAATACCAGGGGGCGTGACCTTTTGTGACTTTAACATGGCGCTGAAATCAATGGCGGTTTCCTTTTTCATGGGGATCTTGCGATAGAGCATACTCCCGATATCTCTGTAAAAGAGATTTGCCTCTTTGGGGGAATAGAAATTCTTTGTCTGGATATGAAAGAGGATAGTCTGGCCCGCAAAATGGGTCTCTTGGGGAGATATGATTTCAATGTCTTCTGCAGCAAGGCAGGATTGAGAGTAGAAGGTCAGGAATAGAAGAAGTAAGAGCAGGAAATACCATTTTTTTGAACCATGTCCCATGCAACTCCTTTGAATTTGAGATCTTAGAACAGAGCTTGCAGATTCTGTGGTCCTTGTTGGACTTGTTTGTCTAATGTGGGCACGCTAAAAGTAATGCAGTGCCTGCTTGTATAGACAAAAAACGGCAGGGTGTCAAGGGCTCGCAAAAAACTTAGGAGGTAATCGCCTTCAGGTACGTACATAAAATTGTAAGTTTCATGAATTCCGGCCGACGAATTTATATTTTTATGGACGTGACCTTTGTTTTATGCTTTTTGAATGTTTATATGGGTTATAACAGGTAATTATAGGAAAATATTCAACAGACTATAAAATATATTTGACAAAATATTACCATTAGGGTTAATAAAAGCCGCCATAGGTTGTTGGTAATCTAAGAAGGCCCCTTTTTTCTATGCTGATTAACTGGTGAAAATGGGCCTGAGAAAGCGGTTCAATGGAGGTGGGTATGGTAAGACCTTACAGGGTGTTTGTTTTATCTTTTCTTGCTGTGGTTCTTTTGGGCCCCTTGCCGACATTTGCGGAGGGATCAAAGCCATCCAAGTCGGTGAATGACAAGATACTGGACATATTACTTGAAAAGAAAATCATAGACAAACAAAAGTTCGAGGAATTGAAGAAGGAGGTTCAAGAAGAAGAAACCCAAAAGAAAAGGGCTATCGCAGAGTTCGAAAGGGGCTTTTTCATAGAGACCGCTGACAAGGAGTCCAGGATCCGATTCGATGGGAGGTTTCAAGGGGATTTTAAGTCCTATTTAGGTCATCATCCTGATCACGCATCATTCTTTATACGCCGGGCCCGGCTTTGCATGTCAGGAACGGTTCACCGATATTATGATTTCAGGCTCGAACCGGAGTTCGGTAAAGGTGCTTCACGGATGAATGATGGGTTTATTAATATCCGCTATTTTCCATCCGCACAAATAGAGTTTGGGCAATTTAAAACCCCTTTTTCCATGGAGGAATTACACTCGGATAACTGGATTGATTTTGTGGAACGTTCTGTTGCCAATAAACTCGCGCCTTCAAGAGACCTTGGTGTCACGTTCCATGGAGGCATAAGTGAGGAATTGTTTTATTATCAACTGGGTCTCTTTAATGGATATAAACTCAATCAGGCCTCTGATCCTGATGGTGGCAAGGATGTGGCGTTTAGACTAGTGGCCGCTCCCTTCAAAAAGCATGGCCTGGAATCGATACAAGGCCTGAGATTAGGTGTGGCCTTTACCTATGGACACGTAACCCTCGATAAGGCCCAGTGGTGGAATTCAGGCGATTTCAAGACCGCGGCCGGGACCACCTATCTGAGCTTAGAAGACCAGGTGTCAGAGGACGGTGCCAGGGCGAGGGAGGGGATGGAACTATACTGGGATTGGGGAGCCACCGCACTTAAGGGAGAATATATAATCACAAATCTGGATGGTCTCAAGATGGGCAATGTGGCGAATGACTTCGATATAAGGGGTGGATACATCTCAATCTCCCATTGTCTTACCGGTGAAAAGTTTGTGTACAAGGGGGGTAAGCCAGGCAGGATTATACCTCTCAAAAATTTTCGGCGCGGTTCTTCGGGATGGGGGGCCTTACAGTTGGGCGCGAGGTGTGAGTTCTTGAGGGCGGATTCTGGCTTACTGGATCAGGGGTACGTTGATCCCAGCCAGTATACTGACAAGATATCGGGTTTCACCGTTGGATTGAACTGGTATCCAAATGAAATGGTTAGATTTATGCTCAACTATTACCATATGAGATTTGGTGACGGCATTCTGGTTGGGTCTGAAAGGATCGATGATGAGGATGCCATCCTGACCCGTTTTGAAGTGGCACTCTAATCTTTTTCCTTCGTAATTCTATTCCAGATTGTTTCCGGGTCGGTCATGACCATGTCATTTAGGTTGATCAAGGGTCTTTTTGCGTCTGGGGAATATTTGGCAATTGCCTCATGCAACCGATCCATCAACTGCCTTATCTGTAAATCATTTAGGGTTTCGACTATCCTTAGATTGTCATCCGCCTCCTGAAAAAGGAATTCCAGATTTTCAGTAGTTAGCTGAAAATATGCAATCTTCTCATCAAACCTGGAGATGTATGCATTGAGCTCCTGAAGGAGCTTTAAATTATTAACAATCCGGGGGTAACGAATTGCATCCTGATATGACAGTATCCTGGAATAACGTTGCTTCGTCTGGATCTCATTTTCGTATTCTCTAACTCGCGCCTCAAGTTGACAGCGCATTTTGATTGCCTGCACCTTTTTTGCGGTAATTTCGTCGCGTAGCGATGAAATCTCAGTGAGCTTCTGCCGTAAGGTATCTGCCTTTGGATTACCAGCGAAAAGGTCTGGTGTGTAGAAAAACAAGATCGCGAGAGAAAATGCCAAAATATATGCACTATGTCTATTATTTATATTTCCTTTCATGATTCACCCTGTTTTATCTTTCTTTCCCCGACTGTTTCTGCCTCAATGCCTCATTATCTTCTCTATTTGTTTCCTGAACTTGTCAGGAACAAACAGTCTTCCCCCCGTTTTTTCCCACCGACCCAAAGATCTTAAGGCTGACAGCCTTAGCTTTTTATCCTTTGGAGTGGTCAACTTCTGTAAGCCAATAAGTTCAAGCTGCTTGCCTCCCCACCTTGATAGATATCTTGCCGCATCTGATGAAAGGACGGTAACGCCATTGAGAGAAAGCCACTTGCCTTGCCATTTGGACAGAGACCTTGCCGTTTCCGGCGAAATTCTGGTAATACCGTTAAGGGAAAGCCACTCGCCTTGCCATTTACAAAGGCTTTTTGCGGCTTCGGGCGTGAGACCAGTTAGTGCATTTAGAGCAAGATCCTTGCCTTGCCATTCAGACAGGCATTTTGCCGCCTCTGGAGAAAGTTCTGTAACTTCAAGTTTTCTTGTGAAATTCCCAGCACAAAATTCGCGCCAGATTAAACGGTTTTCATCATCCTGTGAAAAAGGCCTTCTTCTTATGGATTTATCATTCCAGGCATTTATTTTTTTTAAGATGCTTCTTAGTGATTCGGGTTGAACATCATTCAGGTCTATAGAGAGGCTGTTATTAACAAAGGAATGCTTCGCCATTTCTTCATCTAGATGTCTTACCAGGCCAGCCATATCTATGCCACTGGCAAAACCTAACATGACCATCTCGATTTCTGTCTTGCGCTTCAGGTAAAGGAGGTCTTCACCAGCAAGAAAAAGCCGCTCAGCGGGTTGATCGAGCTGGCGTATATAGAGTTGACGGCGCTGAATAGTACGAAGCCCGAACTCGATCTGTTTGTTTTTAAGCGCCTCTGGTAAGGATGTAATGCCTGTATTATGTATTTCTCTCAGGATGTCGTTCTTTGTCTCTTCAATCCCGTCTTGGTAATGTTGTTTGAGTTTGGCGATTTCTTTTTGTTTGCTCAGCAGTTGATCTCTCAGGCCAGAAATCCTTTCTAGCTTTTCATTAATAAGACTCGTGGGCGAGGTAGATTTGGCTACAGTTTTTTTGGCATGTGTTTGTGAAAAGGTTGTCGCTGCTGGTTTTGGTTTTTTCCCCCACATCACCAGGGCAAAAAAACAGGCCATCAACACCACCAGGCCCACAATTCCTATTGCCAGAAGTGTGCGCTTGCTTCCTTTTGCTTTTTTAGGGGGCTCGCCCAGTGGGATCTCTTCACTTGGCCCCTGATCGGTGGCCTCGCCGCGATCCTCCTCCCCCTTGGGTGTATCCTCATCTGTGGCCATATCCACAGTCTTTTCTATATCGCGAGTATCAGGGGCGTCTATTGCTTCTGCCTGGCCATCGGTGGCAGAATCTGATGTTTCTTCTTGGAGGGGTTTGCCAATTAGCTCGGATTTTTCTTCAGACACCGGTTCTCCTTGCTCAGCGTCCGCTTCGGTATCCTTGTCATCTGGTTGTGTCTGGCCAGAATCAGATGTCTCTTCCTGAGAGGACTCCTCTATACCATCGGGCTCGGCTTCCAGGGTTATGGAACTTTCCTTGCGATCGTTATCAGGCGACCTCGATTCAAGCCCCTCCTCCTCGGATTCTTCAAGTGATGGTCCTTCTTGAACAGTTTCACCTATTAGTTCTTGTTGTCCATCAGTATCGGACTCCATTTCATCTCCGCCATCATCCTGATTCTCAGTATGAGAATCCGTGTCTAGCCTCTCTTCTTGAGGTGGAGTCCCCGCTCCAATGATTTCGGCCTGATCCTCGGACTCTAAGGGGGTCTCATTCGCCTGTGTTTCTGAGGAATCTGACGGCGCAAATTGTAGTTCCACCAGAGCGACATGCTCCTTGTGCCGAAGCCCAATGCGTTCATTTTCTTTTTTTTCAAGGGCTTCAGCCTCAAACTCAGTCCCGGTTGCTATGGAAGAAACAGCCACCTCGCAGGATAGCCCGAGATCAGTAAAGGCCGTCTTCAAATTACCGCTTATGATATTACCCAGTTCCTGAATAACATCTTCACCCTGTTGGTCATCCTCGATTTCCTCCGGTCCCACGCCAAGCATTGAGGCCGATATTAGGCGGGCAAAGGCATCACTTACCTGTATATCGATATTTCCTGACACATCTCCGGAGATATTAATTAGTGCCCTAACACGCTTTCCATCAAGGGTCAGGTGTGAGTCAACGTCGAATACTTCTACTTCCATGGAAGGCACAGTATCGAATATCTGCCTTATTGTCTTGGTAATCAGTGCCTTTAAATTGGCCTTATTAAGTTCATTCATATTTCAGATACCTGTTTCAGATACCTATTATATTCCCTTTTTATTATCGGCAAGTTAATCTTTTAACTTTAATGTGTTCACGGGTCAAACACTAAACATTAAGTCTTCGATTTTACTAATAAGTTTGACTTCAGGACTGTGGATATTTGGGCCTCAGCGCAGGCGCTTACTTCCGGATCAACTGATTTCTTGAAAAATATGATTTGCTCTGGTACCTTTCCTCAAAATGAAAAAAAACTTTGCATCCATAGATATTGGGACACACACCGCCAGGCTATTGGTTGCCGAAAAATCGAACTCGCCAGCTGTTTTTAGGCCCATGTTAAAAAAAAGGTTCTATATACGGCTAGCAGACGGCTATGATGCTTTGGGAGACAAGATTATTCAAGCAGGTGCCATTGATCGTACCCAAAGGGCCATAAAAGACTTTTCTAGTTATATAAAGGAATTCAATGTTTACTCGACATATGCGGTTGCGACCGGTGTGGTCAGGGAATCATCTAATAAGGACGAATTCTTAAGTCGTGTTTACGAATACACCGGGATTCGAGCGAGGCCCATTTCAGGGAATGAAGAGGCCGTCCTTACCGCAAAAGGTGTTTCATCCGCACTAGATATCCAAGACAGGCCTTTCCTCATGTTTGATCTAGGTGGTGGAAGCACTGAATTTTTGTTCAGCGATGGAAATGCCTCTTCAGTGAGGTCTCTCCCTTTGGGCGCATCTGTTTTGACGGAAAGGTTCATAATATCCGATCCGCCCTTAGAGACTCAAACCGACTCAATGTCGAGATATATTGACCAGTGCTTGAAACATGTTAATTTGGTCCCTAAAGGGGGCCAGGGTCAACTCCTTGTTGTGGCTACGGGTGGAACCGTTACAACCCTGGCCGCCATGGTTCACAAAATAGATTGGAAGAAAATATCTACTGACATGCCCAATGGGTTGATATTGAAAAGAGAGGAGATCGAGTCGCTTTTTGACAAGATAACACGGTTTGGCCTAGAGGATAGGGTAAGGGTATGTGGAATAGAGAAGGAAAGGGCGGAGGTGATTTTGGCGGGTTTTATAATTGTTGCGAGAATCATGCATTTTTTTGGCGCATCTCAACTGACAGTCAGTCTATTTGATTTACTGGAAGGCATTTTGATCGAATATTTTGAGGGAGAATGAAATGGAGAATAAGGATATTCAATACGGGTATACGTTTGATGACCTCATTCTTGTGCCTGCCCATTCCGCACTATTGCCAAGTCAAGTGGATGTAGAGACAAGGCTATCCCGAAAGATTCCCTTGACCATCCCCATCGTCAGTGCGGCAATGGACACGGTAACGGAATCCGCGACAGCTATCACCATCGCACGGCAGGGAGGCCTGGGATTTATCCACAAAAATATGAGCGTCGAACGACAGGCCCTGGAGGTTGAAAAGGTAAAGAAGTCGGAAAGCGGTATGATAGTAGACCCCATTACTATAGAACCGGATAGTAAGATCTATGAAGTGCTGGAGATTATGAGAAAATATAAGATTTCTGGTGTGCCGGTTGTCAAAAAGGGGAATCTGGTAGGAATAATAACCAACCGGGACCTGAGATTTGAGACCAATCTGGATCAAAAGGTTGAGGCCGTGATGACCAAGAAAAACCTCGCCACAGCCCCTCTGGGCATTACATTGGAGGAGTCCAAGGCCATTCTCCACGAGCGGCGTATTGAGAAACTCCTGGTCGTTGACGATAAAGGCAAATTACAGGGTCTCATCACCATAAAGGATATAGAAAAAATAAGAAAGTATCCCAATTCATGCAAAGACGAATTGGGCCGGTTAAGGGTGGGCGCCGCCGTTGGTGTGGGGCCGGATATGGAAGAGAGGATTGATAGTCTGGTCGCTGCAAATGTGGATGTGGTGGTGGTGGATAGCGCCCATGGCCATTCAGAGAAGGTAATTCACACCGTTCAGGACATAAAGAAAAGGTTTTCAGATCTCCAAGTAGTTGCAGGAAATGTGGCAACCGCCGAAGGGACCAGGGCCCTTATTGATGCGGGTGCAGATGCAATCAAGGTCGGCGTTGGTCCAGGCTCTATCTGTACTACTAGAGTTGTGGCGGGTGTCGGGGTCCCGCAGATGACCGCCATAATGCTTTGCGCAAGAGAGGCAAAGAAATTGGGGGTGCCTGTAATTGCGGATGGAGGGGTCAAATATTCAGGAGATATCACAAAGGCACTTGCTGGTGGTGCCGATTCTGTTATGATTGGAAGCCTGTTTGCCGGCACTGAGGAAAGCCCGGGCGAGACTATACTCTTTCAGGGGAGAACATATAAGGTCTATAGAGGTATGGGGTCCCTGGAGGCGATGAAAGAGGGTAGCAAGGATAGATATTTTCAGGAGGAGACTGATCTTGAAAAAAAACTGGTGCCTGAAGGTATCGTGGGCCGAGTCCCTTACCGTGGGTCGTTGACAGACACCGTTTATCAGCTTGTGGGAGGATTAAGGGCAGGTATGGGCTATTTGGGCTGTGCGGACATCCAATCGCTTCAGAGGAAGGCGAAGTTTATACAGATTACCCCTGCCGGGCTCAGGGAAAGTCACGTTCATGATGTGATCATTATCAAGGAAGCGCCTAATTATAGCCTGGAATAATATGCCTTTTCAGGTCATATATAAGCACAAAGGGGGCAACTTCAATGTGGAGCTTCTCTCTTCTATTCAATTAAAATGACATGATATTCCTCAACGTTAGACACTTTAATCATTTTAGATCACTTTAGACACTCTGTTTATATGCGAGTAAACAAACCTTCTCTGGAGGCAAGCGAAAGTCGGGCACTTTGGACCCGGATTCTTTACATTGGCCTATGACAAGCAATCTTTATAAGCAAAAAGTCCTTATCTTGGATTTTGGATCTCAGTATACCCAGCTTATTGCAAGAAGGGTTAGAGAGAGCAGGGTGTACTGTGAGATTCACCCTTTCAATTTAGATCTTGAAAGGATAAGGGCCTTTTCACCAAAGGGGATTATCCTATCTGGAGGTCCGGCCAGTATCTACGATAAAAACGCGCCAATGGCGGATAAGGATATACTGGGCCTGAATGTTCCCATTCTGGGGATATGTTATGGGATGCAGTTTCTTACTCATGTGCTTGGAGGCACGGTCGCAAAGGCCTCTGACCGTGAATATGGTAGTGCGACAATTTCTATCCAAGACGATAGGGATCTATTCTATGGGCTTGGAAAGGCAGGCCCTGAAAAGGTGTGGATGAGCCATGGTGACCGTATTGACCGGATGCCGGAAGGATTTGTGGCCCTTGCAGGGAGCAGGAACAGTCCTGTAGCAGCCATTGCTGATAGTTCAAGACGATATTTTGGCGTTCAATTTCATCCAGAGGTCGCCCATACCCCAGAAGGAAGGAAGATACTAAGAAATTTTCTTTTTAGGGTCTGTGGGTGTGAGCCCACGTGGACAATGACATCCTTTGTACGGCGAACGATTGACAAACTGAGAGAAGAGATTGGAGAAGACAGAGTAATTTGCGGGCTTTCTGGCGGAGTCGATTCTTCTGTTACTGCCGTCTTGTTGCATAGGGCCATAGGAGACAAGCTGTCCTGCATTCTTGTAGATAATGGGCTATTGAGGAAAAGGGAATCCCAGGAAGTCATGGAGGTTTTTGAGGGGCACTATGGCATGGATCTACACCTGGTAGATGCATCTCGGCACTTCTTAAGTCGGCTAAAGGGTGTTACAGACCCTGAGGAAAAAAGGAAGATTATCGGCAGGCAGTTCATAAGGGTGTTTGAAGAAAAGGCCAAGGAAATGGGAAGGGCAAAATATCTGGCACAGGGCACCCTCTACCCGGATGTAATAGAGAGTGTTTCCTTTAAAGGGCCTTCTGCAACCATTAAGAGCCACCACAACGTCGGGGGATTACCCGAGGTTATGGAGTTAGAGCTCATCGAACCCCTGCGAGAATTGTTTAAGGATGAGGTTAGAGAATTGGGCATGGAGCTTGATCTTCCTCGAGAAATGGTCTCGCGTCAACCTTTTCCAGGTCCTGGGCTGGCCGTTAGGATTTTGGGTGAGATAACCCAAGAACGTCTTGAGATCCTCAGATCCGCCGATGTTATCGTGTCAGAAGAGATAAAAGTGGCCGGGTTATATGAAAAGGTATGGCAGTCTTTTGCCGTTCTTCTTCCCATAAGAACGGTTGGGGTGATGGGAGATGAGAGGACGTACGAACATGTCATCGCAGTTCGTGTTGTTGACAGCCTAGATGCCATGACTGCCGATTGGTCAAGGGTCCCATATGAAGTTCTGGGGAGAATTTCCAATCGAATAATTAATAGCGTAAAAGGTGTAAATCGAGTCGTTTACGATATATCCTCTAAACCGCCCAGTACCATTGAATGGGAATGAAGAAGCACCGCATATCCTTCTTGCCAGATACTTTGAATTCGCTCCCTGCGCCGAAGTGCCGTAAGATGCAACTTGCCCGGCATCATTCGTTTCGCTGATAATCCTTTCAAGGCACTAATCTATTACCAACGATGCAATTTCTTGATACAAGACAAAATGCTGCCCAACAAAAGTCGTTTTTGTACAACAATGTAAGGAGGTATTATGAAGAAAGATCTTGATGAAATCTTTATCTATCCAAAGTCGTTGGTTGATGATGATGCAATAGGGTTTGCCTCTACTGTTCGAGATTGGGCCAACAAGGAGATCATCTCAAGACGCCTTGAGTACCAAAAGAATTATGACAAACTATTCGTTGAAAAGAGCAAGAAATTATTTGTCGATATAGGGCTGGAAAAAATCCTTTTGCCCGAGGGATATGGTGGCATTGGGTGGAATAGTCCTTCAAGGGCTCCTGGAATGCTGCTTATTTTTAGTGAGGTCGGGAGGGCAGATGCCACAACGGGCTTTATTGGTGCAATTAAGTGCGCCAGCCTTGCCGTTATAAGTATGCAGCCCAATGACGAAAAAAGGACGTGTGATGCATTGATCCCACACTATTTCGCAAAAGACCTCAAAAACGTTGCTCTTATCCTTCCCGGTGCAGGGGTCTTAGGGCAAGAGGCCCCTCTTTTCTTGGGGAGATCAGTAGGGGTGAATACCCATGTTACGAAAAGAGGCCATGAGGTCACAGGCAAAGACCTGAGGCCAATGGGCCCTGCTGCAGATGCTGAGCTTTTTTGTGTGGCCTCTTGTGACAAGGAAGGAAAGTCACATATAGTCTTTGTCCCTTCTGATGCCGAAGGTGTAACAAAAGGGATGCCTTTAAGACAGACAGGGCTGAATGCATGCAGAAATACCGATGTGAGTTTTGACAAGGTGGATGTTCCAAGGGAATATCTCATCCAACGGGGAGGAGCAATAGAAGGGTTATATCCTTGGCTTAATTTACTGCTTGGAGGAGTTAGCATTGGTGCCGCAATGAATTTCTATGAGATCTTGGCCGATTGGTCTGAAAACAGGACCATCAAAGGTGGTGGCTTACTCAAGGAGAACCCGTTATGTGCCTCTGTGCTGGCTGATGTAGCCGAGGAGATAGCTACCGCAAGACTGATGTCTTTCAGCCTTGCCCATATTATTGCAGGGACTGGTGAGCGGGATAGGCTCCCCAGTACTATGACCTATCCCTTTTCCCAGATGATAGGATCTAGAATACAGCAGAGTGCCCTTAAGGCCTTAAACCGTGGCATGGAACTCATGGGTTCTGCCGGTTATGCCAAAGAGTGGCACGTAGAAAAGCACTGGCGTGATATCAAGACGATACAGTCATACCTGTGTGGTGTTGGTGCAGAGGCGCCGATCAAATTGGACCTGGCCAGATTTTTCTATGACTGCAGGGAGGTGTAATGATGAAACACTTTGATGAGTTTTCAAGGCCTGAAGAATATGTGTCCCCAATGATGAAGCACTTTCGCACAGTTTTGAGGAACCTGCTTGAAAAGGAAGTAATGCCGTATCGGAGAGAGTTTGATGAAGACTGGGATGAACACAGGATCATAAAACCAATATTCGACAAGATCATGGGCCGAAATGGCCTCGGCTTTCAAAGGGCATTATTTCCCGAGAAGCTTGGTGGTTGGGGTCTAGGCCATTCAGATTATTTGGGAGGTATTGGATATGCTATGGCTGAAGAGATGGGGAGGGTTGATACTGGTATCGCCGTTGCTTTTCTGGTAACACTATGGCCTCTTTTGACCATATTGGTCGAACCACATGTAAACTGGAGTTTAGCACGCGAGTTTGCACCCATGTTTTGTAACTCTGATAAGGCCGTCTTTTGCGCATTGTGCATGACTGAACCACAGGGAGGGGCAGACATAGAGAACCTGGAACTGCTCAGGGGTAGGACCATACGCACTACCGCAAGACTCGAAGGGAATGAATGGGTAATTAATGGGCATAAACTTTGGCCAACCAATACAGGAGGCGTGGCCAGTCTGTTGGCAGTCCCCTGTACTACCAGCCCGGGTTCGGATGACCCCAATGACTATGCCCTTATATTCGTTCCTGCAGATACCGAGGGTGTGACCCAGGGTGGGGCTTACGAGAAGGCAGGTATGGCCGCAGATAAGAACAGCGATGTCTGGTTCGAAGATGTCAGGGTTCCCAGTTGGTATAGGGCCCATGGTCCAGGCACGGATGCCCAGGTATTCATGGGACATATCATACCCCTCGGGAATGTCGGCAGTATGGGCATGCTGGTGGGCTCTATGCTAAACCTTTACGAAAGACTATATGAGTTTGTCTCAACCAGGACATACCAAAACAGGCCTCTAAAGGAGAACGATGCAATAGCGGGTATAATAGGTCAGATAGCTGGGGACATAGACATATGCAGAATAATAGGTCACGAGGGGGCCATGATAATAGATAGACGGAATAAGCCATACGGGAAACCCCTCAACTCTGAAGAGGTCATCGGGAAAACCAGGAACATGAAATACTTTGTGGCAGACAGGGCAGTGGAGAATTTTGGCAGGGCCATGGATGTCTTGGGAGTTTACGGTGTTGATAGGGAATGGGATATCGAAAAACACTGGAGAGATATAAAAATGATTCAACTCTGGATGGGGGGGAAACAGCTATGCCAGATGGAAGCGGCCAGGTACTTTTATAACTGCAATACCTTATAGGAGGTGGGAGATGGATGCTAACCGGGGTCTAATAGATGCTTCGGCGAGATCGCTGAATGACTTGCTGGAAAGACCTATTTTTAAAGATACATTGAGGGCCATATTTAGTAACATTGACCCTGACTCAAGCAGGGACTTGGTCAAGGCCGCCCTGTGGCATGATCCAGAGGTATTCCTTGCCTTTCTTGGGGTGCTCCCAGATATAGCCAATGCTATAATAAAGGCCGTTGACGAGTTTTTTATTCAACTCAAGGAAAAGTTCCCCCCTAAACTCCTGAATGAATTTGTAGAGTCCATGATACATGACATTGACAGGGAAAGTGCCAGACGAGGATTAGATAACCTGAAAAATTTGCTGAACGATCTCTCCCCTGCCTTCAAGAAGACATGGCAAGAAATCAATACCAAAGAAGGAGGTCAACATGGTCAATGAAATGCCGACTAGTGGAGGGGTGCTAAATGAGATAATAGATACGCCTGTATTTAAGGACGTACTGAGGGGGCACCTGAAAGGTATTGAACCCACAAGTAGCCCCGACTTTGTGAGGGACATTATGTGGCAAGATTTGGAGGTGTTTCTTGGAGTGCTTGGGTCCCTCCCTTCTATTATAAATGCATCGATAGCTGCATTTAGTGAGATATTGAATCAATTAGGTGAAAAATTTCCTCCTCAGCTTCTAAAGGCATTTATAGGCAGCATTTTGAACGAGATTGATATGGATGCTGTCAAACAATGTGGTAATTCGTGTAAATCCATCGGTAAAGAGATATTAGAACATTCCCCGGAGATTGAGTCATCCCTAAATGCAGCGGCGACTGAGATTACAGCAAAGGGTATAAACGCTTTTACTCAGTTCATAAATTCAATAAACCGGAACAATCCAGATGCCCTGGGCAAATTTGTCTCCGGCATAGCTGCCAGGATTGACGCGCCAGCCCTTGGCAAGGCCACTCAGAACCTGACGCATTCTGTTCTCGACGAGAGGCCTCATCTTGTAGGTTGGTTAGGCAGAATATTGCTCGGAAGGATAAAAAGATATTTCCGGGCAAAAAGGGAGCGGACCCATTAGCCGTATGATGACACATAATGGGCCCTAAGCTCTTTTTTTAATATCTTTCCGGTAAGGGTTCTGGGCAATGCCTCTGCAAAGATTACCTTCTTGGGGACCTTGTACTTGGCCAGTTTTCCTTTGCAAAATTCTATTACCTCCTCCTCTGTCAGGTCTATATCCTTTTGGGGAACTATAATGGCCATGCCCACCTCACCCCATTTTTCATCGGGGAATCCAATTACGCCCACCTCGGCGATCTTCTCAAACCTTGTGATGACATCTTCCACCTCGGCGGGATAGACATTCTCCCCGCCACTGATGTACATATCCTTTTTTCGGTCCATCAGGTAGAGGTAGCCTTCTTCATCAAAATAGCCCATATCGCCGGTGTGAAGCCATCCGTCTACTATAGTCTCTGCCGTTGCCTCAGGCCTGTTCCAGTATTCCTTCATGACATTGGGCCCTTTTACAAGGACTTCCCCTGTCCCTCCAGGAGGTAGTTCTTCTCCATTATTGTCTACAACCTTTACATCTGTGTGAAACAATGGCTTTCCGCAGGACCCAAGCTTTCTCAAGGAATCTTCTGTCCTGAGGGCAGAGATGCCAGGCGCCGTTTCAGTCATACCGTAACCTTGGTTGAAGGTGACGCCACGTTCCATATATGTCTCTATCAAGGAGCGAGGGCAAGGAGATCCTCCGGCAATGAAAAAGCGGACGCTAGAAAAATCGGTGCTGGCAAATTCTGGGACCTGTGTCATGAGGAGAAACATTATTGGAATGCCGAACATTATAGTCCCTTTTTCCTGTTCTATTAGCTTTAAGACGCCTGCTGGATCGAAGAAGCGCTGGATAACAAGCCTTGCCCCGCCATACAGGGCAGGGGTCGCCGATACATTCAGGGCACCAACATGGAAAAGGGGCGCACAGCAAACTATAACGTCTTGGCCCTTTATACCATACGTAACCGCGCCATTTATGGAGTTCCATTGTGTGTTGCCCTGCGTCACTACAGCGCCTTTCGGCCTGCCTGTCGTCCCTGATGTGTACATGATGAAGTGGGGATCGGCATACGTCACTTCATATTCAAAGGAGGGCTCTTTGTCGGCCTTGTCTGAAATCCAGTGCTCATATTCAAGGTCGTGTGGGGCGCCGCCCTCCATTTCGCAGACGAATTCCCTGAAAGACTTGACTTTGTCTCGCAAGGCATCGGCAATAGAGAGAAACTCAGGAGAATATATTAGCATTACAGGCTCGGAGTCGTTGAGGATAAATTCTAATTCAACAGGAGATAACCTGAAATTTAAAGGGACCATGATCGCCCCCAGTTTCGAAAGTGCAAACAAGATCTCTAAGAAGACATTGCTGTTGCCCATTAGCACTGCAACACGATCTCCTTTACGAAGGCCTATTTCCAAAAAGGCGTGTGCGAGGCGGTTGACACGTATGTTAAATTCCTCTTTGGTCAATTCCAAATCCTGATATTTGATGCAGGGTTCTGACGGGTAGCGATCCGCCCAACGTTTGGGCCATTCTCCTATGTTCATTATCTCCTTCCTTTCCGTTGTTGACTGAGTTGACTTAGTTTCCTCTTCCTGGTGAATGTCCGCTAACTTCGGTCATCGACATACCATAATCTTCGATTAATTGAAAAGGAATTTTTGCCCTGACCTTTGAAATGCGCCTCCGCCGGCTGCCAGACCTTAATTATTTATCCGCAAACCATTTTAGCAGATATTCTCGATCCCGCCAGTCATTTTCGAATCTCCCCATCAATACACCGTGACCGCGCCAGGGATATCCATCGACTTCGGATATATTTTTTCTTGGTATCTGATTTTTATAATGATATAATGTTATCCATGAGAAAAAAGGACATTGGAGGGTGGTAATGGAAGGACATGCTATCAGTATCGATGAAGGCCGGATACTGCGGAGATATGAACATATAAAACACCAACTTTTGAGCACCCCGGTCTATTTGTGTCCCGAACGTGCCTTGCTTATAACCGAATATTTCAAGAAATACGATGATCCAACAGAGCCAATGGTCGTCCGAAAGGCAATGGCCTTGCGGCATGTCCTAAAGAACAAGTCCGTTCGAATCTATCCTGATGAATTGATTGTGGGAAATGTGGGCGGGCAAAGAAAATCAGCTATCATTCAGCCTGAGCTGGCAGGTGTTTTTATGAGCGAGGAACTGCTTTGGATGGATAAGAGAAAGATTACCCCTTTCCAGATATCCTGGCCGGAGCGCCTCAACTTGCTTTTTAGGGTAATTCCATATTGGTTGACGCGTAACATGGCCTTTCGCGCGTTTAGATCCCGCATAACTCATCTCTTGCGCTACCTTGTGGAACAGCTAAACGCAACATATTACCTAATCAACGAAGCAGGGGGGATAGGCCATTTTCTCCCTAACTATGAAAAGATGCTTCGCTTGGGGGTTAATGGTTATCTTAAAACCTTTGATGAAAAAAATAGTGATCTGCACCGTGCCGCCAGGATCGCATGTGAAGGCCTGGTAGATTTTGCAGAGCGTTTATCTAAGAAAGCAGAACGGTTGGCATTTTTCGAAAAAGACCCGGATCGTTCAAGAGAACTTAGGGAAATAGCACGCATATGCAATAAGGTGCCTCGTGATAAGGCAGAGACCTTTCAAGAAGCCTTGCAGTCCCTTTGGTTGACTCATATGACGGTTTGTCTTGAAGGGCTAAACTCTGCCGTGTCTCTGGGCAGGATAGATCAATACCTGTATCCCTACTATCGTCGTGACATCATGGAGGGACGGATCAACAAAGAAGATGCCCTTGACCTTCTTCTCTGCTTTTCTGCAAAGACAACCGAACACGTCTTTCTTCTTTCCCAAAGGACGAGCGAGTATCACGGCGGCTTCTTGGTGGCCCAGGCGGCGACAGTGGGAGGTCTTGATAGGGAAGGGAAGGATGCGGTCAACGACCTTACCTATCTCTTTTTGGACGTAATGGAGCAGGCCGGACTTAGAGATCCCAATTATATGGCAAGAATCCATGCCGGATCTCCCAGACAATATCTGAGACGTGTGGCAGAGGTTGCAAGGAAGGGGAATGCAGTGCCCGCAATATTCAATGACGCCGCCACTATATCCGCGCTCACGTCACATGGCTATGCCCTGAGAGAGGCACGTGATTACGCCGTAGTGGGCTGCGTTGAGCCAACTCTTCCGGGCAAGAGTTTTTGCTCTACTGATGCCTCTCTCTTTAACCTCCCCCTGTGTCTTAAGCTTGCCATTAATCGGGGAAGACGGCTTAATTCTCGCAGACGAATAGGAGCCGCTACTCCAGATGCGTCATCTTTTGATTCCATGGCTCGGGTAGTGCATGCCTTCCGGGTACAGGTGGAATATATGGTAGGCCGACTGATAAATGATATGCAGGTTATAGAGAGGGGAAACCGAGACTTCCATCCCACACCCTTTTCCTCTATGCTTGTAGATGGCTGTCTGGAATCAGGAAAGGATGTTACTGCCGGAGGTGCACAGTATAACTCCAGTGGAATACAAGGGGTGGGAGTTGCCGATGTAGCGGACTCTCTTGCTGCCTTGGATGAGGTGGTTTTCCGGAATAGGAAATATACGCTGACCCAAATATTGCAAGCCATGCGCAGTGACTTTTCCTCAACCCCCAAGCTACATGCAGAGCTGCTCAATGCACCAAAGTTTGGGAACGATCATGACCTCCCAGATGCCTATGCCGATGAAGTTGTCCGTATATTTCACTCCGCCCTTGCCGAATACTACAACACGCGCGGTGGCCCGTATTTACCTGGATTTTATTCCTCCTCATGTCATGTTGCATTTGGAAGAAGAACGGGTCCCTTGCCCAGTGGTAGAAAGGCGGGGGAAGCGTTTGCGGCCAGTCTTGGATCGGTAAACGGGATGGACCGTCTTGGACCAACTGCCCTTCTGAATTCAGTGGCCCATATAGACTCATCCTTGGCGCCGAACGGATATGCCCTCAATCTTCGCTTCGATAAAAGCATGTTATCAGGTGAGAAAGGTACCGATATTGTGGCTGCATTAACTCAGGGGTTTTTTGCCTCCGGCGGAATGGAAATGCAGCTCAATGTCCTCGATCCTGAGATGTTGAAGGATGCCTACTCGAATCCGGGTAAATACCCTGGGATAGTCGTCCGTGTGGCAGGGTACTGCGCATACTTCGATGATCTTCCGGATTCGGTAAAACAGGAAATCATCTCCAGGACCCGCCTTGTGGTATAGCATATTGTGGTCTGGCATTGTCATTCCTTGACAGCCGTTACCCTTCCTTCTATATTTTG
>CAYYPQ010000007.1:0-89114 GCA_964473615.1 uncultured Desulfobacteraceae bacterium
GCATGCATGGAAGCTTCTTGCGCGGGAATCGGGAGGCCCTGTATCTGGCCTTATTAGATTGCATTAAGGTCCGCATTGAAAATCCCGAGGGAGTAAAGCGATGATGAACGGGTACAGGGAGTCTGACAGCCCCATAGTATCTGAGAAGCCTTCGAACAAGACAGGTGACAACAAGCCTGTGGCGGAGAAGGTGGAGAAAAGGGGGCTGGCTGAGAGGAATCCGTCCAAGCGAAACAGGAGCCAGGCACAGAGCTGGATATACCTGCCAAATGAACTGGATAGGATACGGTATGCTGCTGGAACGCATACGCGTCAATACTCGAAGCAGGAGCCCAGTGCATTAGTAGTGCACGCTGCGTCGTAGATTCCGAGGATCGGAAGATCTGTGCGGGGGGTGCCGAGTAATCGGCATTCCTACCGCGAACTCTTGCATAAAATCACCAAGAGTCAAGAGCAGACTTGACCCCATTATTTCATTTTTACGGTAACATGAATCCGCCAAATTTCCTATTAATTATTAGAAACTTAAAATCTTAAAAGCCCACATCCCTACCAGAGCAGCGAGCGCAATCAAAAACCCGACCAAGAAAAGGTCGAGGACGTGAGGGGCATCGACTGAGAAGCATACATCGTCGATAGCGCTGATTACTCGAAGCCACCGGGACTTGTACTGAGGGATAACTTTGACGCTGGGTTCCACCGCTTGAGCTGCGAGTCGACCGCTTTCTACGGCACCTTCGATACTCCACACATCAGCCGCCGTTTTGGTGTGCGCTCCTGCGACAACGAGGTTGGGCACTGACGTCGCCTGTGTTGGCAGGTTCGGCTGCGTGTTGGTTGTCGTCACCCACTTTGGCTGATGTGGCTTGATCCCCGTCGGAGAAAAGATCCACTCGTGCCAGACCTCAATCCTCAGGATCGGAAATTCCCCCAAGCCACGACCGTTGTTGGCCTCCTTGATCAAGGAGTTGAGGCCTTCGCAACTGAACAACTGTGCCATCACTTCTTCGATGAATTGTTTTTTGGTGCATTTGACAAGTGGCAAACCGTAGAGTCGACCTGGGACTGTTCCCACGCACGCAGTGCCGGTCCACAAGGACCTAACTCCAACACCGAGATCCACGTCTGGTGCCCACACCTGCTCTTCCGCAAACAAAGTCAAATTGAACTCGGAGTCTGCGATGATCACTCCAGCTCGCTTGCGCGGCCACGCAATCTTCTCTGAGAACGCGATCCTGAAGGACACCTGCGTGTGCGGACCGTCCTGGGTGAGAGGCCCAAACAGACGCAGCTGGTCTTCTTCTGCAAGCTTCGGTGTTCGCCCCAGGATATCTACTGCAGCAAAAGGGTTCGTCGCCAGGACGTAAATATCGGCTTGCACCTTGGCACCGGACTCTAAGTGTGCGGCAGTGATTTTCTCGCCGTCGAATTCAAGCTTGTATAAAGGCTGTTTCCAGGAGAAATCGACGTTGTTGTTCTTAAGGTGCTTGAGCCATTTGTCGAACCAGCACTCGCTGCTCGGCCCGCGGAGCAGCAACCAGCCGTCACCCTGGCCGTGTGTCCACGCCGGCCCTTCCTCGTCAGTTGTGTGCTCGTGCGAGGGCCTTGTTATGAGTGACTTGCGGCAGAACTGTCCTACTTGATGGAGCGAAACGTTCGTCCAATCAGAACCGACCCAAGGGCCGAAGGAGGCGCGCCAGGTCTTCCACCCCAGGTCACTCAAGATTGGCTTCCACTGTTCAGAAGCGTTCAGTCGTGAGTAGTGCTCAAATGTCCGACGGTTTGCAGCCCACGTCTTGAACGTTAGCCATCCCCACCTGAGACTATCCAGCCCTGTCATCCTGAAGATCTTCGACACGCGGAGTATCCGCGAGTCGAAGAACTCAGCCCCACCCTTGTCAGGAGCAATACCGAAGTCGATTGGCCGTGAGAGGCATTTGTCGTAAACGCTCCCCGTCTCGTCGAATGGGATCTGCTTCATCAAGTCGAACACGTTGTGGTACCAGGGGCCGAAGCCGTGCCACGAATACTCGGACGGCATGTTCTCGTCTCCCGGGACCCGAGCGCTACGAAAGAACCCTCCGGCCTCGTGGTTGGCTTCGTACACGGATACTTTGTACCCAAGACGGGCGAACTCATGCGCTGCGCTGAGGCCCGCGATCCCAGCGCCGAATACGGCGACTGTCTTCATCGGAATCCCCCTTCAATGTCCAACAATCGTACCGCTGCAACTTGCATTAGGAGCAGGGGGGCCATCGACGCCCACTTGATCACGTTCCCATATTTGTTAATGAAATATGTCACTGATTAAAGCTCGATGAAAAGATAGAAGTCTAAACAACTAACCTAAGGAGGTGTCAAATGGAAGCATACGCTGGAATAGATTTACATTCAAGCAATAGTTACATTGGTGTTATGGATAAGGGATTGAGCAAAGTCGGCGTAGATTCGCCAATCGCGTACTTTGTTGGCGTTGGACATTGTGTTCCGAGACACATTGCTTCGAATGCCCATGTGATAGAGTTTTTTCCGTTGTGCGCGAAGACATGCTTCGATATCCCTGAGACTTTCTCGATAGGTTAGTTGGGCAAAAGCCATACAAAGGTATTGATCGAGACATTTGAAGTATTTGATCTTGTGGTTGCCACGGTATCTTTGAACACAGCGTCGAAATGTATGAATAGGAAGATAATCCATTATCTGAGAAAAAACGAGTCTGCCTGTGTACATTCGCTATTCCCTCCTGCTTCGAGGCAGGAGCATAGCGAAGAGGTATTTCATATTTCAAGTCGGTAACAGCCATCTTGCTGGAAATTATATTTTAGCCAGTTATAAGGTTTAATGCGTTAAACGTTGGGACAGCAGTGATCTATAACCATAATTTATAAAGCAAACAAGGGCATTTGCACGTATTGAATATCGATTAATTTGTAAAAAACTGCAGATGGGGATGCTTTCTATATGGCATCCTTTCCCTTTTCTCCGGTCCTTATACGGATCACATCCTCGACCGGTATAATAAATATTTTGCCATCGCCTATTTGTCCTGTTGATGCCTTTTCCTGGATCACCTTTACCGCGTGAGGCACGAGTTCAACCTCCATCACGACCTCGATCTTTATCTTGGGAACAAAGTCAACCTGATACTCGGCGCCACGGTATACCTCCTTATGTCCCCGCTGGCGACCGAAACCCTTGACTTCGGTTACGGTAAGGCCCTTGACACCAAGGGAGGTAAGACCTTCTTTAACATCATCAAGTTTGAATGTCTTTATGATGGCTTCCACTTTTTTCACAATACCAACTCCTTTCATATATAAATGTGGATCTTTGCAAAATAAGGATTTACCAATCTCTTAACAGGGCCGAAGAGTTTTATCAGGGTCACCGTGTCAACGTGTAGTAAAACTTATATGTCATAACCCGTTTCGTTGTGCAGGCTTATATCCAGGCCTCTTTCCTCCTCTTCGCCGGTCACCCTTAAACCTACAAGCACATCAACTACTTTGAGGATAATAGATGTCATGAAAAAAGAAAAGGCCATAGTTGCGATAACCGAAACAAATTGAATCAGGAACTGGCCGGGATTTCCGAAGAAAAGCCCGTTTGCACCGCCGGAATTGATTGCCGTGCTTGCAAAAAGGCCGGTGGCAAGGGCGCCCCATATACCTCCAAGACCGTGTATCCCCACCACATCAAGAGAGTCATCGTATCCTAATTTGTTCTTGAGAAGAATGCCGCAGTAACAGATTATACCTGCAAAAATTCCGATAATTATAGCAGATATGGGCCCGACAAATCCTGATGCAGGTGTTATGGCGACAAGTCCTGCTACAGCTCCACTGGCGGCACCCAGAGTGGTGGGTTTACCTCTGTGTACCCATTCCACTGAGATCCATGACAGGGCGGCGACTGCCGATGAGATATGGGTAACCACGAATGCGTTAGCGGCTAATCCATTACAGGCCAGGGCGCTTCCGGCATTAAAACCAAACCATCCAAACCACAAAAGCGCGGCTCCCGTGAGCGTCATGGGAAGATTGTGGGGGATATATGGGGTGCTTCCGTAGCCATGTCGTCTGCCGATTATCAGGGCGGCGGCAAGGGCTGCAATACCTGAATTGATATGAACTACAGTTCCACCGGCGAAGTCAAGGGCGCCCATTTTATTCAACCACCCTCCTGTGCCCCATACCCAATGACAGATGGGGTTATAGACCATTGTGGCCCAGAGCACGGTAAAGATCAGAAAGGCACTGAATTTCATTCTTTCGGCAAAGGCGCCTGTGATCAAGGCCGGTGTGATTATGGCAAACATGCACTGGAATATCATGAAGGCGGCATGTGGAACAGTGCTCCCGTAAACAGCACTGGGGTCCATGCCGATGCCTTTAAGACCGAACCATTCAAGTCCTCCGATCAGACCCCCGTGATCCGGACCAAAAGACATGGAATAACCCCAGAGTACCCATTCGAGAGTGATTATCCCAAGGATGATAAAACTCTGCATAATGGTGTCGAGGACATTCTTATTTCGCACCATACCGCCATAGAAAAGGGCAAGACCTGGTGTCATAAGCATAACCATTGCCGCTGATAGTAGAACAAAGGCAGTGTCTCCGGAATTCATAGGTATTCCTCCTTTAGATTTATTATAAGCCGAATAGGCAAGGATCATGCCATGATGATAGTAATATTTATGTTCAAATATATCAATGAGTTGTATCTTTATGTCTTTTATAAGACCTGTTCTGTAATAACAAAATTGTATGAATACAAAAAAAATAAACAAAATTGTTCTATAAAGCAGTCATTTCCGTTTAGAATTTTGCATATCATTATTGATCCCATGCATGAACCCATGTAAAATTCAAATTTTAAAGACTTTTTTGTT
Organism: uncultured Desulfobacteraceae bacterium; assembly: GCA_964473615.1. Taxonomy (GTDB): domain Bacteria; phylum Desulfobacterota; class DSM-4660; order Desulfatiglandales; family Desulfatiglandaceae; genus CAYYPQ01. The sequence goes on from CAYYPQ010000007.1 coordinate 4,895, forward strand.
AATGAAGTCGTATGGGACTTAACCGACAGGAGTGGCAAGCCGGTTGCCGCAGGGAGGTATGTGTATAAAATCGAAGGTATAATATCCTGGGCAAACAGGGCTACTCCATGTTTATCGAGCATCTTAAAGAAGTGGTTGATATGTACAAGGCGAGGGTCGGCGCTTATTGTCTCATGCCCAATCATTATCACCTCTTGATTCAGACTCCAGGTGGAGACCTTGCCAGATGCAGAGAAGATAAAGAGGGCAATATGTAATGCCTACGTATCGGTTAGAATCTGGTAGGGGGATTTCTTTGCTCAAAGGACCAAACCACCTCGATGAACGTGTTCCGATGGAGGTCGTCACGATTCAGGTGACCTTGCCACAGTTTAGGTAATCAAAAAACCTAAAGTTTCCAAAAAAATTGCCAATAAAAAATAGAGGAATTTAATAAAACGCCGCCGGGTCAGACTCCATACCTTTATGGGAGGGGGGACAAATATGCAGTGCCCGTAAGGTATTGTTTCTTAATGGATTGCCAAGATGTCCGTCTTGACCATTATCTGGGAATCACAAACGAAAATTTCTTCAGCGCATTGAGTTTAAAACAAAAGATTTTTTCCAATCTTGGAGCAGAACAGAAACCCAGCAAAATATATTTGAATTGAAGGCATAGATGTTTTGTAAATTGTAATTTTTGGAGCCCTAAGGGTTCTTATTTGGATGCAATCGGATGATTTTTTGAAGAATATAAGGCAAATACAAAAAGAAATGGGAAAAGTGAGTTTCGAGGAAGGCATATGATTTCTAAACACTGCGTAATCCAGGGATAGTTGTCGAGAGGGGCTCAAAATGAAGACTAGAATCACAAATCTTAAAAGTATGACTCAAAGGTTAATATGGATCGGAATAGCATCGGGGATGCTCTTTTGGATTTTGGAGTCATTCATACATGCCTTTATATTCCGCGAGGGCAGTCTTTCTGAACATTTATTATCTCCCCATACGCATGATATCTGGATACGTTTGTTTGTCGCAGGCATTATTATCATAGTCAGCGTCTATGCCCAATCGGTAATAAATCAGCGCAATCGCGCTGAGGAGGCAGTAAGGGAGAGAGAGAAATTCCTAGACAGCGTTTTCGACGCTATCCAGGACGGAATCAGTGTTTTGGACCGCGATCTCAATATTGTCCGTACAAACTTATGGATGAATAAAATGTACTCAGATGAGGCTCCGCTTATAGGAAAGAAATGCTATGAAGTCTACAAGAAAAGGAAGACCCCCTGCACATGGTGCCCGAGCCTTAGGACAATTGAAACCGGCGAAACCCAAAGCGCCCTCGCGCCTTATCCCTCTGAAGAAGACCCTAAGGGGTGGATTTCCCTGTCCAGTTTTCCTCTTGGGGATGAGAAAGGCGATGTGGCCTTTATCATAGAACATGTGAAAGACATAACCGATCTGCAAGCCGCCGAGAAGGAATTGCGTAAGAGTGAGAAAAAATACAGAACCATCCTTGAAAGTATCGCAGATGGTTATTATGAGATTGATATTGCCGGCAACTTAACGTTCTTCAATGATTCGTTGTGCGAGGCGTATGGATGCACAAGAGATGAATTAATGGGTAAGAATAACCGAGAGTTTATGGACAAAGAGACTGCAAAAAAGGCATATCAAACCTTCAATGAAGTGTACAACACAGGAAAACCTATAAAAGGATTTAATTGGGAGTTTATAAGAAAAGATGGAACCAGGGGGCATTTAGAGAATTCTGTAGCACTGGTGAAGGATTCAAATGGCCAACCTATTGGCTTTAGAGGTATTGCAAGGGATGTCACTGAGCGCAAGCAGGCGGAGGAGGCGCTACGCGAGAGTGAGAAAAAATATAGAAGCATCCTTCAGAATATCGAAGATGGCTACTTCGAGGTTGACCTTGCCGGGAACCTCATTTTTGTCAATGATTCAATGTGCAGGATAGCAGCACTTTCCAGAGATGAATTAATGGGTATGAACAACCGAGAATATACCACCCCGGAAACTGCTAAGAAAATGTACGAGGTCTTCAACAGAGTCTATGAGACAGGAAAGCCCTCAAAGATGATGGACTTTGAAATTATCAGAAAAGATGGGAGCAAAAGGATTCTTGAGTTGTCTACGTCCATGCTAAGGAATCGAGGAGGTGAACCGATTGGATTCCAAGGGATTGCCCGGGATGTAACCGAACGTAAGCGAGACGAGGAGATGATACTAGTTGCCAAGATGGAGGCCGAGGCGGCCAACATTGCCAAGAGTGAATTTCTGGCCAACATGAGCCACGAAATCCGCACCCCGATGAATGGGGTCATAGGTTTTGCAAATATGCTGCTTGAAACTGATCTTGATAAAGACCAGATCGATTATGCAAAAACAATCAAGAGCAGCGGAGATTCCTTACTGTCTTTGCTTAACGATATCCTTGATCTTTCAAAAATCGAGGCAGGAGAGTTGAATTTTGAGAAGATCGAGTTTGATCCGGAACTTCTTGCTTATAATGTCTGTGAATTAATCCGGCCTAAGATCGAGTCAAAACAGGTTGAGATACTATGCCGAATTGGAGATAACCTACCTTCATGTATAGAAGGGGATCCATTAAGGTTGCGGCAAGTTCTGACCAATCTGATGGGCAATTCTGCTAAGTTTACCGATGTGGGTGAAATAGAACTCTCACTTGAGGTTGAGGAGAAAAAGGATGGTCGTCTAAAATTTCACGCAACTATACGGGATACAGGGATCGGTATCTCAAATGAAAAGCTTGATACAATATTTGATGCCTTTCAGCAGGCCGATGGTTCGACCACCAGGAGGTTTGGAGGCACTGGTCTGGGACTAACCATATGCAAGCAGATAGCGAATCGAATGGATGGGGATGTCTGGGCAGAAAGAGAAGTTAATAAGGGGAGCATCTTCCATTTTACCGCATGGCTTGGAAAGGCTGAAGATAAAGAAGCCAAGAGATTTGCCTCTGTTTCGCTCTCAGGCAAGAGGGTTCTTATTGTTGATGAGAACCAAACCAACCTTGATATACTAAAGCACACTTTGGAGTCATTCGGTATGAATGTAGTGGCTTTAAGAAAATCTGAAGAAGTTATATCAGTTTTACAAGAGGCTTTTGAGTCTAAGAATCCTTTTGACCTTTGTATCTCTGATATACATATGTGTGGCATGAGTATATTTGAGATAGCGAAACAGATTCGCGATACCAAATCCCCGACATTTTCAAACCTCGTTCTGATTGCAGTATCTTCTGCCATGGAGCGGGATGCCAAAAAATGTGAAGAGGCAGGATTTGATGGTTTCTTGAGCAAGCCGCTTCAAAGGGAAAAGCTATTTCAGATGTTGGACAGAATAATGGGAAAAAGGGAAGATGAAGGCGAGAAAGGTGAGGCAATAAGACATGAGATCATGACGCAATATTCAATTCGAGAGGACATGAAGCATTCTGTGCATATCCTCTTGGCAGAAGATAACCCTGTCAACCAGAAGCTGGCGAAGATGATGCTGAGCAAGGCAGGATATAAGGTGGAAGTGGTCAATGACGGCCAAGAGGCAGTTGAAAAGTACACGAAATCTCCCAAGGAGTTTGACCTGGTCTTCATGGATGTTCAAATGCCAAAGATGGATGGAATGGAGGCAACGAAGGCAATTAGAGAAAAAGGATTTGACACCATTCCAATTGTTGCCATGACTGCCCATGCCATGAAGGGGGATAGAGAGAGGTGCCTTGAAGCGGGGATGGATGATTATATTACAAAGCCGATCAAGAGAGAGCTTGTCTTTGAAATCCTTGAGAAATGGGTTTTCAATAGGGAGTCTTCATAGGTCTCTTGGGATTCAAAGGGAATCTTGTATGAAGAGATCTTTGTCTGACCATAAACGGACTATTATATTCCGTTTATCAGGAGACTACCTTTAAAATCTGAGGTTCCATCCTTTTCGGAGGTTCTGGGATGCCCTTTGGATAGCCTATAATAATCGGGGCAACGATTTGGAGACCGAGGTCTATGCCGATGAGATTGAGCAATTCAGGGTCTTCTATGTGTGCACCCAGACCGATCCAGCAGGTTCCCAGACCCCTTGCTGAAGCCGAGAACATGAAATAGCAGGCCACAAGGGCACAGTCTACCTCAATCGATGGGATATCCTTTGCCCCGACAATAAAGACCAAACAGGGGGCGTCGTAAAATACATTGAAATCAGGGCTCCGCAAAATGGCCTTGTACTTCTTGCTCGGAGAGTCTGGATTCTTCTCGATCTCTACTAGAAGATTTAGCTTGCTTTCATCTGAAAGCCTTTTGATTATCTCCTTCTTGTTAACGATTATGAACCTCCATGGTTGTTCATTCCCTGAGCTTGGTGCCAGACAGCTATCCCTGATAACTTCCTTGATAGTCTCCAAGGCCACGCCTTTGTCCTCAAATTCTCTGATGGATCGCCTCTTATTCAGGAGTTCGCTAAACTGGGGCATTTTTTGATCCTTTCATTGCAACGTGGGTAAACCCCCACTATGCGGGGGTCAACCAAAGCCGGGCCGTCAGACCCGGATACTTCATTCATTTAGAAAGAGATTAAGGAGGTATAGAAGAAGACTGCTCTCCAACAGAAATTCGGACGTCTACCTATTTAATTTTTATGAAGGCGCTATCGGGATGGAGTTTCCTGTATTCGTCAACCAGTGATAATGTGCGTTCAAGGAGTTCTCTTGAGTATAGCTTGCCAACAACGCTTTCTCTTGCATTTTTCGCCATTTCGTCAAGTTCTTTTTGTGATTCTTTAAAACTCACTATTGAAATACCAGCCTTCTTTAGGACCCCTATCGACTTTCTGTTTGATTCTATCCCGGCCTTGGTAAGCCTAAGAGAGTATGACCTCCCCAGTTCCTTAATTTTTTTTTGGCTTTCGGGGGAAATTTTATTCCATATGTCTTTTGTTACAACAACTGCCGCTATACCATTTGCACCGGGAAGGTCATTCATATACTTGAACCTGGTATACCATCGAAGCGCGATTGCGCCGAAAGGAGTGATAGGAGCAGTATCTATGAGTTTTGTGGACAGTGAGGTCAGGACGTCAGTGACGGAAAGAGGAATTGGAGAAACCCCTATGGCCTTATAGGCAGCAGTCATCATAGGGTCGTCACCCCATACCCATACCTTCTGTTTTCTCAGTACATCAATCGAGGTAAGAGGCTGTTTGGAAAAGAGATATACAAATCCAATGTCATGCCATCCTATTACTACATACCCCGCCTCCTCAAAGTATTTATTCATGGTGTCTTCCAGCTTACCACGAACATATGATATCTCGCCGCTGTTCCTGAACACGAATGGTATCTCAGTGACTCGCACTGGTGGGGCTATTCGACCCAGAGCAAAACCGACAAAGATGCCGCCATGCAATTGTTTCAACCTTATTTTGCGCAGGACATCAGATTCATCTCCTTGAACCCCACCCGAATAAATCTTGAAATCTACCTCATTATTTGTTTCCCTCCTCATTTCCTTGCTAAATTCATCCATGATACTAATTACATAAGATCCTCTAGGCGCCAGGGCCGCCATTTTTATCACTACCTTTGCCCTTTCCCTCGCCACAGAAGGGCAATAGGAAAGACCTGACCCAATAAGAACAATAACAAGAGTGAACAATAATTTTTTCATTTTGTTATGCCCTTTCCGTTATTGAAAGCCTTACGCACTGTAATGTGAGGAAGTCTCCGGAGGCAAGCCAAAGCCCGGCCCTCTGGACCCAGGATTTTTTACTACATGGAATGTTGTACTGCTTTTTATCACATGGATATAATTAGTGTCAATGAGATTTGGGGATGTTCCTTGCCCCACTTTAGAGAACCGTCTGTTTCAAAGGCTAAAGTGTCACATGAATTCTCAAGTTTTCATAGAAATGGCCGATAAGCTAAGAAGGAAGTTTTTATATCTCTTACGCCCCTCTTTATTGCAAAAAGAGGGGGAAATGATCTTGTGATATAAGGAGGTTTCTGCATGGATCCATCCTCATATTATGTCAATGTAACCGGACTGCTCTATTTTTTCACCGCGCTATACATATTCATACTTTCCCTATGGGTCATTTCGTTTAATCGCAAGGGGAGAATAAATCAATCCTTTTTTCTAATGTGTCTGCATGCTGTTGTATGGACGTCAGGCATTGGGTTCATGCTATGCAGCCAGGACGCTGGATTGGCCGAGAAATGGTACCGCTTCTCCTATTGCGGTGTTGTATTCATATCCCCCGGCATCTACTTTTTCACCTCTACGATCACCTATCAATTCACCAAGAATAGAAGATATGTCCTTATCGCATATCTGCTGGGCCTTCTATTTGCCCTGGAAGGCATTTTTGGAAAATCTGTCATCACGGGTGTCGCACAACATCCCTGGGGGTTTTATCCAACCTACGGGCCATTGAGCCTTATATTCCTATCCGTATTCTTTCTCATAATGCTGGCAAACTTTAGAAATCTCATTCATGGTCTTAGCACGGCACAGTCCCGAACAAAAAGGAAACAGACCAAGGCGGTTATTCTTGGCTTTCTCATAGCCTACTTTGGCGCCTTGGATTTTCTACCCTGCTTTGGCATAGATTTTTACCCATTAGGGTTCTTTCCGGTCATCCTTTTTACAAGCCTCATATTCTGGTCGATTTATCGTTATCAACTCCTGAACCCCACTCCTGAATCCCTTGCCAGAAAGGTGCTGGCCACCATTGCAGATTCCATTTTTACCCTGGATGCCGATGGCTTCATTCGCATGGTTAATCCAAAGTGCGAGGATCTTCTCGGGTATGATAATGAAGGGCTCTGCCATAGACCAATCTCTATTTTTCTGGATTCTCAGAATGAAGCTACTCTGAAGGGGCTTATTAAGGTGCTTGATGAAAATCGAGAGGAGGAGGTATCGGGTGTCGTTAATTTGATCAACAAACAGGGGGAAGCCATTCCAACCTCATGCAATCTCTCTGCTATCCGAGACCGGAAAGGAGACATGCGGGGGGTTGTGCTGGCGTGCCGGGATCTTCAGGAGATACTAAGGTCCAAGAGGATCATTCAAGAGCAGGAAGAGAAACTTCAGGAAGCAATGGACAGATATAAGGCACTGTTTGAGCGTACCCTCTTTTGTGTATATGTCCACGACCTTGAAGGCAACTTCATGGACGCCAACGACGCGGCCTTGAACCTGCTGGGCTATACCAGAGAAGAGATTCCTTCCCTCAATATTGCCTCATTGATTAGTGAGGAAGAGATGCCAAAGGCCCTGGAGGCAGTCAAACAGATTAGGCGCATAGGACACCAAGAAACAGCTACCAGATTTAGATTGAGGGGCAAGGAGGGCGATTTCGTCTGGGTAGAGACCGAGGCCAGCCTCATATACCGCCAAGACGAGGCCTATGCCATACTGGGGATCGCCCGCGATATCACCGAGCGGCAACTGGCAGAACATGCCCTTAAGCGGTCCAAAGAGGAGGCCGAGGCCGCCAACATTGCGAAGAGCGAATTTCTGGCCAACATGAGCCACGAGATCCGCACACCCATGAATGCGGTCACGGGTTTTACGGACCTGCTTCTTGATACCGATCTGGATGAAGAGCAGGTCGATTATGCAAGAACGATTCAATCAAGCGGAGATTCCCTCCTTTCTCTGATCGATGATATCCTTGATTTTTCCAAGATTGAGGCAGGACAGTTGGATTTTGAGGAGACCGACTTTGATCCGGAACTCCTTGCCTATGATGTCTGTGAACTAATACGTCCCAGGATTGGATCAAAGCCCATTGAGATCCTATGCCACATCGGCGACGACATCCCATCAAAGGTAAAGGGTGATCCGCACCGTCTCAGGCAGATCCTGACCAATCTGATGGGAAATGCTACCAAGTTTACGGAGTCTGGCGAGATTGAACTCACCCTTGAAATTGAAGATGAAAGACATGATCAGGTGAAGCTTCATGCCATGATTCGAGACACGGGAATCGGCATCCCAAAAGAGAAGCTGTTAACTATCTTCAGGCCCTTTGAACAGGCCGATAGCTCAACCACGAGAAAATATGGTGGTACCGGCCTGGGGCTGGCCATATGCAAGCAGATATCGAGCATTATGGACGGCGATGTCTGGGCGGAAAGTGCAGTAAATAGGGGAAGTGTATTTCACTTTACGGGATGGCTGGGAAAGGCGGAAGATAGAGAAACCAGGAGGATTGTCCCTATGTCCCTCTCCGGCAAAAAGGTCCTAATTATCGATGACAACCAGACCAACCTGGACATACTCACTCACACCCTGGGGCTGGCAGGTATGCGTGCGGTTGCGTTGAAGAAGGCCGGGAAGGTTATTAATGCCCTACAAGAGGCATTGGAGGGTGAAGATCCTTTTGACCTCTGTATCTCAGATATTATGATGCCCGACATGAGCGGATATGACCTTGCAGTGAAGATCCGCGATCCTGGAGGCCAATTCTCGACCCTTCCCTTGATCGCGCTATCTTCTTCTTCAAAGCGGGATGCGAACAGGTGTCAGGAGGCGGGGTTTGATGGATTTCTTACCAAGCCATGTCGTAGGGAGAGGCTGTTTCAGATGATAGAGCTTGTTATAGGGGGAAGGGAAGCTAAAGGTGCGAGAGATGAACTAGTGAGGAAGAAGATTGTAACCCAATATACAGTTCGAGAGGACAGGAAACATTCTGTTCGTATCCTTTTGGTGGAAGACAACCCTGTGAACCAGAAGCTGGCGGAGATGATGCTGACCAAGGCGGGATATAGGGTGGAGGTGGCCAATGATGGCCGGGAGGCCGTTGATAGATACACGACATCTCCCGATGATTTTGATCTGATTTTCATGGATGTCCAGATGCCGGAGATGGACGGATTTGAGGCGACAAGGGGAATCAGAGAGAGAGGGTTTGACAAGATACCGATTGTCGCTATGACCGCTCATGCCATGAAGGGTGATAGTGAGAAGTGTATTGAGCTAGGGATGAACGACTATATCTCAAAGCCGATCAAGAGAGAGACTGTCTTTGAGATTATTGAGAAGTGGGTGTTTGCATAAATTTGGGGAGATAACCGAATAAAATGGGTATGACGACCCTTTAGAAATATCCCACGATTTGAAACCATATGATAGATGGGCATCGTAACAAAAAAGAGACGGCGAGCCACTCGCGGCTTGAATCTTTCTAAACCGAGCAAGACTGATTCGCCAACAAGGCTTGCTGGCCCCTTTGTGCTTATTCGTGAAGTGCTGATTTTATCGTGTCTGGCTATTTTCGTTTTCTTGGCATATTCAAACACGATTAGTAGCCCTTTTGTTTTTGACGATGTGCCCAATATTCAGAAGAATACCAATATCCGTCTGACCAAAATCACCTTGGCAGGCATTACAAGGGCATGCCTTGAAAGTCCTTCCTCAAATCGTCCGCTGGCCAATATCAGCTTTGCACTGAACTACTATTTCAACCACTATAATGTAGCTGGCTACCATCTGGTTAACATCCTGATACATATCATAACCGGCATATTGCTTTATCTCTTTGCAAAAACCACTCTAAGTATCCCATCGCTGAGTTCCAGGTATGAATCTTATAGAACGATAGCATTCTTCACTGCTTTGATCTGGCTCGTTCATCCGATCCAAACCCAATCGGTTACATATATTGTCCAGAGAATGAACTGTATGGCTGCCATGTTCTATCTGTCGTCGATTTTGCTATATGTGAAGGCTAGGATTGCAGAGGATAAGAGGAAAAAGTGGCTTCTGTTTGCAGGTTGCATAGTTGCCGGCATACTGGCCCTAGGCTCAAAGGAGATCGCTGCGACATTACCCCTCTTCATTTTACTCTATGAGTGGTATTTTTTTCAGAGCTTGAGCTGGAGGAGGCTAAAACGTCAATTCCTCCGTATTATAGGTATATTCATTGTCCTTGTTCCCGTCGCAATCATATTTCTGAAAACTTCTTCTTCGCGTAGGGCATTGTCCCTTTATCATACGCAAGATTTTACTATGACCCAAAGAGTGCTGACAGAATTTCGGGTAGTAATCCATTACATAAGCCTTTTGATATTTCCCCATCCTTCTCGGCTTAATTTGGATTACGATTTTCCATTGTCCTATTCATTGTTCGATCCCATAACCACCCTGCTTTCCATAGGGTGTATCATAGGATTGATTGGGCTGGCGTTTTATCTGGCCAAAAGGGAACGGCTCTTGTCTTTCTGTATCCTCTGGTTTTTAGGCAACCTAGTGATTGAGTCCTCGGTAATACCCCTTGCGCTTATATTCGAACACCGCTCCTACCTGCCTTCCATGCTTGTGAGCCTGACGGTAGTCACTTTGGCCTATCGGTACATAAAACCAAAGTGGCTGACGGTTTCGATACTAGGCACAGTCGTGATTTTCTGCTCCATTTGGACGTATGAAAGAAACAGGGTTTGGGGTGACGAAGTCACCCTCTGGAGAGATTGTGTGGGAAAATCTCCAAAAAAGGCCCGGCCGCACAACAATCTGGGAAATGCCCTGGAGACTCAGGGGAGACTGGAGGAGGCCATTAGGCATTATTTGGAGGCGTTGCGGATCAAGCCCGACTATGCGGACGCCCATTATAACCTGGGAAACGCCCTGGCAAGCCAAGGGAAGTTCAAGGAGGCGGCAAGGCATTATCTGGAGGCGTTGCGGATCAAACCCGACTATGCGGACGCGCACAATAACCTGGCAAATGTCTTGGCAAGCCAGGGGAGGCGTAAAGAGGCGATAAGGCATTATCTGGAGGCGTTGCGGATCAAACCTGATCTTCCAAAGGCCCACTATAACCTGGCAAATGCCCTGGCAGGCCAAGGGAAGTTCAAGGAGGCAACAAGGCATTATCTGGAGGCGTTGCGGATCAAACCCGACTACACAGAGGCACACTACAATTTGGGGATTGTTCTGGCGAAGCAGGGGAAACTGAAGGGGGCAACAAGGCATTATCTGGAGGCGTTGCGGATCAAACCCGACTATGCGGATGCACACAATAACCTGGCAAATGCCTTAAAGAGGCAAGGCAGGCTCAAAGAGGCGATAAGGCATTATCTGGAGGCGCTACGGATCAAACCTGATCTCCCGGAGGCGCACTATAACCTCGGAAATGCCCTGGCGAGTCAGGGGAAACTGAAGGGGGCAACAAGGCATTATTTGGAGGCGTTGCGGATCAAACCTGACTATGCGAATGTGCACTTCAACCTCGGAAACGTCCTGGCGGGCCAAGGGGATCTGGAAGAGGCCGCAAAGCATTACTCCCAGGCGTTGCGAATCAATCCCAATTTCTCAAAGGCTCACGAAAATCTGGAACGTTGTCTGCGACTAATGCACAAATCCAGCGGGCCATTGCAGGACTAAAGTGTACCACATTATCTTCAACCTCCGCCGTGATGCCAATCTCCATGGACATTTCCCGCCAGCGTTGCATTCTGAATCAGTAATGCCTGCCAAAGGATGACACTGCTCTCTATTAGCCCTTTCCCTTTCATATCTCTTTCCTCACCAGTATGATAACTATGAATTATCCGGTTTAAACGTGATTTTCCAGTATCTACAAAGTTTTTTCCTGAAGACAAGAATGCGGGGGGAGCCTTACTCTTGTAAATGTCTTCCACTTTGAAGATAATAGATATAGACAATTACAGGGTTTTTGTATAGATTAATCCATGATTACCAGCGTAATCCGCCTCACTTGGAGGGTGTGAAATGTTGTCTGTCAAACCCAAAGAAAAACCCCATTGAAGGGGGACGGCAATTGGAGGATGTTCTGATGCCCAGGAAGCCTACCTATGAGGAATTGGAGCAAAGGATCAATGAGTTGGAGAGAGAAGTCGCTATACATGAGCATGCGGAGTTGAAGCTTAAGGAGTCTGAGGAGAAATACCGCATGGTCATAGATAACTGCAGCGAGGCTATCTTCGTGGTTCAGGACGGAATGCTTAAGTTCATGAATGCCGTGGCTGTCGAATTTGCAGGTGTTTCTGCAGAAAATTCCAATGCAAGTCGACTGGACAGACCTTATACAAAATGGCTTCACCCTGACGATCAAGAAAAAGTAGCGGAAAACTACCTGAAAAGGATCAGGGCAGAAGAAGTTCCTTCAGAGTACGATATAAGGGTAATTGATAAGGACCAGCACTTAAGGTGGATGAGCCTGAGGCCTACCAAGATCATGTGGGAGGATCGAGCGGCTACTTTGAATTTCATGTCTGATGTCAGCAGGCGCAGACAGGTGGAGGAGGCATTGCGAGAAAGCGAGAAGCGTTACGCATTGGCGGTAAAGGGCGGCAATGTTGGTGTGTGGGACTGGAATCTCAAGACTAATGAAATATTCGTTGCCCCAAACTTGAAGGCGATGCTTGGCTATAAGGAGCATGAGATCACTGACAGGATTGAGGACTGGGCCAGTCACGTCCATCCCGCTGACGAATCTAAGGTCATGGCGGAGGCACAGGCCAACATTGACGGAACGAGCCAAGTATACCAGGTCGAGCATCGGATGCTGCATAAGGATGGAGGCGTTCGATGGTTCCTGGCCTCGGGGAAGGTCGAACGCAATCCTGATGGCATACCTGTTCGTTTCATCGGGACCGACACCGACATTACCGAGCGAAAAAGGGCAGAGGAGGCAATCCAGGACGCCAACGAGGAACTGGAACGGCGCGTGGAGGAACGGACAAGGAGGCTGGTTGAAGCAAACAGGCAACTGAAGCAAGAAATAGAAGAGAGGAAGAGGGCAGAAGATGCCTCGCGGGAGAGTGAGCGGCGTTACCGTTTGCTCGCCGAAAATGTGGACGATTCAATCTGGACCACGGATATGGATATGAACCTTACATACGTCAGCCCCTCCATTGAACGTATGAGAGGTTATACCGTAGATGAGGTTCTTGTTCAGACCTTGGAAGAGATTTTTACTGCTGAATCCCGCAAGCTGGTTACAGATATCTTTTTAGAAGAACGGGCCCTGGAACAGAGCGAAAAGCGGTCTGATATACCGAGGTCACGGACCTTTGAGGCCGAGCATATTTGTAAGGATGGCTCCACGCTATGGACGGAGACAAAGGCAAGCTTCCTGCGCGATAGGGATGGAAGACCTGCTGGGATTCTAGGGGTTACACGAGATATCAGCGAGCGGAGGCATGCAGAGGAAGAGAAGAGGAAACTCGAAGCACAACTACAGAAGGCCATGAAGATGCAGGCCATAGGGACGTTGGCTGGAGGTATAGCACATGAGTTTAATAATATTCTCTGGATGATTATTGGTAATACCGAACTGGCGTTATCTGATATCCCGGAAGGGAATCCTGCACGCTACTCCCTGGGACTCGTGGAAAAGGCCTGCCAGAGGGGAAAGGGCCTGGTGTCGCAGATCCTCAGCTTTAGCCGCCAGATAAAACAGGAAAACATACCGGTAAAGATTGGCCCGATTGTGAGAGAGGCCCTCAAGCTATTACGGGCGTCTATTCCTACCACCATAGAAATTCGCAAGAGTATTTCAGCCAGGGCAGATACCGTCCTTGCCGATCCTACAAAAATCCATCAGGTCTTTATGAATCTCTTTGCAAACGCAGCCCATGCCATGCGAGAAAAGGGAGGGCTTTTGGAGGTATGTGTGAAAGACATAAGGCTCGATGAGAATGGAGCAGCCCTTCATCAGGATTTGGTTCCCGGGAGATATGTCAGAATAACCGTGCGTGATACGGGGCAAGGAATGCACCCCGATGTTATGGAGTGTATCTTTGATCCATTTTTTACCACAAAAGTTGTTGGTGAAGGTACAGGAATGGGTCTATCAGTGGTCCACGGGATAGTTAAGGACCATGGTGGAGCTATAACAGTGCAGAGCGAACCTGGAAAGGGCGCAATTTTTGATGTGTTTTTTCCCTGTATTGAAGGTGAAGTTAAACATGTGTCTGAGAGCGTTGAGGCAATGCCAACAGGGAATGAGAGGATTCTTTTTGTTGAAGATGAGGAAGATGCAGTGGGCATGGCAAAAAAATTGTTGGAACGTCTTGGCTACCAGGTCGAATCCAGTATAAATCCCGTAGAGGCACTTGAAGCCTTTCGTAACCAGCCCAATAAGTACGACCTTGTCATAACGGATATGAGCATGCCCCACATGACCGGTGCAATGCTGGCCAAAGAAATGTTGGCCATTCGACCCGATATACCGATTATCCTTTGCACTGGATTCAGTGAGATGATCTCGGAAGACAGTGCAAAGGCCATAGGCATTCGGGAATTTGCCATGAAGCCACTAAGAATCCGTGACCTTGCCAGGATCATTAGGAAGGTTCTGTATGATAAGTGATGTTTGAATGCACTTATAGCAGTTAGGCATGCCAGAGTGATAAATGAAGAGTGCTATTAAAGGCAGCTATCAAATGCAGGAAATTATAGAATGGCTCCAAAGTATCGAACAATTGGCTAGCGATGTATACACCAGTTCTTCTCTCCTCTTTGAGGGGGATGAGGAACTTTTTGGATTTCTCACGCGCCTGGGAGAGGACGAGAGCGAGCATTTCGATGCAATGAGTAGGGCTTTAGATTACTTGCAAATCAATGATGTCGATGTGGAGCCCGCCATATCTTTGGATCAAAGTACTAAAGATCTGATCGAAAAACCTTTGAAAGAAACCCGGGACTTGCTGTTAACTGGCAAGCTTACAAAAGAGGATGTAACTAATTTTATGGAGACAGTCGAGTCCTCGGAATGGAATGATATATTTTTATATGTCATTAATACCTTGAAAGAATATGACGTAGAATTTCAGTATTTGGCCGCAAAAATTCAGGCACACAAAGACCGAATAGAGCTGTTTCTCAAATCATTACCCCACGGATCAAAGCAACTTGACCATATTCGTCAATTACCTGCCATATGGCAAAAAAGAATTCTTATTGTGGAAGATAACAGAGCCGTGCTTGAGTTATTTAAGGCTGTTTTGTCTATGGATGGCGTAGTTAAAACAGCGGAAAATGGTGAAGAAGGCCTTAGAAAAACCAGAGAACATTTTTTTGATGCCATTGTTTCAGACATAGAGATGCCCATAATGGATGGTGTAGAATTCTACAAAAAGGCAATTGAGGAAAATCCGCGCATCGGCGCACATTTTCTGTTCTGCACAGGCTTTGCCACACCCGAAAGGCAAGCCTTTTTTGAGGGAAACAATCTGCCATATTTGACGAAGCCTGTGAAAATGGGCAAAATCAGAGAGGCGGTTAACAATATCGTGCAAAAAATTTCTGAGGATATGTGAAAGTTAGCCAGCGCCCTTCATAGGCCATCACTCAACCGAATAATCTAGAATCCGGAGTATTTGTGTGACGTTTTTTTGGCTCGTTACACTGGCCTATCTCTACCCGGCACATTATCCAGGAAAGGTGAATTCTTGCCAGTTTGCGCTTGACATTTAGATACTGCTTTCGTATTATGAGTGCAAGCTCATATTTCGAGTAATAGCTCAACTCAGGGGTGTAAGAAGCGAGAAAGAAATCAGCACCGTCTTGACGGTCCTGATACGACACGGGAGATCATTGTTTGGTCGTTGCCATGAGGGGGACATGTAATGAGACGTAATTGGAGCAGACAAATTGCAATTGTCGGCATCGGTGAAAGCTCCCTTGGAACCGTGCGCGACAAGGACGCGATGCAGCTACACGCTCAGGCCGCCAAACGTGCGTTAGAGGACTGTGGGCTCAAGAACAAGGATGTTGATGGCGTGCTTACGGCTGGTACAACCAACCGGATAGAATTGATGCACAGTGTCATGTTCGCTGAGTATATGGGTATCCAGCCTCGCTTCACAACGTCGATGCAAATTGGGGGTGCCACGCATATCCAGATGGTTATCAGCGCGGCAAACGCGATCTATTGCGGAATGGCCGATACGGTCCTCATTGCATCGGCGGACTCGATGCGTTCATTCGTGGGTTATTCGGAGCTCATAAATATGATCGGCAGGGGAGACATGGATGCGACCGAGATTATATCAAGAATTGGCCATTCCCAGTTTGAGTGGCCCTATGGGCCAACTATAATAAGTACCTATGCGTTAGCTGCAACAATGCACATGAACGAATTCGGCACTACACGGGAACAGATGGCACAGGTGGCTGTGAGCATACGCAAGCACGCTTACATGAATCCTGACGCACAGAAACGAGAGAGTCTGACCATTGATGATGTGCTTTCATCGAAAATGATATCATGGCCCCTTACAAAGGACATGTGCTCCATTATCTCTGATGGTGGCGGGGCCATTATTGTCACGACATTGGAGAGGGCACGGGATTTGAAAAAGAAACCGGTTCTTTTGCTCGGGGCTGGGGCACGGACGATGCGGGAGCATGTTTCACTGGTCGATGACCTTGTACGCACAGCGAGCGCCGATGCCGGCCGCCAGGCATACGAGATGTCAGGCCTTGGCCCGAAGGATATGGACTTTGCCCAGTTTTACGACTGCTTCTCTATTACACCTATCTTGTTTCTCGAAGATTTTGGCTTTTGTGAAAAGGGGGAGGGCGGTCGATTTGCTGAGGGCGGCCACAGGATCGAGATCGGGGGCGAAATACCCATCGTGACACATGGAGGCTGTCATGCCCACTGCCATCCCGGCTTACCCTCAGGTGTTTTTCATATCATTGAAGCGGTAAAGCAACTGCGTGGCGAAGCGGGTGAACCGAGACAAGTAAAGGACGCCCGAGCGGGACTGGTTAGTGGCCTAGGTGGCCATTTTTCGTCACATACTGCATTGATCCTAGGAGGCGAATGAGGCGCACATATGACTGAATACAATAAACCTATCCCAGTGCCGGATCACGTGACAGCAAAATTCTGGGAGGCGGCAAGGCAACACAAACTGCTAATACAATCTTGTCTCGAGTGTGGTGCACGACAATATATTCCACAGCCCTACTGCCGGAGTTGCCTTTCTGAAAACATCGAGTGGACTGAGGCAAGCGGAAGGGGGAAGATCTACTCCTACACGGTTATTTATCGGCCTCCCAGCTTGATATTTCAAGAGGATGTTCCCTATACAGTCGCCTTGGTAGAACTTGATGAGGGCGTTCGAATGATGAGCAATATAATAGAGGTCAAACCTGAAGATGTCCGCGCGGGCATGGCGGTGGAGGTGGTATTCGATGACATCACATCGACGATTTCCCTGCCCAAGTTCCGGCGAATCAAGGCCTGAAAAGATTTTGGAGAGCCATGATCCAGATGACAAGTGATGACATTAGGAGGCACACATGGCAGTTGATTACGTGAAGAAGGACAAGATTGCATACATTACGCTAAACAGGCCCGAGGCCCGCAATGCCCTCGACCCTGACACTCTCCGTGCCCTCAGTGAGACATGGATCGATTTCCGAGATGATTCTTCAGTGTTGGTGGCGATAATCACGGGCGTGGGTAATTCCTTTTGTGCAGGTGCTGATTTGGGTAAGCTAATCCCGCTTATAACGGGTTCGCCTGAAGGATTATCGGGCCTGATAAAGGGTGAGATAGCCGAAATATTTGAGTCTGCTTTGCTTCGCAAGATAGATATATGGAAGCCGATAGTGGCAGCGGTCAATGGGTACTGCATCGCAGGTGGGCTGGAGATGCTGCAGGGAATGGATATCAGGGTTGCATCGGAAAATGCCTTTTTTGGCTTGCAGGAGCCTAAATGGGGACTTTTCCCTGCGGGTGGTTCAACAGTTCGACTTCCACGCCAGGTACCCTTTTGCAAGGCCATGGAAATCCTTCTGACAGGCGAGAAAATAGATGCGAAGGAGGCATACCACATGGGGCTGGTCAACTATGTGGTCCCGCAAGAGGAACTGATGCCCACGGCCGAGAAAATTGCAAGGCGCATAGCGGACAACGGCCCGTTGGCCGTGAGTGCCATTAAGAGGTCTGCCATAGAATGTCTGGGTCTGCCGTTAACAAAGGCATACGAGCGAGAAATAGAATTAGCCACGGCGGTATTCAAGTCGGAAGATGCGATCGAGGGGCCTATGGCATTTATGCAAAAACGTGAACCGCAGTTCAAGGGGAGGTAAATATGGGGGAATGACCTGGTGTGTTAATGAAAGGACCTCAGTTTTCATTGACTTGTAAGGGTCATCCCCATATGCTTATTGTATGACGTCATCACCTAAAGCACATCCCACACCTTACATCCTGTAAAGTGAGGGTAAGAGCCCAAGTGGGGCAACTATAGTGGGAGAAGACCACGGAAACTCATTGTTGTGTCTTTATAGCCATTTGAGGAGGATATCATGAACAACCGGTACGATGTGATCGTCATAGGTGGGGGTCCGAACGGAATCACCATTGCCTGTTACCTGGCCAAGTGCGGCCTGAGCGTGTGCGTGTGCGAGGACCGGCTAGAGTGCGGCGGGGGCTTTGAAAATGCTGAGCCCATACCCGGCTTTCGAATCGATCCCCATGCCACTTACCTCTATGGTGCTGCCGCTCCAGGATTTGAACAGCTCGAACTGGCGAAATTCGGATTGCGGATGGTCTACTATAAGACCATGTTCGGCTCTGTTACATCTGACGGAGAAGGGGTTATCGGGAGTCGATATAATAGCGAAGGGATGTCCAACAGTCTCAAGCGGTACTCCCAGAATGACGTCGAGGTCATGGAGACCTTTAATTCGACACTCATGGAACATGCACTTGAAATCCTGCGCTCAATCTACTGGACACCTCCCCCACCCGTGGGAGTCACTCTGGCCAGGGAGGACCTCCCCTGGTCCAAGGAATTCAAGAAACATGTCCCGATCTATGATGACGCATGGAATGATATGTCCACCTTTGAACTCCTCGACACGATCCTTGATACCGAATTCTTCAAGGTGGGATTTGCCATGGGGTCATGGTATAACGGTCCTCATCCTGATTGGGCGGGGACAGGGCTTTTTGGGCTGACCTGCAATATCCTGAACATGTATTCCTCAGGCAGTCCTCTTGGTGGTACCCACTCGATGATCCATGCCCTGGTGAGGTGTGCCCTTACCCATGGGGCAACTATTCTCACTAACACAAAGGTCGAAGAGATCATTGTCGAGGACGGAGAGGCCAAAGGGGTTATCCTGGCCGACGATGCGCCCACCAGGACAAAGAGGATCTATGCCGATAGAGCCGTGATCAGTGGTGTCCATATCAAGGACCTGTTTTTGAATTTGGTCCCCTCTCGCCACCTAGATCCTGTCTTTATCCAAGGGATCAGGGATATTAGCCTGAAGGGTGGTAGCCTTTTTGTCCTTTCCATGATCACGACGGAGATGCCGAAGTTCATTGGGAGGGCGGGAGAGATCCTCTCGGGCACGGATTATCCCTCTTGTGTTTTTCTCCCTTCAGACGATCGAGAGATAGTCCTCAATCAGATGAGAGATGTCTACTCCTTCAACACCCACCCCATCAAGAAGGAGAGCATCATCATCCCTATTGTGAATCATGACATATTCGATAAGACCAGGTGTCCCCCTGGCTACCATGTATTTTCTCCCATATACCTGCAGATGCCACCACCGGAATACCATGTAGATGGCCCGGAGGCGGTCAATAAGGCGCAAGACGAAATTGTTGATGTGCTACTTGAGGCAATACGGGGAGTGGCGCCCAATATTACGGAAAAGAATATCGTGGCAACGTTTGTCAATACCCCCTATGATTCTGCCTTTCGCAATCTGGGCTTTGTGGGCGGTAACTGGCTGGGTATCAGTCAATCTGAAGATCAATGGTATACTGCCCGTCCCATGGAAGAGCTTTCGCGATACCGTAGCCCTGTCCATAAACTTTATCTTTGCAACCATACTTCTTACCCGGGCGGTCTGGGACTCATGGCAGTTCCGTATAACCTGATGCACATCCTGATCGAGGACCTGGACCTGAAACCCGGAGGATGGTGGTATCCTTCGCCCCACTATATATCTGAAAAGGAGGTGACATCATGAGCCTTATTGATGCATCGGTGAGACCAGAAAACCCGCCGGTTCCCAGGATGCCGGACGAATTGAATGCGGATGTGGTGGTAATTGGGGGAGGACCCAATGGGTTAATCCTGGCCTCTTACCTGGCCAGGACAGGGGCGAGTGTAATTCTTTTGGAGAAGCGCTATGAGGTCGGAGGCGGGCTTGCCACGGAAGAGGTGATCTTTCCCCTGTATTACGCTAATACGCATGCCACTTATCACATGATGGTGGATTACATGCCCGTTTTATCTGATTTCAATATGCAGAGGCACGGTCTGATGTTCATGAAACCGAACGCCCAGACCGGTATTATCTTTCGTGACGGGAGCTCTATTTTGCTCTCGAAGATGGTCTCGGACTCAGTGGATTCCATAGGCCGTATCTCGGCAAAGGATGCCAAGGCATTTGAAAAGATTATCAGGACGTACACGAAAATGGTTGATGAGATATTGGGTCCCGGCACCTATTACCCGCCCATGCCGCCGGTTGACCTCTCTGTACGTTTGGGTCGCACGGAGATTGGCAAGGCATTGCTGGAAATCTCTGAGCAGAGCCCGATGGAGATCATAGACGATCTCTTTACTGACCCGAGGGTAAAGGCCCTTTTTCTTTATATCTCCTGTATGTGGGGACTGGACCCCTGGGAGGGAGGTCTTGGATTCATGGTTCCCTTATTGATCTGTAGGGGAATGAATAAATGCCTCTGTCTGGGGGGCTCACACAAATTCTCGGGGACCCTGTCCAAGGAGATTGTTATAAATAAAGGCCTTATCCTTGAAAACGCCGAGGTGACCAAGATTATCGTTAAGGACGGAAAGGTTGAGGGCGTGCAGACATTTGATGGGAGGATCATTCATGCCAAGACAGTTGCCTCGAGTCTGGATCCCCAATCGACCTTTGTGCGGTTAGTCGGAGAGAAGAACCTGCCCGAGGATTTCTTGAGGTCTATCAAGCAATGGAAGTGGGACAAGTGGAGCCTGTTTACCGTTCACTGCGCCTTGGAAGACGAGGTACGGTTCAAGGTGAATGACAGGGCGATTGACCAGGCGTTTATGAATATCATCGGTTTTGAAGATGTGGATGAGGTGGTTCATTATCTTGAGGGATTGAAAGACGGTGAGATGGCGGGAATGTGCGGACATGCCACCACGGAAACCCTCTATGATCCGACGCTTACCCGCATCAATGGAAAACATGTGGCTTTTTTCCAGATGCTTGCCCCATATAATTTAAAGGGAGGATGGGAGGAGAACCAGAAAAAGAACGAGGAAGAGGCCCTAAAGGTATGGCAGAGCTATGCCGAAAACCTTTCAGATGAGAACGTTATTGCCATTTGTTCCGAAAGCCCCCTCGACATTGAACGGCGGATTTCCTGTATGGTCAATGGTTCGATAAAACATGGTGATTATAATCCGTTGCAGATGGGCTACTTTCGCCCCAATGACCTCTGCTCCAGCACCAGTACGCCGATTGCAGGTCTTTACCTCTGTGGGGCATCGGTTTATCCAGGTGGGCTGATTATCGGGGGGCCAGGGTATCTTGCCGCCAATACAATTTGTGAGGATTTGGAGATCAAGAAATGGTGGAAAATGCCACCCAAGATCCAGAGATACGTTGAAGAGTATATCCAGTGAAGGAGAGAACGAACTTGTAACAGTCCTCTCACCCATTCCAGGCGCACCATGCCGCCCCGAGTAATGCGGCCTTGTCGTTCGTGATGACCCGAACAGGGATTTGTTGCAGGAGGGTCTTGAATCGCCCCTTGTTTACAAATGCCTGCATGAATATATCTTCCTGTAGTTTGGGCAAGATCTTTGGAGCAATGCCGCCTCCTAAGTATATCCCTCCTCTTGTGAGCCCCATTAATGCAAGGTTGCCTGCCGCAGCGCCAAATATTGACACAAATAGATCAAGGGCCTTTATGCACAAGGGTACTTTGTCAAAGAGTGCCGCCTCTGATATGGCCCTTGATGGATCGTTTCTCTCAATGTCTTTGGCCAGCCATTCCGGCTCTGTATCCTGACCTGTATGTTTTAGCCAGCGGTAGATGGTAAAGAGCCCCGGTCCTGATAACACCTTCTCTAGGCTCACGTGACCAAGACGCTCATGCAGGTCACTCCAGAATGCCATCTCAGATGTGCTCGTTGCGGCAAAGTCACAATGGCCCCCTTCGGAAGGTACGGGAATGTATTTCCCATTTTTCCAGACCAGCAGGGCCATACCAAGCCCTGTTCCAGGTGCAATTAGCCCCAGGTTTTCTCCCTTCATCGGTTTGGTCTTGTTTAAAGGGGCCATCTCGCGACTTGTCAGTATGGGAATGGAGAGGGCAGTCGCTGTCAGATCATTTATAAGGGATACACGCCGCCACTTGAAACGCCTTTTGAGTGCGGTTTCTGAGACCGCCCATGGAAGGTTTGTCGCCTTACACCGCCCTTTTATTACTGGCCCGGCAATGCCAAGGCACGCACTGGTAACAGAGGTCTGATGTCTTCTGAGAAATTTGTCGATGATGTCTTCAAGGTTTGGGGACTGGCCGCTGGGGAAGCTATCAATTACATCCGGGATGGGACGCCTTTTCCCCATGCGGAAGAGGCCGATATTCGTTTTGGTCCCACCAATATCGCCGGCCAAGACGGTTTTTTGGTCATCGTGATCAATCATTTGCTGACTACCCCAAAGGCCTTTACCTCTTCTCTAAGCCAGTTTGTCCAGTCCTCTATTCCCTGTCCGGTCTTGCATGACACCTCAAAGATCTCTATTTTGGGATTAAGGGTCAGCACCCTTTCCCTCAAGGCATGGATATCAAAATCCGAAATGTCAAGGTAGTCTATCTTGTTGACGAGGAGTACGTTGCATACCGTGAACATAAGGGGGTACTTGAGGGGTTTATCATCTCCCTCAGGCACGCTCAGGATCATGACATTTTTGGTGGCACCTGTGTCAAATTCGGCGGGGCATACGAGGTTACCCACGTTTTCTATGATGATGAGGTCGAGCCCGCCCAGATCCATGGCATCAAGTCCTTTTTTCACCATTGATGCATCCAGGTGGCAAAAGCCGCCTGTCCTCAACTGTATCGCCTCTATACCTTGAGCCGCCACCTTTTCCGAGTCAACCATTGAATCTATATCCGCCTCTATCACGCCCATCCGAAACTCATCCCTTATCTTTTCTATGGTTTTGAGTATAAGGCTTGTCTTCCCTGACCCGGGAGATGACATGAGGTTAATCAAAAATGTCTTTTCCTTGACCAGGTTATCCCTTAGATCGTCCGCAATCTCCTTGTTATCAGAAAAAATCTCCTCTTTAACCTGAATAAGCCTTACTTCTTCCATCATATTACCTCCATATGCTTTATGTAATATTCCCTTCCTGATATGAGAGTGCACTTTTTGTCCCCACACTCAGGGCATTGAATTTCCTTCATCTGTTTGATATTGACCTCAAAGGAGTTTGAGCATTTATTGCATCGTAGTACCACTGGTGTCCTTTCAATCTTTAGTTTAGCGCCTTCTGCTTTTGTGTCCTTGCTAAGGTAGTCAAAATAGTGCTGAATCCACTCGTTTTCCAGGTCGCTTAGCTCACCTATCTTGAGATGAATGGCCACAACCTTGTTCACCCTATTTGCCTCGGCATGTTTAAGCACGATGCTGAGTATGCTCTCCGTAACCTGTAATTCATGCATATATTACCTCATGTGCCCTGGATATAAACCTTGTTTAGAAAGCAGGTAACACCTTGGATGTTTGAAAAATGCTATGGTGAAGGACATTTTTTTCCACGCCAAAAAATGAGGGGATCGGTAGAAGCGAGGGCGCACAAAGCAACACAGTTATAAGGCATGCCATATCCATCCAGACATTTCGAAGAACACCCCTCACCCCACCTTAGCAATGCGTCTATTTCAAAGTGCTAAACAATTACGAAAGCAGGAATTGTTGCGATCTGTGACAAACTTGTATCATTTTATAGAAGAGGGAGTCAACAGGGCAGCAATTGTAGGGGATAATGAGGGATCTCAGGTGGGCAAAAAATTTTTCTTGACAAGAATTAAAATTTTAGTTATAATAATAAATTAAAATTTTTTAAGAAAGGATGTGATTAAAATGGTTTGTACAAGCGTAAAAGAGGGCCATGTTTGTTCATTCATGGAAAAGAGCGGCTGCCAGTTCAATGGTGGTGCCTGTCACGCTATCATTGAGCAGTGTGATGGGTGTGAGAGAGTCAAGGATTTCCCCGCCGGAAAATACTGCCTCATTTTCCCCGATCCTGGTGCCAAGTGGCGTATTGGGAATTGTAATATGGCCACCCATTTGAAGGCACAGGTCGCAAAAGGAAACGGGAAACTAAATCCCCTTAAGGCTTCTAAGCGTAATCAGAACTAAAATTTTTGTATCAGTTTAGCCCTTTTCAAAATCGCTCTATTTCAGGCGAATGGTGATGTCTTTTAGAAATGACCATCCCGGGAGACCCGGAACGAAGAAAAGACATCGCCATTCGGTTGGATTTTCAGACACGTAAACTACTACAAGTTTTTATAGGTTAGTCTACCGTGTCGCATAAATCAGGAATTCACGGTTTCCCTTTGGGCCTAATATAGGGGAGGGGATTTGCCCCTCCACATCCCAACCCGAGGTATCGAAAAAGCTGCTAAGGCTTTCAATGACCGCCTGATGTTGTTTATGATCGCGGACCACCCCTCCCTTGCCTACCTGACCTTTACCCACCTCAAACTGGGGCTTGATCAGCGCTATAATAAAGGCATGGGTTGAGAGGAGCTTAGAAACTGGGGGCACGACTAACCTGAGCGATATGAATGAGACGTCGATGACCGCGCCATGGACAGGCGCTTCAAGGTCTTCTGGTTTCAGGTAACGTATATTGGTCCTCTCCAAGACCCTTACCCTGTGGTCCTGACGTAGCATCCAGTCAATCTGACCATAACCGACATCTACGGCAATTACCCTGCCCGCCCCATGCCTGAGCAGGCAGTCTGTAAATCCCCCTGTAGAGGCCCCCACATCCAGAATGACTTTGCCGCCTATATCTGGTGAGAAATTTCTTATGGCCGCTTCAAGTTTTAGACCACCACGACTCACGTAGGAGATGATAGTTTTAAGAGAAACAGATGCTGATGTTGGGATAGTATGCCCCGGCTTATCGGCCCTGGCCCCGTCAACCTCCACCAGGCCCGCCATAACCAGGACCTTGGCCTTTTCGCGACTCTGTGCCAGGCCTTTTTGAACCAGAAGTTGGTCAAGTCTGATCTTACCTTTACTGTGCCCGCTGGCAGAGATCTCTTGCCTCCTTGAGGATTCCCGCGGCGTCAAGGCCGTACTTTTCCCTCAAGAGAGATGACGGCCCATGTTCCACAAACTTGTCGGGCAATCCGATTCTTTTTACGTGGACATTTTCTATGCCCAAATTATTGAAGAGTTCCAGCATCGCACCGCCGAGGCCCCCCTGTCTGATATTTTCTTCCACCACCAGGACACTCCCCGAGGCGGCGGCGAGATCGCCCAATCGTGTGTCAAGGGGCTTGACAAAACGACAATTCACGACCCCCACAGAAAAACCTTCATCTTCAAGACTGGCGGCGGCCTCCAGAGAAGGGTACACTGTGTTACCTACGGCCATGATTTGGAGGTCGCTCCCTTCTCTGAGGATCTCGGCTTGGCCAATAGGAAGGCTCGTGTAATCTGGGTCAATGGTGACACCAATTGCCATACCTCTCGGGTACCGGATGGCAACGGGTGTGGACTGCTGTAGGGCGGTAAAAAACATATTACGGAGTTCATTCTCGTCCTTTGGGGCCATCAGGGTCATGTTTGGCAGGCTGCGCAGGTATGTGATATCAAAATGACCATGATGCGTGGGACCATCTTCTCCTACTAATCCCCCACGATCGATTGCAAATGTCACCGGTAGGTTTGGCAGGCAGACATCGTGAATAATCTGATCGAAGGCCCTCTGCAGAAAGGTCGAATAGATGGCTACCACGGGTCTGAAACCCTCTGTGGCAAGGCCTGCTGCAAAGGTCACCGCGTGTTGTTCTGCAATTCCCACGTCCAAAAATCTATCGGGGTAGACTCTGGCAAACTCCGTAAGGCCAGTACCTTCCGGCATGGCCGCTGTTATGGCGAAGAGCCTCTTGTCCCGCCCGCCAAGATCCACCATTGTATTACCGAATACCTCGGTATAGGAAGGGGGTGCCTTTCGTTTGTCCTTTGGGTGTGGGACCGAGGTAATCTCAAAGGAACTGACACCATGGAAGTGGGCAGGGTCTTTTTCAGCAGGCTTGTATCCTTTTCCTTTTACCGTGAGGACATGTACCAATACAGGGCCCTCGAGATGGAGGGTGTTCTTAAAGGTCATTATAAGCTTGTTAAGGCGATGGCCTTTAATGGGGCCTATGTATTTGAATTTGAAGGCCTCAAACAACATGCCGGGGGTGAAGAAGGTTAAAAAAGAGTCCTCGCTCTTGCGGGCAATATTCAGAATGTTTTCTCCCACACCCGGCAGAGATTTCAAAAAATTTTCCAGTTCTTTTTTGAAATTGACAAACCTCTTGCCTGTCATCCTGCGGCTCAAAAATGAGGAAAAGGCCCCCACGTTTTGTGAAATGGACATGGCGTTATCATTGAGGACAACGATGAGGTTCTTTTCACTATCGCCGGCCTGATTGAGCCCCTCAAAGGCCATACCCGCAGTCATTGAACCGTCACCAATCACTGTTATAATCTTACCGTCTTCCCCCTTCAGCTCCTTTGCCGTGGAAATGCCTAAGCCCGCGGAAATAGACGTGCTGCTATGCCCGGTGTCAAATGTGTCGTAAGGGCTCTCGTCCCTCTTGGGGAAGCCACTGATGCCCCCATAGGTCCGGAGCGTATCAAAGCGATCCCTTCTACCGGTTAACAATTTGTGTGCATAGGCCTGGTGTCCTACGTCCCAGATGATCTTATCCCTTGGCGTATCGAATACGTAATGGAGGGCAATGGTCAGCTCAACAACACCTAAGCTGGGGGCCAGATGTCCGCCGTTCTTGGAAACCGTTTGAATAATTCTCTGGCGGATTTCATGGGCCAGGACTTCAAGTTGTTGAAGCGAGAGCTTTTTGAGGTCCTTGGGACGGTTAATGCTATCTAGCAACCTGGTTTGTGGGTCAAGCTTGGTCATTTTTTTCTTTCAATAACATATCTGGCTATTTGACGTAAGGGCTCCGCACGGTTCCCAAAAGTATGTAAGGTGTTAATCGCCGCCTCAATCAGTTCTGACTGAATCTCTCTGGATTTCTTGAGGCCAACGGCCGATGGATAGGTGATTTTTCTCTTCTGTTCGTCGCCGCCGTCTCTCTTTCCCATGGTCCCGCTGTCCCCCTCGATGTCCAAGATATCATCCGCAATTTGGAAGGCCAGTCCAATTTTTTGGCCATAGGAGATAATGGTCTGGATCTCTGATTCCTTTCCACCTCCAAGAATAGCGCCAGAGGCTACAGATGCTGCAATCAAGGCCCCTGTCTTATGATTGTGTATGAACTGGACGCTGGCGGCCCCGACCGTTTTTCCCTCCGATTGAATATCAACGGCCTGTCCTCCAACCATGCCCCTATGGCCTGCGGCATGTGCGATCAGGCCTATGACCCTGAGTATAAGCTGTGAGGATATCCGTTCAGTTAATTCGGGCACCGTCATCAGATTAAATGCCTCGGTGAGTAATGAATCGCCGGCCAATATGGCCAATGCCTCTCCAAAGACCTTGTGACTGGTAGACTTTCCCCGTCTCAAATCATCATCATCCATCACCGGAAGATCATCGTGGATCAGAGAATAGGTATGGATTAATTCGAGGGCGCAGGCGACAGGCAGGACATCTGTCTTGTTGCCGCCAACGGCCTCGGCCCCCGCCATGCACAGGATTGGCCTGAGCCTCTTGCCCCCTGCAAACAGGCTGTATTCCATGGCACTTATTAGGTCGGATGTCAAGCCCTCAGGTTTTGGGAGATATGATTTTAGGGCACTATCAACAATGCGTTTTTTCTCAGTGAGATAGGCCTTTATGTCCAAAGCGGACTCATTCACCATTTTTTTCTTCCTCAGGCTCGAAAGGGGCCTGCGTGTATTTTCCTTCATCTTCCTGGACCAAGAGGGTCACCTTCTTCTCGGCCTCTTCGAGTTTCTTGGAACAGAACCTGGCGAGCTTCATTCCTTCCTCAAAGGCCTTCAGTGCGTCTTCCAGTTTTAGGTCACCCTCTTCGAGGCCCTGCACGATTTCTTCGAGTCGCTGCATTGCGACCTCAAACTTTTTTTCCGCCATTTTTTCACCTCATTTGAAACACTGTCAATATGGCATCTTTAAGTGCTCAGGGCCCTATAATTAGACACACCCACTGTCAAATTGGAGACAAGACAGCTAAGCCGACAAAATATTCGGATTCACGCCTTTTGCCCTGAAACCACTTTTTCTATCCTACACACCAATTCCCCTTTTGCCAGGAGCACCTGGACCTCCTTTCCTTTTCTGGCGTCGGAAGAATCCCTTAACACACTTTTCCCGGGCAATTTTAAGGTGATACTATACCCCCGTTTCAGGATTGAAAGCGGACTGAGGTCCTTTACCCTCTTTTCCAGGATTGAGAAGGCCATTTGCTTATCAGCGAGCACCCGGTCAATGCCGCGGCCGAGAGATCTTCTGTCAAAATCAAGCCGCTGTCTCAGAGAACTCACGATCTTTACGGGAGAATGAAGAAGGAGATTACGCCCTTCAGTGCCAAGCCTCATCTTTGCCCCACGTACAACCAGGTGGGTCAGCCTTACGAGCCGTGTCTGGAGCTCATCAAGATGCAACCATTCGTCAGCAAGACGTTTTCTGGGGTCTTTCAGGCCCTTTTTTAGACGGTCCAATCCCTCCTTCTGGACTTTTATGCCAAGCGTTATGTTCGATATCAGCCTGTTTGTCATGTCGTTTAGGTTCTTGATAAGCGATTCCTTTTCTGCTACAAGCAATTCTGCCGCCGCGGAAGGGGTCGGCGCTCTAAAGTCGGCTGCAAGGTCAGATATAGTCAAATCTATTTCATGACCAACAGCAGAGACAACGGGTATGTCCGACCTCCTGATGGCCATGGCCAGGGCCTCTTGGTTAAAGGCCCACAGATCTTCTAGCGAACCACCTCCCCGCGTTAAGACGATCACATCGACCTTCAGCTCACGATTAACCAGCTCCAGCGCCTTTACCATATCCTCTGTGGCGCCTTCTCCCTGGACCCTGACGGGGACTATGGTTATTTCGATGTTGGAAAATCTCCGGCGGACGACCTTCAAGAAGTCACGGATGGCCGCGCCCGTAGGAGAGGTTATTACCGCTACCCGTTGAGGAATAAAGGGAAGCGGTCTCTTGATATCCTCGTCAAAAAGTCCCTGGGCGGCCAGTTTCTTTTTTAACTGTTCAAATGCCAGGGCCAAGGCGCCTACACCCATTGGTTCAAGGTAATCCAGGATGATCTGGTATTCCCCCCGGGGAGGATAGACACCGATCCTTCCTTGTGCAATTACCTTCATACCATTTTCAGGAATGAACCTGAGATAGCGGGCCTGAAGGCGGAACATGACTGCCCGGATCTGTGCCTTTTGGTCCTTGATGACCATATAGTAATGCCCAGAAATTGGGGCACTGAAATTAGAGATCTCTCCCTCCACCCATACAAAGTCAAACCGGTCCTCAAGGAGATTTTGGATTTCTTGGGTGAGCTCACTTACGCTATAGATCTTGGGGTCTTGGTTCTCAGGGAACAAGGCCAGGATGTCCTCCCTTTGTGCTATTTGATTTGGGAAAAAGAGTTCAAGAGTTCAAGAGTTGTTTTCCAAAAGGACCTCACTCGAATCCTTGATCCCTGTAATCCTCCTTTATACAATAATATAGATCTATAAACAAGGGCATTTTATGACCAGTTCGGATTTGGAGTATCCAGATGAATTCTCTTGACCCATTGCATCTATTTGGCCTATACTTATCGCTCTTAACGCGGCTTCAATATATTGTGTTACTGGAGGTCCCATATGAACATCTTCTTAGAGGAAGGCCCAAAAAATCCCCTTAAGGTCCAGGACAACACCTTCCGTGATGGTCATCAATCATTGCTGGCCACCAGAATGAGGACAGACGACATGATTCCCATTGCCGAGAAAATGGACAGCGTGGGATTCTGGGCCATGGAGGTATGGGGCGGGGCGACCTTTGACAGTATGCACCGTTTCCTGGGCGAGGATCCATTTGAACGGGTGAGGATACTAAAAAAATATATTAAGAAGACACCATTTTCAATGCTGCTGAGAGGGCAGAATCTGGTCGGGTATCGAAATTATGCGGACGACGTGGCAAGACTATTCGTTGACAAGTCATGCGAGGCGGGGATTGACGTGTTTCGCGTATTTGACGCCTTGAATGATTTTCGTAATTTTGAGACCGTTGTTGAGAGGATCAAGGCCAATGGAAAACATTTTGAGGGTACCATATGTTATTCTTTGACCGAGAGGCGTATGGGCGGGGACGTATTCAACCTGGAATATTTCGTGACCAAGGCCAAAGAACTCCAGGACATGGGTGCAGACACGTTGTGCCTTAAAGATATGGCCGGTATAATGGCCCCGTTTGATATTGCCAAACTGATTATCGAGCTCAAGGGGGTGTTAGATATCCCTATCCACCTTCACACTCACTATACCAGCGGTATGGCCTCCATGATCTATCTGGAGGCTATCAAAGCCGGGGTGGATATCGTGGACACGTGCCTTGCCCCCTTTGCCCTAAGGACCTCCCAGCCCGCAATTGAACCCATTGTGGCGACCCTTTTTGGGACTACCCGTGATCCAGGGTTCGACCTGAATCTTTTGCTCGAACTAGGCGATTATATAGAGACAATTGCGCCGAAATACCGCAACTATTTGGCCAAGCACAGGATGTCCGTTATTGATACTGGTGTGCTGGCTCATCAGGTTCCGGGCGGCATGATATCCAATCTCGTCGGCCAGCTAAAAGAGGCCAAGGCCCTGGATCGATTGCCAGAGGTATATAAGGAGGTCGCTGTTACGCGAAGGGAGCTGGGCATGCCTCCTTTGGTTACACCTACCAGCCAAATCGTCGGTGTCCAGGCGGTGTTGAACGTACTGTTCGGCAGGTATAAGATGGTGACCAATGAAGTAAAAGACCTTGCCTATGGTCTGTATGGAAAGACACCCATTCCTGTAGACCCTGAGGTCCAGAAAAAGATCCTGAAGGGGTACAAACGCGGTGAAACGCCTGTCACCGGCCGTGCGGCGGATTACCTGGATCCCGAACTGGAAAAGGCCAGAGAAAAGCTAAGGGACCTGGCCAAAGATGATTATGACCTGCTTATCTGTGCACTTTATCCGACCACGGGAGAGCAGTTCCTTAAATGGAAGTATGGATTAGAGGAAAGGCCTCCTGAAGTCAGGCCAAAGACCCTGGAAGATATCCGCAAAGAGGATGAAGCTATGGCAGCGGCCATAGAAAAGGTGTGCGCCACCAAGTAATGAGACGTTCCCGCTTCCAGCCCACCTGAGGCGGATAAGCCCTGCCCTGTTCAGCCTCTGGTGATTAACCCCCATTTATTGAGCTGATACGACTAAATGTCCTTACTAATGGAGATTTGATCCAAACCCATCCAGTTGTGGTGTGAACCGTGTTCATAACATTTGAAGGCATAGAGGGGTGCGGCAAGACGACTCAGGCCAAACGACTTGTCGGCCGTCTGGAAGGGCATTCAATTCCCCTGATTCTTACACTTGAGCCCGGCGGGACACGGGTGGGACAGCACATAAGGAGGATCCTTTTAGATTCCCGGAATCGCGACCTGTCACCTCTGGCAGAGCTTTTTCTCTATGAGGCTGATAGGGCGCAACATGTCAGTGAGGTGGTCAAACCTGCTCTGGATCAAGGGAAATGGGTCCTGTGCGACCGTTTCTTTGACGCAACGATGGTATACCAGGGCTATGCACGTGGACAGGACACAGAACTGATCAAGAGATTTAATAAAAAGGCCTCTTTTGGAGTATGGCCGGATTTAACCTTTCTCATTGATTGTCCGGTGGAAGTAGGTCTTGGAAGGGCCCTAAGACGGAACAGTGTCCTTACACAAAAAGGGCAAGACAGGTTTGAAAGGGAAGATAAAGAATTTCATGAGGCGGTGAGGGAAGGGTATCTTGCCCTGGCCAGAGAGGACAGTAAACGATTTGTGGTCGTTGATGGAGTCCTTGGGGAAGACGAATTAGGAGAGGAGATATTCCGACATATCAGGCCAATGATAGCGAAAGGGCACAGTTAGAAGAATGCGCTCTATGTTCTTTTCCCAAATACTGGGGCAGGAGAGGGCAAAGAGATTTCTAAAACAGGTAATGGCAAGAGAAAAGATGCCACATGCCTATCTCTTTACAGGTATTCCAGGCATCGGAAAGACAAGCACTGCGACAGCCCTGGCAATGAGCCTCAATTGCCATCATCCAATTGATGGGGACGGCTGCGGAAAATGTCCGTCGTGTCGCCTGATGATCGCCGGCAACTCGCCAGATCTATTATTTATCAAGCCGGATGGGCAGAATATCAAGATCGACCAGATACGTGATCTAAACCATAGCCTCAGTTTTGCCCCATTGTCGTTAAGGTACAGGGTGTGTATTATTTATCAGGCCGAGACGATGACCGCAGAGGCAGCAAACTCCTTCCTGAAAACCCTTGAAGAACCACCTTCGGGAAATATCCTCATACTCAATATCATAGAGCCCCTCAATCTATTGCCGACGATTGTATCGCGCTGTCAGCGTGTACCGTTCAAACCCCTGGCACTTGAGGAGATAATGAATTGGCTTGTGCGGGAAAAGGGTTTGCACGGGGAAACTGCTCAGGTGGTCGCCAAGGTTTCTGCTGGCAGTTTGGGACGCGCCAAAAAGATGTGTGAAGGGGATTTTATGAAAAAGAGGGATGAATGGCTTTCAAGGCTCTTGAGGCTAGGCGGGATAACAAGTCATGAGGCCATTGACATGGCTCTTGAATGCGCTGGGGAGGATAAGAAGGTGAATATTGACTTGTCCGACAACAGTAAGGCCGGAATAATGGACATGCTGTTCGTATGGGAGACCTGGTACCGAGATCTCCTCGTCGTCAGTGCGCAAGCCCCAGACCATTTGATTATAAATGTAGATTTTCTCCCTAAGTTGCAAAAATCTGCTGAAAGTTATAATATAAAAAAATTAACTCAGAGCCTCCTGGCCATAAGTCAGGCGAGGCGGGATCTACGGGGAAACAGAAATCCCGCACTGGTGATGGAGCATAGTATACTCAATCTTAGGGGGCTCGCCCAATACCTAAACGGGTACAAGACTGAAGATATGAGATCCCAATGAACAAGATTGTGGGCATACAGTTTAGGAGTCATGGTAAGTTATATAATTTTGACTCCGGGCATTTTGTCCTGGAAAAAGGGGATAAGGTGATAGTGATAACCGAAGAGGGGCCTGCCATTGGGTGTGTTTGTGCAAAGCCACAAAACAGGGCGATAGATGCCCCGAAGAGACCACTCAAGAAGATCTTTCGCCTGGCCACACGGGAGGAGATTGAAGGATACGAGAGGAACTGTGCTTTTGAGGGTACTGTTTACAAGTACTGTTACGAAAGGATAAAAGAGCGATCATTGCCTATGTGCTTGGTATCTGTAGAAAAGGTATTTGACGGCAGCAAGATTGTTGTCTATTTTACGGCGGAGGGAAGGGTCGACTTTCAGGATCTGGTTAAGGAGCTGGTTAAAAAGTTTAGGACAAGGATAGAGTTAAGGCAGATCGGTATCAGGCACCAGGCAAAAAAGGTCGGCGGAATCGGGGCGTGCGGACGTCCTCTGTGTTGTACGACCTTCCTAAACAATTTTGCCCCTGTTACCATAAAGATGGCAAAAGAACAGAATGTGTCGTTAAACCCCAGCAAGATCTCCGGCATGTGCGGCAGGCTTATGTGCTGCCTTACCTATGAGCATGAATTTTATGCGAAGCTCAAAAAAAGCTTGCCCAAGGTAGGAAAGAAGGTTTCAACCAAGAACGGGGATGGTAAGGTGGTACGTCAGAATATCCTGAAAGAGACCCTGACTGTTATGGTAGAATCTGGAGATGAAATTGAGGTGCCCGCCAGCCATGTCATTAAGGAGGGTCTCTTTAAGAGAAGACCAAAAAAATAAGCGAAAAGGCGTATTAATAATGACCAGGTATGCGAGCTGATATGGTCATTTTTTTGTACACTCTGTATCCAGGTAAGGCCATTGTCCAAACGATTCTATGTTACAACACCCATATATTACGTAAATGCCCAGCCCCACATCGGTCATGCCTATTCCACGATCGTGGCTGATGTGCTGAAACGGTTTTATCTTCTCTGCGGATGGGAGACCTTCTTCCTGACTGGTACGGATGAACATGGAGACAAGATTGTTTCTGCGGCCCAGAAGTCCGGTAAGACACCTAAGGAGTATGTAGACGAGATCAGCGGGCTATTCAGAGGCCTCTGGCCCAAATTGAATATTTCAAACGATTATTTCGTTCGTACCACTGATCAAAGACATAGGGAAACCGTCAAATATATCCTTGACCTAGTGAATAAAAATGGTGATATCTATTTCAGTGATTATGAGGGCCTTTATTGTTATGAGTGTGAGCGTTTTTACACGGAACGAGAGCTGGTGGACGGAAAGTGCCCTGATCATTTGACAGAGCCTGGGGTGATTAAAGAGGCCAACTATTTTTTCCGCATGAGCAAATATCAGGGCTGGCTCATTGACCATATAAAACAACACCCCAATTTTATTAGGCCGGAGAGGTATAGGAACGAGGTTCTCTCTTTTTTGAAGGAGCCCTTGGAGGACCTTTGTATCTCTCGACCAAAGTCACGGCTCAACTGGGGAGTCACCCTCCCTTTTGATGAAAAGTTTGTGACCTATGTCTGGTTCGACGCTTTAATTAACTATGTTTCCGGTTTGGGTTATCCAGACGATGGGCGGTTTGAGAGGTTATGGCCCTCTGCGCAGCACATAATTGCCAAGGACATCCTAAAGCCTCATGGCATTTACTGGCCCTGTATGCTTAAATCTGCCGGCATCGCCCCCTATCAGCACCTGAATGTTCACGGGTACTGGAATTTGAACAAGGGCAAGATGTCAAAGAGCCTGGGGAATGTGGTAAGGCCCATTGAATTGGTTGATGTCTATGGCCTTGATGCCTTCAGATATTTTCTTATGCGCGACATGGTCTTTGGGCTTGATTCCGAATTCAGTGAGGAGGCCCTTGTAGCCAGAATAAATGCCGATTTGGCAAATGACCTGGGAAACCTGGTCAGCCGAAGTTTGACCATGGTCCAAAAATATTTCAGAGGGGAATTCCCAGAACCTGGTCCTACTGATGAGGCAGATGAACAGCTAAAAGGCCAGTGCCTTAGACTCATTGACAGGTACGAGGTCTTCATGACGGAACTGGGGTTCCACAAGGCACTGATTGCCATTTGGGAAGTGATCGGAAATGTGAACAAGTACATCGACACCATGGCCCCATGGGTGTTGGCCAAGAAGGACAAAGGGCGTCTGTCTACGGTCCTGTTTTATATTATTGAGATAGTCAAGATCATCTCTGTCTTGATATGGCCCTTTATGCCGGGGTCTGCCGAGAAGGTTCAAGGGCAACTTGGCCTTGCAAAGAAAGGCAATGAATTACGGCTTGAAGGCCTGCGGGTGTGGGGAAAAGAGAGGCCTGTTAGGCCCTTGACCAAGGCCCCGGCACTATTTCCGCGCATTGAGACCAAGAGGAAGGAAAGTGCGGCTGGTCCACTAATCCCCTTCAAGACATTTCAGGAAATGGATCTCAGGGTGGGGACCATTAAGAAGGCAGAGACGATTCCTGGGGCCAGGAATCTCCTCAAACTGACAGTGGATATTGGTGAAGAGAGGATCATAGTGGGCGGGCTGGCCGGCCATTACCCCGAGCAGGGACTCGCCGGGAAACAGATTTTGATGGTTGCCAATTTAGAACCGGTCAAGTTGATGGGCGTGGAATCCCGGGGAATGCTCCTTGCGGCCGAGGATAAGACTGGCCTGCATTTACTGGTTCCTGATAGTGACACCGTGCCTGGCAGCAAAGTGAAATAGTGATAGCACCTTGGCGATTTGAAAACTACAAAAAATGAAATTTGCGACGTTCAACACCAATTCCATCCGTGCCAGACTCCCGATCATTATTGAATGGTTAGACCATGAACAGCCGGACGCCCTTTGCCTGCAGGAGACAAAGGTCCAGGACAAGGACTTCCCCGTTGATGCCTTTGAGGAAATTGGCTACAGCAGTATTTTCAGGGGGCAAAAATCCTATAACGGTGTCGCGATCATCAGTAGGCTTCCCCAGGGAGAGGTCCGCCTGAATCTTTATGATGGTGATGATGAGGCACGTTTTATAAGCACCAGGCTTAATGATATCCCTATTATAAATGTCTATGTTCCCCAAGGTGTTGCTCCCGGGACTGACAAGTTTGCGTACAAACTTCGCTGGTTGAGAGACCTTCTGGCCCACATCAAGGAAAATTACAGTCCGGAGCAATCCCTTCTCTTGGCCGGGGATTTCAATGTTGCCCTTGAGCCGATTGACGTATTTGACCCAGAGGGGCTCCGGGGGCAGGTAGGCTTTCACCCGGATGAACAAGCAATAATGCAGGAATTTCTTGCATGGGGCCTTTTTGATATCTTTCGGAAATATGTGCCAGTGGGAGGAAATTATACTTTTTGGGATTACAGGATCCCCAATGCCATGAAACGTAAGATGGGTTGGCGCATTGATTATATTCTTACAACCGCTCCCCTGGCGGAGAAGTCCCTGAATTCCTGGATCGACACACGGGCGAGAATGCAAGAAAGGCCATCAGACCATACCTTTCTTTTGGCAGAATTTCAGGTAGACCTTTGAGTGTCTTGAGGCAGATCAAATAGAGTTTGACGGGCAGAGATTAAAGATTACGCAGCCGTCGTGGTCAGGTCTTCTCGCCTTGCAGACCGCTCTTCCATGATAGATAATGAGATCTGAAAAGCGTCTCCACCTATCTCTCGGCACGAGTTTTTCGATATCCTTCTCAATCTTATCAGGGTCTTGGTTTTCGGTAAACCCCAGCCTGTTGGCAAGCCTCTTGACGTGGGTATCAACCACCACGCCCGGGATACCAAAGGCCGCACCCAAGACGCAGTTTGCGGTTTTTCGGCCTACGCCCGGCAACTTGATCAGTTCCTCCATTGTGGATGGGACCTCTCCTCCATAAGAATCTATCAGGCCCTGAGAACACCCCTTTATCGATTTTGTCTTGTTCTTGAAGAATCCTGTAGGCCTGATATCCTGTTCCAGTTCATGGATTGGTGCGGTTACGTAATCCTTTGGGGTCTTGTATTTTTTGAAAAGGAGTTTCGTAACCTCATTGACCTGTTTGTCGGTGCACTGGGCAGAGAGTATAGTTGATATGAGGAGCTGAAAAGGGGTCTTGTATTTGAGCGCGGTTTTTTCACGGGTATACAGCGGGTCGAGTATTTCAAAAATGGTTTTTGCCCTGGCCTTTTTTTTCTTTAAACTTTCCATAGGTCACATCTTGAAAGCCAAGCAACACTTTAGATATTTGAAAAATGGTCAGGGTAAGGGACATATTTTCCCACGCCAAAAAACATCCCTTACCCACCTTTAGAAGACGGTCTGTTTCAAAGGGCCAAAGTAATCCCTCTCCCCATGTCGTAGGCATAAAGGTTGAGTTCTAGTTTGTCAGGCGGCACTATCTCTGAGATGACGGTCTCAAAGTCGTCCCTGTCAAGGGGAAGGACGTCAATCCCTGCAAGTGCGCCGATCAGCATTATGTTCCCAAATATTGGGTTTCCAAGCTCCATAGCTGTATCAGTGGCGTCGACAAACCAGGCCGCTTCAGTCAGTTCTTTGACCCATTTTTTGAGCTCTTCAAGGGATGGATAGCCAAGTTCACCCGAAATTACTCCAACCGGGTGAATAGGACGTGTGTTACAAACGGTCTTCGTCTTCCAATTACCATAGTCTTTAAGGACACGGATTGCCTCTATCGGTTCGAGGGATACCACCATGTGGGCCTTTCCCTTTGGTATCTGCGGAGAAAAGCTCGATACGGCGGATATCCTCAAATGGCTCATAACAGATCCCCCCCTTTGGGAGGCCCCAAATGTCTCTCCAATGGTTACATAGAGGCCCTTTAGGGACAGCATGTTGCCCAGCACCCTTGAGGCCATGACATTGCCCTGCCCTCCCACTCCTGTGATGATTACATTATAAGGGTCGGATGACAAAATCCTTTTTTCCATGGTCTATGCCGCCTCCTTTTTTTCAATGGCACCTGAAGGACAGATGGATGCACATACGCCACAGCCGGCACATATCACCTCATCTATTCTGGCCGCGCCCTTCTCCTTGTCCCATACCAGGCCGGGGCATTTGAAGATGCGTGTGCAAAGTCGATTGCATCCACAGTTTTCTCCCAGACAGACGTTTATGTCTACAGACATCTTGTATTTCTTCTTGCCCTTTTTCTCAGGGCTCAGGGCACAGATCTGTTTAAGCACCAAGACCTTGACGCCTTCTTCCTGGAGGAGCTCCAATAGGGTCTCCTGGGTCTCTTGCAGATCAAAGGGGTCGGAGATCTTTACCTTGGCGCCGATTGCCCTGCAAACGCTTGGAATATCGACAATTGGGACATCGTTTCCCCCCGCATCCACTGGCAGGCCTGGGTGGGGCTGAAAACCGGTCATCGCAGTACCACTGTTGTCAAGTATCACCAATGTGATGTTAGATTTGTGGTGGACGGCGTTGACCAGGGCAGGCATGGTAGCATGAAAGAATGTGGAATCACCGCAGACAGACAGTACCGCTTGATCCATGCCAAATTGTGTCAGCTTTCCGAACCCGCTGGCAACACCTGTTCCAGATCCCATGGCGTGCAGGGTCTTTAATGTGCCGAAACCGCATGGAAGGACAGCCATTGAATAACACCCGATGTCACCGCAGACGAAACCCTTGCGATTATCCATTTCAAGGACATTATGGATGGACCAGAAAGAGGCCCTATGTGGGCAACCGGGGCAAAAGGTAAGCTCCCTGTTTGGGGCGCCAACAAGGGTCAACTCCTCCGCGCGCTTTGAATAATCCTCAGGCACGGCCTCATAATCTATCTCCAGGATCCTGGAGAGTGCGGCGACTACCAGGTCTGGATTGAGTTCTCCCACCATGGGTATAAAGCCGTTCCTCTTGCCAAAGAATGTCTTGATCCCGATTTTTGGGGCAAGTTCCGCTGCAAGGATCTTGACACTCTCCTCCAGAAAGGGGATGACCTCTTCTACGATGAGGATCTTTTCTGTGCGGCTTAGATGTTCTTCCATGAGGTTGGGGGGAATTGGCCAGGTGGTTCCCATCTTCAAAAGGCCGATTCGATCCTGGCCGCCAATGAGCTGGATGGCCTCTTTGCTGTAGAAATGGGAGGCAGAGCTTGTAATGATGAGTAGCTCGGGATTTTCCGGGCCGGAGTAGGTATTAAATGGGGAATCTTCAAACAAGGCAATGGCCTTTTGGAGTTTTTCATGTTGCTGGCCGTGTTTGTAGTCTACCGGGGCGCTGATAACCACCCCCTCCATGGGGTCGAGGATAAAGCCATCGTGTTTAAAATACGGCCGGGCCTTTTTTTTGGGTAGCCCTCCAAAGACAACGTTTCCGCTGGCATGGGACAGGCGCGTCACACTGCGCACCATTACCAGGCTTCTTATTTCCTCTGACAGCTCAAAGGCCCATTTTGTGATGTCCTTTGCCTCCTGGAAATCCCCTGGCTCCAAGAGGGGGATCTCGACGAGCCTTGCGAAATGCCGCGATTCTCCCTCGTTGATGCTCGATAATGCCCCCGGGTCATCGCACGGCACCAGGACCATGCCGCCTCTTGTACCCGAACCGGCGAGGTGTAAAAGAAAATCAGAGGCCACGTTGACTCCGTTTTGTTTCATGACACATAGAGACCTTAGTCCTGCGAACGAGGCGGCGGCCGCTACCTCCATGGCTACCTTTTCGTTTACAGACCATTCCACATAGATTTGTTCCTTTTTTGATACCTTGGCCAGGTTTTCTATGATCTCGGATGAGGGAGTGCCGGGGTATCCAGCGGCCACACTAATCCCCGCTTCCAAGGCCCCACGGGCAATGGCCTCGTTGCCCATGAGCAGATGCCTGGTTCCTTTTTGTCCCTCGATTATATACGACATTTTGTCCCCCTTAATTTGACTCAATGATTTTTTCGACCGCCTCAGTGGGAATTCGGAGAGCAGATCGCTTTTCTCCCAAAGGATTATTGAGCATGCCTTCTTCTTTGGCCCTTTTTATGGCCCTTTTCTTTTTATTGGCCGCCGCGATACGCAGGTGGGCAAGATTCTGATCGGGTATCTTTTCTACCACGAGATAGCCTTCCTTTAAGGCCTCTTCAACGAGTTGCTGCCCTTTTTCAGTACGGACAATCAAGGTGTTCAGTTCGGGGCTTCCTTCCAAGACGCCTACTGATATATCGGCCCATTCGGAGGTCATGTCCGGGCAGATCTGGCAGGAAAGGGGGACAAGGGGACGGATTTCTTCCAAGGGAATCTCTTTCTTTTCATCCCCCATGTCGATGATCATGATCTCTGAAGGGGGAGGGGGTATGTCCATGCCTTGGATACGGGAAATATCTATAAGGCTGGAAAGATGGGCGATCAGTCTTCTGGTGTCCAGTGCCCAGGTGCAAAAGAGCCCCACCACAAGGTTCAGAGGGTCCTTAAAATCGTCTTCCCCAAAGGGATTGGACCGCCTCTTGGCCACGGACATTACCTGGCATGGAGTTCCCACCAGCCCTATTTTACCATAGCCCTCTCTGGTGGCCTGGTTTAAAACGGCCAGGGTGGGGGCGGCGGTAAACTTGGATGAAGCACACGTTACCACGTCCTCAGGGCTGGTTACCAGACGAGGTGTGGGGATAAGACCTTTCCTGTCGGTGAGGACAGATGCCTCAATCATCCCTGTTTTCAATGCAAAGGCCATAATAGAAGAGACCGTACCGCCGGCCTGGAAATGACCCTTAGGCATCTGGTCCCCCGCCTTTGCGATCATTACATCCCGGTAGTTCCCAAGGGCACTTCCGTCATAGGGTACGCCCCAAGACCTGGATGAAAGTTCGTCAAGATCCAATTCCGCCTTTGGACAAAAGGCGTAGCAGCGCCCTTTTGGGAGTGTGCACGGAAATAGCATGGCGGTTTTGCCCCTGTAGTTCTTGAAATAAGGGCACAGGCCCACACAGGCCCCACACCCGATACACAGGTCCTTGTTAAGGACATCTTCTAATAGTTCGTTCGGCCCAAAGAGTTGCATACTAAAATAACCTCCTCGTGTAATTGCGGTGTTACCTCCCCGTCCATGTTTGGTTGTAGGTCATAAGGGAATTTTTTCAAAGTCGTATGCCCTGGCAAGAAGGGAGACAGGGTGCATAACGGTCTGTTCTTTTAGTTGTGCGCCTATGTAAGATCGACATACAGGGCATTGAGTCAAGACAGTCTTCACACCAGTACGCCTTATATCTTGCAGTTTGTGAGAACGGATATCCTGTGATAATTCCTTAAATTCCATGAAAAAGAGGCCCCCGGCCCCACAACATTTCTCAGGTTCCTCCAGTTCAGTCAACCTGGCCCCGGGCACCAGTGCCAGAAGGCTCCGAGGTGCATCATTTATTGTTGGTGTCCACCCCCGATGGCAAGGGACATGGTAGGTATATTCTTCGGGCAAGGGAGGGGGATCTACTGAAAGACCCACATGATTCAGATAGTCGGTCACCTCCCAGAGTTTTCCGGCAATACGCTCAATGTCGGGGCGCAGGGGGTCGTTTTCCGGGAATAGCCTGGAGGCCTTGACCTTGAACATCATCCCGCATGACGTGCAGTCGGTGACAATGGCATCTACATCTTGTCTTGCCAGGATTTTAATATTGGTCCTCAGCATTTCCTGTGTTGTTTCCAGATCTCCTTCTGCCAGGGCCGGCATGCCACAGCATACTAATCCTTCCGGGATTATTGGTTCGATTCCATTGTGCGCAAGTACGCGAACCGTATCCGCACCAGTGTCTGGGTACAGGGTATTTGTGGCGCAACCCACATAATAGGCCACCCTGCCGCGAATCTTCCCCCTCGCCATAATTCGGCCCCGGTAAAGGGATCCAAAGGGCCGTGAAGCCGGCGTGGCGAGGTCCTTAGGTGCCAACCCCATGCTTTTGGCTAAGGCCGTTGACTTTCGGAGCACCCATCCAAAACCACGCCGCTTCATGAATTTGCGTGTCATGTATCGCTTCCCACGGCCTTGACGTGTCCCACCAAACAGTTGGTGGCGGGCTGATACCACAATCTCGTCTATGGGGACGCCACCTGGACAGGTCTGGGTGCAGTTGGTACACAAGAGACACCTGTTGACGATGTCTCGTACCCGTTCGGTCAGCGCTAGGGAGCCTTCTAGTAAAGATGCCTGGATAAGCTGTACGCGTGCCCTAGCCGCATGGGTTTCCAGGAGGTCTTCCAGGAAGACGGGGCACGTGGCCTGGCATAATTCGCAATGCGAACATCTGTCCATAAGATCCTTGTATGCATTCAGATGCAGCATCACGGCCTTTCCTCCCATACCCATATCTTGCCAGGGTTCATAATTTCCTTGGGGTCAAAGGCCTTTTTGATACGTTTTAGCAGTTCCACTTGTACGTGGCCCAGCTCCTGTTCCAAAAATTGTGATTTATGTATCCCTATGCCATGTTCTCCTGAGATGGTTCCACCCAGCTCGAGGCCGGTCCTTACGATCTGTTCGATTGCCAGTTGGGCCTTTTTTTCCGCATCTTCGCTCAATTCAGGAAAGAGTATGGAAGGGTGCATGTTTCCATCACCTGCATGACCACCCACTCCTAAAAGGACGCCCGTGGAGCTTGAAATATCGCGCACCGATCTGACAAAGTCCGGGATCCTATCCCGT
Source organism: uncultured Desulfobacteraceae bacterium (assembly GCA_964473615.1). Taxonomy (GTDB): domain Bacteria; phylum Desulfobacterota; class DSM-4660; order Desulfatiglandales; family Desulfatiglandaceae; genus CAYYPQ01. Next base: position 48,000 of record CAYYPQ010000007.1, read on the forward strand.
GGTACTGTCACATCTTCGCTTACGAGCCTTTTTACAAACGTCAAGGCAAGGGGGTAGAGATTGGCACGGGCCTTCCAATAGGAATGGGCCTCCTTTTCGTCTGAGACTGTTCGGACATGCATGGCGGAGAGGCGATGGCATAGCTTTTCCACATGGTCTGTTTCTTCATCAACCTGGGTTGGGGTACCGTCCATGTCCATTAGAAGGTAGGCCTGGCCATCTGTGCTCAGGGGAGGGGAGATATAGGTGTTCATAAGGGCAATGGCCTCCTGCGGCAAATACTCCAGCATGGCCGGAAGAGTGCCATCAGCAATGATCTCGCATACGATACCAACTGCCTTATCAACGGTGTCACAGATCACTACCACAGTGCGATGGGCCGGTGGGAGGGCCAAGAGCCGAAGATTCACCTTGGTGATGACTCCCAGGGTACCCTCTGAGCCTGTGAGAAGATGGGTGAGATCGTATCCCACAGACTGCTTCACACAAGTGCCGCCCGTGTTGATAACCGAGCCGTCCGGGAGGACTACCTCCAGGCCAAGGACGTAGTTGCCCGTTGTGCCGTACTTGACGCCGTGGGGGCCTCCGGCCCGTGTAGCAACATTGCCGCCAAGGGTGCATACCGTTTGACTCTGGGGATCAGGAGGATAGAAGAGGCCTTGTTTCTCCACGGTGTTATGGAATTGGCCAAGGACCACCCCGCTTTCAACCCGGGCAGTCATATTCCCTCGATTGATCTCGATTATGCGATTCATCCTTTTCATGTCGAGGACAATACCGCCATGGATCGGGGTGCACCCACCAGAGAGCCCGCTCCCCGCACCCCTGGGCGTGACCGGGATGGTGTGATCAAATGCGTATTTTACCACCTTGGACACCTCGTCGGTGGTCTCAGGCAGGACCACGGCATCCGGCATGCCCTTCGCATAATAGTAGGTCGCGTCACTCGTATAGGCATAGAGGTCCTCGGGATCGGTCCTTGCCCTTTCTCTGCCTACTAATCTGGATAAATCGTTTCTTAGGCCTTCCATAACGGGGTCACATCTTAAAAATTAAGAAATTCGCAATAGTTTACATATTTGAAAAAAGCCAGCGTGAGGGACATATTTTCCCTCGCCCCAGATCTTCATAACCTCTAAATCTCTCCGGGTCTAATTCACCGAGGCTTGACGCGGGGAAATTTACCTTTACGAATTTTCCCGATCTCCGTGGACTGTCACCGGACTGCCAATGAATTACTAATACAAAGAAGGCTCAAAGGCAAGGCATTTACGGTCAGAAAATCCTCAAAGGGTTATTTAAATGCTACTTTCGGGTTGACAGCGTACACTTTTAGTTTATCATAGTTTTTGTAAGGGCATGCAAACACTTGAGGGACGCAGGGCCTGAATGGATCATGCAAATAGCCCACGTGAAATAGAAATTATGGAGACGTTGATTAAATTAAAGATATCATTTTGCTTTTTATGCCTTTTTTGTTTGTTCTTGGTTTCCCCCTTTTCCTTCGAGGTCCCTGTAGCTCGCTCTTCAAATAGCAGAGAGGTCGAATCAAAATCGGCACAAGTGGCTCCTTCTACGACCAGGCATGAGGAGAAAGGGATAAAGGAGGTAGGCATGGCAGATAGGGATAAATTGACCCAAGAAGAGGGGAAAGAGCTCCTGGCTGTGGCGCGGGGTACAATCAAACAGGCCCTTCTTGATCGAAAAGAAGGCAGTGAATCAGATGCCAATCTGCCTAAGGTATTTCGTGAACCACGTGGCACATTTGTTACCCTGACAATAAAGGGAAATCTAAGGGGCTGTATTGGTCATATAATTCCGCAGGAGTCATTGATCGAGGGAATCAGGGTAAATGCCATTAATGCCGCATTTCGAGATCCCCGTTTCCCGCCTCTAACTAAGGGCGAGTGGGAAAATGTCAAGATAGAGATCAGCATTTTGACCGAGCCGAAACCACTCTCTTATTCCGATGTTGATGATCTCTTGAAGAAATTGCGGCCCGGTATAGATGGCGTAATCATTAAAAAGGGATATCGTCAGGCCACTTTCCTTCCACAGGTCTGGGAGCAGTTACCGGATAAAACGGATTTTCTGTCACATCTCTGCCAAAAGGCAGGTCTTGATGGCGATGCATGGAGCAAAGCAGAACTGGAAGTCTCCACATATCAGGTGCAGGCCTTTGAGGAATAATCCCTCCTTGCGGGAGGTATCTGCCGGTGAATTTGAAGAGGCTGATCGTCTGGTCAATAATCGCCACCGGCATATCCTCTGTTACTACACAGATCCTTACCATCAGGGAATTTCTGACCCAGTTTCATGGAAATGAAATTACCATTTCTGTGACCCTTTTCTGTTGGTTATTGCTGGCAGGTCTCGGCAGTCTGGCAGCAAGACCTATAAGGCGCGTTTCGCAAGGGTTCTATACCCTGCTCATCTTGGTCATTGCCCTATGGCCCCTTTTACAGATGATCTTGATCAGGTGGTCTAGGGAAATGTTTTTTACTCATGGCGCCTCGCCTGGGTTCTACCCCATCTTTTTTTATGTCCTGATTACTATAACACCTTACTGTTTTCTCACCGGTTTTGTCCTCCCTTACTCCCAGAAGGTCCTGAATGCCAAGCATTACCCGTTTGAGAGCGGTGGCCTTTATATAAGCGACAGCATAGGAGACATCACAGGGGGGGCGCTATTCAGTTTTATCCTCGTTTTCTGGCTAAACCCCTTTCCCATCATAGCCCTTGCCTCTGCCCCATTGATCGTGGTGGGCATGCTTCTCCTGGCCAAATCCCGCAGATATTTCATTTTTATTATAGGGCTGTTTCTGATTTCCCTGTTTTACTATTATGCTACTGATTCAGCCTTTGAACGGCATACCCTTTCCGGGCAGTACGGGGATATTGTTCGTTATCTTGAGTCTCCTTATGGAAGGATTGTGATTTCGAAGGAGGCCACACAGCATACCTTCTGGGAATCCGGTGCCCCACTCTATTCTGACTCTAATGTCATAAACAGCGAGGAAAAGGTCCATTACCCTTTGTGCCAACTTGATGCAGTGAAAAATGTCCTTTTGGTTTCAGGGGGCCTGGGCGAGACACTGTCTGAGGTCTCAAAATACCACCCAGCACATGTTGATTACGTAGAGCTTGATCCCTATCTAACAGATGCGGCCCTACACCTTGGCGTAATAAAAAGGACTCCATTCCTAAAGATAGTGAACACCGACGGAAGGCATTTTATCAAGACGACTAAGAGGAGATATGACGCAATTATAGTTGACCTTCCAGATCCAGACACCTTTCAGTTAAACAGGTTTTTTACCAGCGAGTTTTTTTCTCTTGCAAAAAATATCTTGAAAAAGGGCGGTATCCTTTCCATGGGTGTTGGATACTCCCAAAACTATCTAAGCAAGATCAGGAAAAGGAAGCTCTCCAGCCTCTATAACACGGCCAGATTGCATTTCAGAAATGTGATGGTACTTCCCGGCGAGGAGGCCTATTTCCTTTGCCGTGATGGAGAATTGTATTCGGACATCCCAGCCAGGTTAAGACTGAGGGCCATCAAGACATCATATATTGATGGTTTTTTTTATGGTAATGTGACCAAGGAGAGGATAGAGGAACTCGAAAAAGGCCTTGATAGAAATGAATACATCAATACGGATTTTGAGCCCAGGCTCATGAATATTGTCTTTCAGGAATGGTTTAAAAAACACGGAAGCTCACCAAAATATTTTATTTTGGTATTGTTTGCATCTACCGTTATATATCTAATGTTCATAAGAAGAGAGGAATATGTCCTGTTCTCAACGGGTTTTGTCACAATGGGTGTGGAAATGCTCGTCATGTTTGTTTTCCAGGTGATTTATGGTTACATCTATTTGAAGATAGGTGCTATTGTTACTGCCTTCCTGCTGGGGCTGTTGCCCGGGGCCTTGTTGGGCAGTATCTGGGGGCGCAGAGATATTCTCAAACTGTTAATATCGGATATGCTACTATTGTCTCTTCTGTTTTTGTTTGGTTTTTGGGTCGCCTATTTCAAGGGGGAGCTTCATTCTCTATATTTTCTGACATACTGTTTCCTTTTTTCCTTTCTCTGTGGGTACCAGTTTCCTGTGGCGACAAAGATTGTCGGTGAAAAAAGCAGTCCTGCCGCAGGCTGCCTGGCGGCGGATCTATGCGGTGCCTCGGTGGGCACCCTTGCCACCGGTACTATATTGATACCATTGTGGGGAATCCAGGTTGCGGTTATTTTTTTGATTTTTGTGAAGATTTCAAGTAGCATTATAATCATGTCCAAACAAGGGGGTAGGGTTAGGTAATGGCCGCAATGATGACACGCAAGGAATTTCTGAGGTCCTTGGCTCTAGGTGCTTCGGCCCTTTTTTGCCCGATCCTTGGACACGCATCCCCAGAAAGATCAGGGGAGGGGGCAAAGAGCATAAGGGGTCATATCTCCAGGCATGATGCCCCTGCCAAGCCATGGAAATGGTCGATCGAGGGGTTCCATTATGCAACAGACGGTACCACGGTCCAATGTCAGATATGTCCCAATCGGTGTGTCCTCGAACCAGGTGATAGAAGTGTCTGCCGATCAAAGGTAAATATTGGTGGAAAATTGTATTCCCTGACTTACGGGAATCCCTGCTCGGTCCACGTGGACCCCATTGAGAAGAAGCCCCTTAATCACTTTTATCCCAGTACCATGATTTTTTCCATCGCCACCACCGGTTGCAATTTCCGTTGCCTGAATTGCCAGAACTGGGAAATCTCTCAGAAAAAGCCGGAGGAGGTCGATTTCGTTGAACTCTTTCCCGCGGAGGTGATCAAGGAGGCCGAGAAAAAGAAGACTCCTTCCATAGCTTACACCTATTCCGAGGCGATAACATATTATGAGTACATGTATGATACCGCCAAGCTGGCCAGAGAGGCCAGTCTGAAGAATGTTTTGGTCTCGAACGGTTATATTAATAGAGGTCCCCTCGTCCTGCTTTGCAGATATCTGGATGGGGCCAATGTCAACCTGAAGTCCTTTGATGATCAAACATACAGGTGCCTCAACGGGGGAACTCTCCGTCCAGTATTAGATACATTCAAGACCCTTAATGAGCAGGGTGTGTGGTTCGAAATGACGACCCTGGTTGTCCCTACCTATGTGGATAGGCCAGAGATGATCAAGAGGATGTGCGATTGGATTCTAAAAGAACTCGGCCCGGACTATCCCCTGCATTTCTTGAGGTTTTTTCCCCGGTATAAGCTGACCAGGCTGCCTCCCACACCGATTGAAACACTTGAAATGCTAAGGGAGGTGGCGATCCGGGAAGGGATACACTATGTTTACGTGGGTAATGTCCCAAGACATGAGGGGTGCAATACCTATTGCCATAATTGTCACAAGATGTTGATAGAGCGGAAGGGGTATTACATAACCCAGTTTAATCTGGAAAAAGGGCATTGCCGATTTTGTGGAACGGCTATCCCCGGAAGGTGGCTTTAATCGCTTCGCCTAGGTGATATATGTTGACCTCATCACCCTTTTCTAAGAGTTCGATGTCCTCAGATACCTCTACCAGGGCATCTACCGCGGCCATGGCGTGAAACTCAGATTGCCTCCGCGGGAGTATACGGACCCCGAGACAGGGACCTATCCATTCCAATCTGCCATGCAGGAACTTTTTGCGTCCTGGCCTCAACCGTTGGCCTTCCAGGATCACTGCCTTTCCTGTCTTGAGTCCCAGTGTCTTTCTTCCCATCATCTTATCCAGCACGGGCCTTACCAAAAGCAAGAAATTCAACATGGAGGATACGGGGTTTCCTGGAAGACTAAAGATGAGTTGCTTGAATCGTCTGCCGACTAAGATAGACTTTCCAGGATTGATCTTATCCCTCCAGAGGATCTTACGAATGCCCGCTTTAAGCAATACATCCTGGACAATATCATAATCACCAACTGAAATGCCCCCTGAGATAAGGAGGACATCTAGATCTCCCGCCCTGTTCAGTGCCTGCAGAAGATCTTCGTACTTGTCTCTGGCAATTCCCAAGAATACTGGTTCCGCACCCGTCTGCATTACAAGGCCGGAGAGGGCATATCCATTGACATCGTAAATTTGGGCGTCTTCGCGGGCATTACCCGGCGCGATCAATTCATCCCCTGTAGAGAGGATTCCAATCTTCGGCCTTCGTGATACAGGCACCCGGTCCTTGCCGCAAGCGGAAATCAAACCCAATTCCATGGGACCGATTCTGACTCCTCGTGGAAGAATCAGGTGGCCTTGTTTCACATCCTCTCCCATAAATGAGATATTTTTGTTCCGTTTCACCGGCCTGCACACCATCACAAAATTTCCCGCACGCTCCGTATCTTCTGCCATCACAACTGCATCTGCCCCTTCCGGCAGAGGTGCTCCGGTCATTATCCGTATTGCCTCTCCAGGACAGATCTTTTTTCCATTGCTTGTGCCGGCGGGAAGCTCTCCAACCACCTTTAAGGTGACGCTGTTTTTTTCTGATGCCCCTACGAGGTCATTGTGCCTGACCGCGTAACCATCCATAACAGAGCGAGAATAGGGCGGAATAGGATAAGGGCTTCGAAGGTCTTCACGCAAAATTCTACCGAACGCGTCTAACACAAAGACATGTTCTACAGGAAGAGGTTGTTGGATCTCTGATAGGCATTTTTTCAATGCGTTCGATATGGCCCCTTCGGATGCCTCTTCAACAAGTTCTTTAGGCTGGTGGTACTTCAGATTCCGCATGTGGGTTTCTCCCCCTTACCCAAGTAATTTCATAACATTGGTATTTTCTGAAATTTTTCAATTCTTTTCCGGAGTGGTGGCAAAAGGCGCGAAGAGGACATGGGCAAGCCCGGGGTCATCCGATCCATCATGGATGGCGGCCTCAATCGCCTTTTCCTGGTTCGTTCCCCAGTAGCAGTAATGGGTAGTAAGGGGAGGGCGACCAGATGGATTGGCATTAAATAGTTGCCACCCACTGTTTTCGTAAATGAGATTGTATTCAAAGATCATGGAGCCGTTCAGATAGATACCGCCATTGGACCCTGGTGGGGCTGCCTGGTTACGTGTCACTATATTTTTGCTGAAGACCTCGTTTTTGATGCTCATGCCCCAGAAGTTGAGGTATACCCCGCCACCAAAGGGGCCCAAGGCCCTATTTCCGGAGATTCTGTTCTCTTGCACAGAGCTGTTGGTCTCTGCATATATTCCACCTCCCTCAAAGGCACCGTTGCCGGAAATTTCATTGTCTTCTATAAGGGCGAATGTGGCAAACATTCCTCCACCCTTTCCCTTGCCTTTGTTGGAAATTATGCGGTTTTTCATCACCGAAGACCTGGAGGCCCAAACTCCTGCACCATCGCCTCCCGCTTGGTTATTGGCTATGAGGTTATCCAGGATATTAACAGCGGTGGTGGAGTGGTAGCCGTAAGCAAAGACGCCTCCCCCATCTTCCCGGGCGGTGTTGTGCAGGATCTCATTCTTGGAGATTCTTATAAACTTGCTCCCATATGCATAAATCCCGCCCCCGTTTGAAGGGCTGTGGTTTTCCAGGATTCGATTATTTAAGATTTTTGCTGAGGCATTCCTTATAGTAATTCCGCTTTCCCTGTTCCTGCGTATGACAGATTCCGAGATCACCGGTCCAGTTTCTTCCAGAAGGATGCCATGCCCGTTTTCCACAACACAGTATCGCAATATTCCTTTAGAGGGTGTTTGCCGGTCTGAATACATTGTGTCGCTTGAGGTTATGCCCTCAAAAAACAGTCGTCCCCAGGGTCTATTCGGGTCTCCGGTGAAACGGATCGGCCGGCTTTTTTGGCCCTCGGCGACCAGTGTCCCACGGACACGAAATGTAATATCAGGAGAGATTTTGAACACGGTTCCCGGGAGAATGTTTACCGAGACGTCCTCGGGGATGATCACATTCCCTGTTACCTCATAGGTCATGCCCTTCTGCCGGCCAAGTGTTTTATCCCTTTCGATGCTTCCCTTGAGTATATTAGATGGCCCAGGTGATGTACAAAAACGTGCATAGGGGGACCAATTGGTCCAATTTCCATGAAGATCCTGAAAGGCGACTCGCCAAGCGTATGGTCTGCCGGCCTGAACAATCCCTTCGGGTAATGGTAGTGATGTGCAGGCGTCTATCACTCCACTGTCAAAGACGGGGATGGAAAAGTCCAGGGGTTCCTCACTAATGACCCATCGGCTTTTTTCCCACACCTTTGTGGATATATCGGGGGAAACTCTGAGTTGATGGATCGGTCCCAGCGGTGGAGTACATCTGCTGGGAAGCAGGGGGACAGGTACATCTTTCTTATGCGAGTGTTGAAGCCCTTGGGTCTCTAAATCCGGAATTCGTATCCATGGTGAATAGGCGCTCTTGAGGATTTTTCCCTCCGGTCCCTTACGGAGGGCAGACATACGAACGAAAAACGGCTTTGAGTATGGCCGCGACACCCGGATAGATCTATCTTCAGGTCCGAGTTTCCATTTTCCCTCGTAAGGAGAACTATCATTCGGGCCCCAAAAGATTCGAAATCCGGAGATCGGAATATCCGAAGGGTAGGTCCATTCTAATATCAATGTATTGTGCACCGTTCTCCAGAGGAGTGATGTGGGAGGGGGAGGGGGGGCCTCCGGTACCCAGCGGGTACGGAAACCCTTCCAGTTGACGAGACCAATCTGAGTGTCATCCAGCCAATCATAGATAAGGGAGCATATCGCCTCCGGATCATGGGTGCCCCAGAAGTTATCCATTGCATCCAGATCCGGGGCCAGAGAGTGCGTCTGTACCCGAAGGCTATGGCCAAGGCTACCGACAATATTGTTCCGTTTCAGGGTGGGGTTGCCCGATACCATGATGGATTCCCCTGCATGTTCGTCCCTGGAACCATTATGGAAGAATGTGTTTTTTTCGATCCTGCCCTCACCATAATAGAAAAGCCCCCCGCCCATAAGAGGGGGCGATGTATTGTTTGCTATTGAGTTTAACATCAAGTGCGCGTGCTCGGCGTAAATGCCACCGCCGCGGTGGGCCGTGTTCCCCTCGACCAGATTGTTTCGTATCATGGACCTGATGGTATAGATCCCGCCACCTGAATTATCGGCAACGTTGTCAAAAATTGTATTTCTCTCTACCTGACAGGAATAAGCAACAAGACCTCCCCCAAATCTATCACTTCGATTCCGGTAGATTTGGTTCTGTGAAATTGTTACGTGTCCCCTGTCGTAGGCATATGCATAGATCCCACCTCCTCCGTCACGGCCACCACTGGAGATGTTATCATGGACGTCATTCAATGCCACCGACACCTTTTTGTCGGTATAGACCACAATACCCCCGCCGTTACCAGAGGCGGCATCCAGCTCTGTAGAATTGCCGAATATCTTATTGCGGACTATCTTTCCTGATGAATATTCGAGTCGAATAGGAGTCGAGATATTATTTCTAAATACACAGGACTCCACGTCCATGGCGCAGGAGCGTGCCACAATCCCGTGTCCTTCCTCGACTATGCAGTACCTGAATATGTTTGTTGGGTCCTGGCACTCTTTGGCAATCCTCCCGCCAAAGCAATCGATCTTGCCCCATGGTTTCCCTTGTTGCCCGGTAATCTTGATCGGGTGTTTTGGCTCGCCCTTTGCAATAATCCTTCCCTGGCAATATATACTGGCATCTGGACCGATCGTGATTTCCACTCCAGGCTCGATGGTAAGTGTCGCATCTGGCAGAATAAGGATGTCCTTCAGGATTGAATAGGGGCTGCTGCCTTGCTTCCAAACGGTATCTTTGTGGATGACCTCTTGATAGCCTAACTCCTTCAGGGGGTTAAATCTCCAATAGATACTCTGACAGGCAGTGCCCAGGATAAGCCATATCAGGCTAATCGCCATAATCACGGCAGGCCTTGTGTAAATTCTTTTTTTCATTTGGGATTTACCTCCCTTTTTTGTGCGGGACGGCCCTGAAGGCCTTATTGATATTTGGTCCAGTCGACATCGGCCCCAGGCCGGATATCTTCGATCTTTTTTTCTTTGGGCATTTCAGGGGCCTTGTCCATGAACATAAGGTACAAGGCGGTATACTGAATCCACATTTCCGGATCCGAGATGCGCGGGATCCTATCTGGTGTGTAGAATACAAAAGGCATTTTTGTCGCCTTGCCGGCATATTTGTCAGGGTTTCGCAGGAAATCCTTTATCCACTCGAAGCGGAGCCGTGATTTGGCAAGCATAAGATTAATGGATAGATCTTCCAGCTTTACCCCTTCGGGTAATTTACCTGCCAAAGAAATGGGATGACACTGCATACACTTGTCTGTCTGCACGCGGTACTTGCCCATTTCAAGTATTTCAGGGTCATAATCATCGCGGACCGGGAGCAATTCATAGGGGATGGAGGCCATCTTCCGGGCCTTTTTATCCAGTTGTAAGGCAAAGTAACTGATGAAATCCTCCCGGTCCTGATAGGACCATTTGAATTCCGGCATCCGGATATTTAACCAGGGTCTCAGTTCAGGTGGCCTGCTCAGGAACTGGAAGAACCATTGAGGCTGAAGTCTTTCGGCCTCGCCTATCAACCTCGGTGGGATCATAGACTTCAGCCCAAGGTAGCGGGTAATTCGGGGTATGGCATCCTCTTTCATCTGGTGACAGCCAGCACAGTTGTATTGACCTAACATCCATTCACCCTTAGACAGGACGTTTGTGTCGTGTGTATTCTTGGAGAGGTAATGCCGGGGCAGATCATAGTAATCATTATGCACATAAAAGACGGTTAGGGATTGGATGTCATCATCCGAGAGCCGGTAGTCGGGCATCTTGAGCGGCATATCCTTTGTCTTGTAAATGTCCGGTTGCTTGATCTTGTAGAAAAGCCAATCCCACTTTGTACGAGGTACCCGCGAGTCACCAAATGGGAGTTCATCAAGTCTTTTCCTTGCCACATCAGCGACACCAACGCCTGGGAGTGACAACTGATCCATATCTTTGACCCCGTGGCAGCCGTAACACCCCATACTCTGAACCAGGCGTTTGCCTTCCACGGGATTTCCTTTTGTCAATGCATTTTTGGGTGTGGTTTTGAGGCGCGAGTTTACTTGCTTGGTGAACAGGGATTTCAGATAGGCGGTAAGGTCCCTCCGATCTTCATCTGTCAGCATCAGACGGGGCATGGCCGTCTCGGGGCTCAGCCCGCTGGGGTCCTGGAGCCAGGTCACGATCCAGCGACTGTTCAGCTTCAGCGCTGCATCGCCCAGGTTGGGCACTCGATCCGTGAGGCAGGGCTCCTTTCTTTGATCGCTATGGCAGGCGATACAGCCCTTTTTAGTGAAGATCTCTTTTCCCTTTTTGGCGGAGGCCTTTTTTCGGTCATACTGAGCCAGTCTCTTTGGCAAGGCCTTCTCTGATATGAGATAGGCAACCAGATGGCTGATCTGTTCTGCCTTCAACCGAAATGTCGGCATAATGGTCCTTGGCCTGATCTCTGAGGGGCCTTTTATCCATTGGAAGAGCCATGCGGCATTATAAATCTTTGTTCCAATACCCTCATATGGCGTTGACATATGGGGCAAGGCCCGCAATGTGCGGGTCTCATGACATCCAAAGCACCCGTGTTCAATAAAAAGGGTTCGCCCTTTCTCTGCCTTTTCTGCTCCTTTCAGCCCGAAGGGGCTTTCATGGCATCCAAGACAAAGGCCCTGGACATACTTTTCGGGCACGCGAGGCAGGGGCCAGTTTTTCTCAATCCCATGTGCCTTGTCTTTCGTGAGTCCCACACCCTGCCCCTGATGGCAGGGGGTGCAACCAAACCGATTTGGTTTGTGGTGGTGGAGTATGGCCTCGGGATGAGAACGCAGGGGGTTCGGGGCATTCTTGAATAGGGTGTTTTCCATTGTCATGTGACAGGTCTGGCAGAGGTCCCGAACCCCTGCATCAGGCAAGAAGACCTGGCTGATATGGTACCCATTGAAGTTATTGGCCTCCGAAAGGAGGCGGTTCCATCTATTCAGGTCCGTCTTGTCCCCTTTTCTTTTTGACTCTCGGGCTTTTTTGGTCAAAAGTTCTTTGTACATGGCGTGATATCGATCCTGAAATCCCTGCCATTCTTGAGTGCCTTCTGTCTTAAAGACAACAAGCATTAGTCCAAAGAGGCCGAGCATAAGGACTACAAAGACAATACGATAACCTAATGGTGCTCTAACCAGTGCCATAACGATAACGCCTCTATGAAAGCTCAGATGGAAAAATGGCTCGAGGCAAAGATGTATCTCACATGGAAGAAGATCCGGAGGATCATCTTGCCGACAATACCAAACATAAGCATAACCATACCCCAGGATATCAAGTGTCTTATGATGCCCATCTTTTTAAAGAGGTTTTTTCCTAACCAGGCCGGCACTATCAGTCCCAGACCGAAATAGGCACCCAGGATACCCAGACCGAGGGGCCTGGGGAGATTGACAAGGGTCTGTTCTGCCTCTTTGGGAATAGACCAGTCCTCCCACGGCCAGTAGAACTGCCAGTTGGGGCCCCGTAGAAACGCTCCCACCAGAATCAAGGTGAACCATAATACATAGCCAAATAGAAACACAGGCACAATGAGACGACGCTCGCGAAGGTTGTATTGTCCTGCACCTTTTGGATTGGGATCAAGGTAGGGGAGAAGAGAAAGCCCGATGATAATCAAGAAAGGTATACACACACCTGAAATCCAGGGGTCGAAATAGACCAGCATTTCCTGAAGTCCGACAAAATACCATGGGGCCTTAGCGGGATTCTCGGTCCAGTTGGGGTTCGCGATACTCTCGAGTGGCGCATTCACTTTGAGGGACCAGATGGTCAAAACCAGCATGGCCAACAGCATGGCAAGCAATTCCTTGAATGCGAGGTCCGGAAATGCAAAGACCTTATCTTTTTTTTCTTGTTCTTTCATTTCGTCCTTTTTGACTGCCTTCCCTTTCCTCTAAGGCATTACTGGATGAAGGTCTAAAGCGGCCTGGATATTCCCCCGTCCTTGCGTACCCTCCAGAAATGAACGAACATCAAGACAACACACACAAGAGGCAAGAGCACACAGTGAAGCACATAAAACCTGAGAAGGGCATTGGGGCCCACATCCACATCGCCCAATAATAGAAACCGCATATCGTTTCCAGGATGGATGCCCAGCAATTCGTGAAATGGACCGTCAGCGCCCAGAAATGGGGTTGCAGCCGCCATTTTTGATCCTATCGTGATAGCCCAGAAGGCTATTTGGTCCCATGGTAGCAGGTAGCCGGTGAAGCTGAGTAGGAGTGTTACAACCAGCAGGCCCACACCAATGACCCAATTAAATTCGCGAGGGGGCTTATAGGAGCCCGTGAGAAATACCCGCAACATGTGCAGCATGACCAGGATTACTATGGCATGTCCTGCCCACCGGTGCATGTTCCTTAAAAACATGCCGAACCGTACGGTGTGCTCCAGGAGTTTCATGTCCAGATACGCATATTCAGGCACGGGCCGGTAGTAAAACATTAGCAGGATTCCGGTTACGGTCTCTACAAGGAACATGAAAAAGGTGAGGCCCCCCAGACAGAATGTAAAACGTATTCGGATAGAACTCTTCGGCAGCTTGACGGGATGGATATGTAGAAAAAAATTGGATAGTACGGTCAGTGCCCGATTTCGCGGTGTGTCTTCAAATTGGTGTCGAAAGATGGATCGCCATAACTGAGTTTCGGTTATTTTTCTAAAAGGCATCATTGCTCGTTTCAAAACGCTAAACCGGTTCGGTTAGCACGGCCTGTAGATACCGGCAATCCTCTTTCAGGAACCGGACCGTCAGGGAGGCAAGACCCCAATAAAAGAGAATGACCTCTTGGCACGCATCGAGTGTACGGTTCTTCTTGATCCGATCAATCCTTTCCGCCATTTTTTCCACCCAGCTAAGCGGGTGGCGTTCCAGAAAGTCTTTCTGCGCCCTGAGATAGCTCAAACAGGAAGAATCTTTCTGGACCACGTGGAGCTCTTTAAAAGTGAGGTAATGAAGAAACTCCATTTCGAGGCATATATGGTCTGGTCGTTCATCCTGGGCGCCTTCGGCGTAACTCAGCCCAAAGTGATTGTAAAAAAGGATCAGTTCCCTCATGATACTTCTTCGGCTTTCACGGTAAGCGCCCTCCAATAGGGGGCAGGGGGGACTGCCCGGACCGGCTTCAAACAGACGGATGAACTCCACCTCTATATCATCATCTTTTACATGGTTGAGTGATCGGAGGGCCTTCTCCTCCTCCCTGATCCACGCGAGGGGATAAGGCAGATCGGAGAACAAGGTCCGCAATGCCTGATAAAGGTCGCCATGCCTGGCCTGATCCCTGAATGCGTCATCAGGGTAACGGTATGCCTCTGCGAGCAGGGAGTAAGTACGGCTCCGGTTGGCGACATGATTTTCCTGTTGTGTACGTAAGGGTTTGGTTTGTATGTTCAACATTATTTATCCCTATTTGCTCCGTCTAAGAAGTTAGGCCTCTGTCTTTTTGGGGACCGGCCTCTCCAAAATGGATGGATCTTTGCTAAACGGCTCGAACATGCCTTCCCATTGTTTTGCAATCAGGATCTCCATCAGCTCTGATTTGCCACCCTGTCTGACCTTATCCCTTTCCTCTTTTATGGTTTCAAGTGCCCTTTCCACCTCAGGGCCAAACAGATAACGCAGGTAGGCCGTGGGGATGCGGGGCTTGGAAGGGTCAACCTTGCCCTCGTCATCAAGCCGGGGGGGCGACAGGGGTGGAATGTAAAAGACATTTGGTTCGGTGCCGAACTCCGCGTGAAGGGGCAGGGCCACCTTCCATACATTCACCAGTTTGTAAATCGGGCCCTTTTTGTCATCCATAAATCCCAGGAACCTGACCCGCCCGGTGCATTGGCGCGAGCATGCAGTGGCCACATTTTGCTCAAGCCGGGGGTAGCAAAAGATACATTTCATGCTGGTCTTGGTAATGAAATTGAAATAGATCACCTTGTAAGGACAGGCCTCCAGACAGAAGCGGTAGCCCTTGCAACGGTCCTGATCAATTACGACGGCGCCGTCCTCTTCCCGCTTATAGATCGCATTCCTCGGGCACGCGTCCAGACAGGCCGCATAGGTACAGTGATTGCATATACGCGGCAGGTAGAAATAGAAGGCATTGGGATATTTTCCTCCCCCCTGATCTTCGTCCCAGTTCATTGCCCAATCCGGATCTGTTCCGTCGGGGTTGAGGGCCTTCAACTGCTTTTCACCTGCCTTTGATTTAAAGGCCTCCTCAAAGTTATACTTCCACATATCGCCAAAATCCTTCCTGGTTGGGAGCTTTCCTCGGACCGGATCTCTTACCTTGCCGCCAAAAAGGACCTTGTAACCACCCCCCATACGTTCCCAGTCCTTGGGTGAGCCCTTGCCGGGGGAGGTGTTGACCTTGTTCCACCACATGTATTCCCTGCCTTCCAGTGAGGTCCACAGGGTCTTACACGCCATTGAACAAAGCTGGCACCCGATGCATTTGTTGAGGTCCATCACCATGGCCACATGCCTCTTGTATTTACGAAGCTGGTCCTTGGTGGCCTCAAATTGCCGGGCAAGCTCCTTTTCTCGATCGGTCAATTTTTTTTCATCTACTGGCATATCCCCGTCTCCTATTTTAATTTGAGGTCTTCCAACTTGAAGACAAAATCACCATTTATGAGGCATTCCCCTTGTAAACGAGGCCTCAGGCCTCGAGGATCAGAGCTCTCCATTCCTTGCTAAATGCCTTGACCCCACCCCGTTCCCCGCCAGCACCTTCCCAGGCGGCAAATCCTACCGTGACCTTGGACTTTGCGCCTGGCGCCAGATTTACGGCCTCTTCTTTTACCTTTAATGGCCTGCCCATAACCACGTGCCAGACCCCATTGTCCCACCTGGAGGCGGAGACAATAGATGAGTCCTTGGTATAGAGTGAGGTAGAAAGGCCGTGGGACACCTGATTCTTTGGCTTTTCTTCAAAATCCGGCCTCCAATACCATGCATTTGTCGGATAGTCTTTTGTGCCCATTTCTTTGATCGGCGTTTTCTCCGGGTCCTTAAACGGCAGAAGGATCGCTATAGCGTCAGGGAAGGTCCCGATGTCTCCAATCTCGTAATTCGGGTCCTTGCTTTCCCATTGAAAACGGAAAAAGATATCCTTACCATTGTGGGCCGCCTTTACCATAATTTCCTTAACGGCGCCGATCTTTTTTTCATCAAAGGTCGCCTTGATGTAAGCAGAGGGCTGGTTTGCCAAAGGTGTTGCCCCCATTTCAATACGCTCGTCTTTTATTACAGCCCAGGCAGGGGCCGTATAGTTTAACAATTCCTTGCTGGATGCAGATACCCTTTTTACTACAACCTTTCCCGTGATTTTTTCTTCTTGCGGCATCTTCCATGCCTCCTTTTCGTTCATAGTATCCAAAGGCCCTAGAATATGTTCGTGCCCGGGCCCGGTGATTTATTTATCAGGCCTTTTCCACTTCCACGGCTATTGCCCTGTCAATGGGCTGTAGACACCAATTCCACCGGTAGTAACTCAGGTGGCCATAGCCGCCGGCGAGGTCCAGCCATTTGACAGTCCCGGGAATGGCCGCATCATAGCTCTTCCAATTTTTGAACATAAATGTCTCCCAGGCGTGATATATGATCACCTGACCCGGGTTTGGTCCCTTGCCAGGGCGAGCAGTGGGGGTGAGCTTGACGTGGACATGAAATTCATCAAAATCGTTGTATACATGTACCAGATCTCCTTCCTCGATGCCCCTTTTTGCTGCGTCCTCAGGGTTCATAAACATAAAGGGCCGGCCCTGGTGGGTCCTTAGGAGTTGCGTATCGGTTATCCAGATTGAATGTACACTCCAACGCTGGTGACCACTCGTCATAGTCAGGGGATAATCCCCGCCTATCTTGGGGTTGGGCCTGTGCACCGGGAGCTGTTCCCCTGCCTCTATGAACCACGGATGATCAATATAAAACTGGATCCTTCGGTTGTAGGTGGGATAAGGCAGCTTCTTGGGGCCGGTGTGCCAGGTCAATGGCACTATGGGCTCGTCCGGTTTGATGTCCGTGGCCAGTGCCATGGCGATGGGATCAAATGGGGAAAGTCCTGTGAAACGAACAATTCCCTCTTTTCGCATCTTTTCGAGATTGGTGTCCTTTGGCAGATTCCCGAATAGGGCGCTGTCCATCAGGGCATCATCCATGACCTCCTCGAAATGATCGCATCCCATAGATTGTCTGTGTTTCAGGTCGCTGAGGTCAATCTCCCTGCCGGTTCGCATCTTGAACTTTGTCCGGCCGCGGCGCTTGGCTGCTTCTTCGATCTTTCCGGCCAGCATTACACAGATGTCCCACTCCTGCTTGGCCTCTCCCGGCGGTTCCACGGCCTTCTCGGTCAGCGTTAACCAGGGGACATGGGGGGTAGGAAAGCGTGTGTCCAGCTTTTCGTAGAAACCGGCACAGGGGAGGGCATAGTCAGAATAGAGGAGTGTTGTGCTCCATCTTGTCTCAAAGCCAAAAATGAGTTTGTATTTCTTCCAGAGGCTGGGGAGGATGTTGGTCAACCAGCCCCGATTCTTACGCGCCGGGTTCGTGCCCATGTAATAATAGACCCTGGGCTCCTGATCCTTGGCCGGCAATACGAAGCCATCCCACCACCCCTTCTTAATGGCCTCGTCCATATATTCAGGGAATTCTCGCTTCATGGTCGGGCAGTGCCATTCGCGTCGGTCCCAGGCCTTCTTGTAATCGGAATGGAAATAGTAGAGGAAGGCGGGGACCGTCATATTTATCTGGTTCTTGTTGCGCCAGCGTTCCAGGTGGATTGCAAGCAATTCAGCGGTTACGGTTCTATCCTTGGACTTTAGCTTGTTCATGACCCGTTTTTCTTTTGGTAGGCGCATGATGGTCTCAAGTCTGCCCTTTTTGCGCTTGAACATCTGAAAGAGGGCACCCTCGAATAGTGATTCGTTCCATCCTCGAATACCACTGCCCTTCTTGCCATAGCTTCCGGTCAGGGCCAGAATCAGGCACATGGCCCTCTCGATGAGATCGCCATGATAGTATTTGGCGGCATTCCATCCAACCAGGACCTGGATGTGGCCTTCGGCCTGGCCCGCCTTTTGGGCAAGCCTGCGGATGGTATCAGGATGTGTGCCACACAATTTTGATGCCTTTTCCGGGGTATAATCGAGATTAAGCATCTCTTTTAAGAGGTGAAATGATGGACGTACCTCGACACTGTCCCCATTCAATAATGTAACCGTGTAACTGCCTTCCAGGGCGGGATCAACACCACTGAGATTGAGCGTACTCATTGGAACCTTCACTGCCTGGCCCTTCTTTGTGTCCCAATAGCAGCACTGGTCATCCCTGCCCTTTTTTTCCATGTCGCTCGCTCGCAGAAAACGCTGGTCATCCATTCGGATGAGGAAGGGCAAGTCTGTTTGTTCCTTTATAAACGGGACATCAAGAGAGCCTTTTTCTATGAGCACCTGACATATGGCCAGGCCAAGGGCGGCATCGTTGCCAGGTTCTACCTGGACCCATTCGTCTGCGTGCATGGCACTGGGGGAATAATCAGGCGCGATGGTGACGACTTCTGCGCCGTTGTAACGGGCCTCCGAAATAAAGTGATAGGAGGGGATCCGGGTGTAGACCGGGTTCATGTGCCAGATGAGCAAGAGCTTGCCAAAGAACCAGCCGTCGACAGAGTCCATAAACTGGAACTTGCCTATGCTTTCATAGACGCCCCGGTTAAAGTCCCCGATGGTACTGTTTATATCCAGGTTAATACCCCCTATAAATACTCCGAGCCGGGACACCGGGATCACATGCAGGAACCCGCCGTTACCCGGGCCGACCTCGCAGATGATAGATTCAGGTCCCTGCTCTTCCATGGCGTCCACCATGCCTTCTGCGATCTCGGTGAGGGCCTGGTCCCAGGAGAGCCGTTTCCATTTGCCGCTGCCCCTTTCTCCTACGCGCTTCATGGGGTACTTCAGGCGATCCGGGTTATACATCATGTGGCTGTATGCGGCGCCCTTCTGGCAGCCCCGGGGGTTGAAGTCCGGTCCTGTAGGATCCACCACCGGATACTTGGCCGCCTGTTCTTCCCGGAAAACGACGCCGTCTTTTGTGTAGACGCGCCACAGACAGTTGCCCGGGTAACAGTCCACCAGATGTGTGCCAAAGGTGACCTTATCCCAGGTCCACTCCTTCCTGTGCAGATCCTCCCACTTGCTGTAATCCCAGTCCTCAATGACCTTCTCCGTGGCATGGGCCTCGCCCCCCAGGAAGCCCAGGGAATTCAGTGACAGCATCAGTACAGAGGCACCCGTTGCCTTTAGAAATTGTCTGCGGGTAAACTCGGTTCCTTCCATCAGACCCTCCTTTAATGAAGTGAATTGAGATCAAGTACAGATGTTTGCATTTAGGTTATTTCAATGTAGGCCTTTTTCTGTTCAAATTCCTTGGCGGTATATATGGTTCTTGTGTCCACCAGGATGTTTTCGTCCATATCCAGACTGATCTTCAGCCTGTCCAGTGGTCTGGGGGCCGGGCCCGCAAATTCTTTTCCATTGGAGCGGAACTCGCTCCCGTGACATGGGCATTTAAAGATATCAAGACCGGGGAACCAGTTGACCGTGCACCCGAGATGGGTACATCTGGCAAACAGGGCATAGATCCTCTTGACTTCCCGAATCACAAAAAAGCGGTGTTCTTCTTTGAAGTGGCTGTCTACGAAGATAACGCCGTATGAATCAGGAGACTCGCGGGAGAGAAAGGCGCTCACCTTGCCAATTTGAAAGATACTGGGGGGATGGAACACAACAGAGGGGTAAAAGAATTGGACACACTCGTAGGATGCGGCCCCTGCACCTAAGAACAAGGCGCCCCAGCCTGCCACGGTCATCCCTTTCTGGAAAAATTCCCGGCGAGAGATGTCCAAACTTTGCCCCCCCTGTCGCTCTAGATGAGAGATAACATCTTTCATAGGCAGCACATCATTGGCTGTTTCTCTGGTTTTTTACTCAATCTCATCGAGGATCTTGCGTATCATCCGAAGGTGTATAAACGGTATTATCTTGTTCAAGACCTCGATAGAATTATCCACAAGAGTCGAAATCTCTTTCAGGCTCATCCCCTTATTGGCAATGCGTTTTGTAAATAAGTCTATCTCTTTCCTTGCGAGGAACTCGATAAGGTCCTGATGGATCTGCAGGTGTTCAACGCGGAAATCGAGTTCCTTGGTAAGGCCAACATCCCTCAATTCAGCGGCCAGTTCAGCGATCCGAATGCACTCCCTGTCAAAGTGGCCCTCGGCATCTTGAGAGATGATACCCATGGATTCCAGTGCCTCAATGTCTTCCATTGGGATGCCTGTGTGTTCAGCTAGTTCGTCTTTGTTTAGGGGCACCGTGTGGTTGTCTGAAAGGGAACTCTTAAATAATGGCCTTTCAATATCCTTGAGTATCCTTTTCTGTTCGGCTTTCAGGGAAGAGATATCATTTGCCTCCAGGACCATCTTAATAATGTTAAGGGGCAGGTAGCGCTTTTCCTGCAACTGCTTGATCATGCGTATGCGCTCGATATAGCTTTCATCATAATAGGCCATGTTCTTGTGTACTTTTACAGGCTTAGGCAAGATCCCTTTTCTGACGTAGTATCGGATGGTTCCACCGCTTACACCGGTGGCCTGGGACAATTCCTGCATCTTTAAGAGCCTTTTTTTCATGCCGGGTACCTCGTATGAAATGGCATGCTCCTGTAACATAGGTCAGGATTTATTATAGCGCTTTCATCGCCTATGGCAGATGTGCTCTAATCTGAAGTCATTTGTAGGTTCGATAAGTTAATAGTTTCACTTTCAACTTATGTGAAAGAATAGCTCATTTTGGTGTGGATTGTCAAGAAAAAAATAGGGTCTGCCCCACGGGGGTATCATCTGGACCTTAATTATGTAAAATCAACTTGTTATGCTTACATAAATGTTTCAATAGTGGACTAATTCAGTGCCTGTTCCACATAGGGGTGAGTCCATCCAGGGGAATCAAATCGCTAAATGCCATCTAAAATATTTTAAATCTTTTTAGCTTAATATATAAAAGTTAGGATTAAAAGTTGACACCTTAACAACTTGCTATTATGATTCATCAGGTAATAGCCTTTACATATCGGCCCGCTGTTAGTATATGCTTCAGAAAAAGGGGAGTAACTCGTTGGGTGGAAAATTACTTCAGCCTTCAGCCTTCAACCTAAATAGCTGTATAGTTACAAAGGAGGTTTACTATGGGCACCAAGAGAAGATCTTACCGAAATCCCTTTTTTTCCGCATTTATATGCGCCTTGCTCTATTTCATCATCTCCAACCTTTTGTACTGGTATTTCAATGGAAACCTTCCCTTTACCCCTTTTGCCTACTTTGACTGGTTCCAGAACGCCGTAGGGACCCTGGCAATGGGATTTCTTGTCTTGATAGTGGAATTTGTCCGCAATCTGCTGGGAAAGGGGGTGGACAGTGCTTCCTAACCCCTCGGCTGAAGAATAACACGCCAAATCCCTTAATAGGATGTCCGGGCCAGGACAGAAAAGTGTCGCAAAATCGCTTGACAATGGCCTCAGGAAATGCTAAAACCGTCCAGACGGTTTGGAAATATTTCATTGAGAAAAATCCATGGTGGCAGACTTGAAAAACCAGACACGCGCCTCGAAAGAGGATCACATCATCTCCGCTGCACAGGAGATCATTGCCCAAAATGGGGGATTTTTGGTCACTATAGAGGATGTGGCCAAGAGGGCCGGCATTTCCAAGGGCGCTGTTCTCCACTACTTTCCCACAAAGAAAAAACTGTTTAAGGAGGTCTTTCGGAGGTTTTTCGCCCAGATCTTTGAGAGGGGAAGGAGGGAAATGGCAGGAGTGGGTGATCCTCTCGACAAGCTCAAGTCTTTTGCTGACTGGCTCTACGTCGCCGATGACCCAGACCTCCCCGTAGGCTACCCCCTTTTTTTCGAGTGTATGCACAGGGCGGTCAATGATGAGGCCTTTCGGGACGTCTTTCGGGATTGGATAACTGGCTGGGTCTCTATGTTGGAGGAGGTTATTCAGGAGGGGATTTCACAGGGAAGCATCAGAGGTACCGATCCCAGGGAGGCGGCTATGGTCATCTCTGCGGTCTATCAGGGGATAGCTTCCCGATGGTTCCTGGACCGGTCTAGACACACCACCGAGTGGGCAAGGAGGACGGTCAAGGAGACCATTGATTTGATGGTTGGGATAAGAGTTTAACTTGTAACCTTTTTGGATAGGAGGCATGAGATGGCAGTCTTTGAGAGTACTGAAAAGATGTATGAGGTATTGGGAGAGCTTTTTAGAAAGATTCAGGCACACCCCGAAGTTGGCCCCAAATTTGTTGAGTCAAATATCATTATCAAGTTTACTATAACAGATCCCAATGGAGAGATATGGTTGACCCCTGGTGATGGGGTGAAGGGTGACGTTATCTGTGGTAATGCAGATCTCAAGCCCACAATCGAGATGACGCTCAGTGGTGATACCTGTCATAAGTTCTGGCTGAAGCAGATATCCATGCCCGTTGCACTTGCGAAGAGGCTTATCAAGGCCAAGGGTCCCATGCCAAAGGTATTGAAACTTTTGCCTTTGCTCAAGCCCGCCTATGAGGCCTATCCTGATATTGCTCGCGAGCATGGCATGGAAATCTAGAAAATCATGAGGAGGAGTTGACCATGAGCATGGAACGAAGCATGAGACAATTTGAAGACGACAGGAAGGAAGCGGTAAGGATTGCATCCCTTCTCCTGCTTGCCTCTGGAACCACATCACCCCGGGTTGGGGGAGTTGGTGAGTGCACCATTCATACTATAGATGACGAGTGTGATATCGAAGACCTCTGTCAGCAGATTGAGGGCATGGCAGATGAAGACAAAGGGTGGAAGTTTTTCAAGAGGGACGCGGCGATATTGAGGGATGCGGATGCAATATTGATCATCACATCCCTTCGATCTCTTACCGATCCAGCCGATATCAACTGCAACATGTGCGGAAAACTTACCTGCGAATATCTTCGCGAATCGGAGCGCCTGCCAAAAGGGCCGGGCATTGCCTTTACCGGGCCCTTATGTATCTTCAGGGCCAACAACATTGCCTTTGCCCTGGATGGAATTATCTCGCAGGCCCGTAATCTTGGGATCGACTATGGTGTCTTCTGGTCGGCTGGGGCCGCGGCCATGAGGATGGAAATAGTCCCCAGGGACACGGGTTTCGCGCTCGGTGTCGGTATTTCGGTTACTGAAAAATCGCCCTTTAGGGATATACCCCTGAGGTACGGTGAGATCAACCAGCGGACCATGAACGACCGTATTATTCAGAGGCTATGGCCCCAGTTTAGATCGATTTATAGCTGAGAAATAAAGGATAAATGAAAAGGAGGCAACCATGGCAAAGAAAGATATGACCGAGCTTGTACAGAGTGGTCTCGATCGGGCTGTGGAACTGATGGCGGTGGCGGCCCACAATAGCTTTAGATTCCGAAACAGGAATACCATCAAGATGGTAACACTGGGGAAAGAAGAGATGGAAGAGATTGCCGAGTTCTGTTACTCCCTTGGTGACATGTCGCCGCTGGCAGCACGAGACGGGCGTTTTGTGATGGAGCTAATTAAGGAACCTTGTGCTTTAATGGTCGTTGGAGACAATAGGAAATCGGATTTTGGTTATAATTGCGGGGCCTGTGGCTACCGTACTTGCGCGGAACTCAACAAGGCAGAGGAGGTCGAATCACTCACTGCTCGGGGGCCAAGCTGTCAGTTCAAGAACATTAATCTTAATATTGCGGTAAACGCGGCGGCAAGCATTGCCTGGAGACTGGGACTGCACTGCAGGGTGTTCGGCACGCTGGCCTTTGCGGCGCTGGCGCTCAACCTCATTGAAGAGGTTGACATCGTGTCGAGCGTATCTGTGAGTGTGGCGAACGTGGATCCTTATTTTGATCGTCACAAGTTCTGGACCAAAGAGTACTGGGATGAGATTTTCGAGAAAGAGTTCCCGACCTTTTCCCGGGGCTTTATCGGAGCCGTAGAGGAATAGTAAAGGCAATCCAACGTATCAGGAGGTCAAAAATGGCGTCAAAGGCACACCTTAATCAGGTTATCGCTTCACATCTTGTGGAAATCAAGGCGGACGAAACGCCTGACAGGGAAATATACATCTTTGAGAGGGGGGATCAGGGAGAGGATGTCCTCACCTACAAGGATCTCTATGAGAACTCTAATAAGGTAGCCCGTCTTTTGCTCGATAGAGGCATCGGGAAGGGGGATACGTTTGCGGTATTTATGAGAAACTATCCTGAATTTGCGTATTCACTCTTTGCTGCAACGACTATTGGTGCGATCATGGTTCCTGTGGACCCACGATCCCGCGGAGATAGATTGAAGTTCCTGATACACAACTCCAATGCCAGGGCGATCATTGCCTCGGCCGAGTGTCTTGAACAGGTGGACGAGGTTATTGATGGGCTTCCTAATGTAAAATTTACGGCCATAGCATATCAGCGTGATCAGCAGGTGCCGGTGTCATCCAGGTATCACGCGCTCAATGAAACCCTGGAAAAGGATTCGTGGGAACGGGTGGATCAGCAGATTATGGATGTGCGCCAGCCAATGCAGGTTATATATACCTCCGGTACCACGGGTGATCCAAAGGGGGTGGCAATCCGCAACAACCGGATGGGCCTTTTCAACATACTCAACAGAATCGCCTGGAAGTATAAGAAGGACGATATCCTTTATAACGGCCTATCCCTGACGCATGGTAATGCGCAGGCGGTGACCTTTTTCCCCGCCCTGAGCCTTGGCATCAAGGCCGTATTCAGTCCAAGGTTTACCAAGAGCAGGATATGGGATATCTGCAGAAGGTATGGCTGCACCTCCTTCTCCTTACTGGGTGGCATGATGGCGGGTATCTATAACCAACCCGAGAGGCCCGATGATGCGGATAATCCTGTTAGGATGGTCCTTAGCGCCGGGACTCCCGTGTCTATATGGGAGGGATTCGAAAGGCGTTTTGATGTAAAGATCCTGGAGTGGTATGGAGCCGTAGAGGGTGGTTTTGCATTCAAGCCTGTCGGAAAAGGTCCTGTGGGATCATTTGGCAAACCAGTGCCCGGTGTAATGCAATTCAAGGTGGTGGATGAGAACGATAATGAGGTCCCAGCGGGTACTACGGGTGAGCTTATTTCACGACTGGTGAGGGGCGAGACAAAGGTGGACTATCTTGGCCTGCCCGATGCGTCAGAGGAGAAGACCAAGGGGGGTTGGCTTCGGAGTGGCGATATGGTTCACCGGGATGAGGACGGCTGGTATTACTTCGACTGCCGGAAGGGCACGGAGCTTCGAAGGGCCGGAGATTTTATACAGCCTGACCATGTTGAGATGGTAATTGGAAGGCATCCGGATGTTAGTGAGGCCTGTGTATATGGTATACCGGCCTCCTCCGGGGCGCCGGGTGAGAGCGATCTGGTCGCGGCTGTTTCCCCCTTTGAGGGCAAGTCGATCGAGCCGGCATCTATATATGAGCTGTGCAAGAAGGAATTGGAGGCAAACTTTATCCCCTCTTACATACAGGTGGTAATGGAAATTCCCAAAAGCATTTCAGAGAAGGCCCTGGACAGGGTCTTGAGGAAAGATTTCTCCCCGGATTCCGAGGACGTTTACAGATTTGAGGATTACAAATAACCCAAACGCAAGGAGACATAGTTTATGAGCTATCTGGATTTGAACATGGAGCTCACAGATGAGCAAATAGCTTTGAAGGAGGCAGCGCACAAATTTGCCGGAGAGGTGCTGAGGCCTGCGAGCCTGGAGCTGGATAAGATAGCCGACCCCGACGAGGTCATCAAGAGCACCATCTTTTGGGATACCATGAAGAAGGGTTTTGAGCTCGGCTATCATACCATTTTCTTGCCCGACACCTATGGGGGCCTGGGGCTCGAGCCATTAGAGAGCCATATCGTGCTGGAGGAAATGGGATGGGGCAGTCCTGACTTTGCGATTGGAATCGGGGTCTCCTCTTTTCCCGCCTTTTTCTCGTCCATGATCCCTGAGGAGCGCCTGGAAAAGGAAATCATATTGCCCTTTTGTGAGAACAAGGATGCGACCTTTATCGGCTGCTGGGGCATAACAGAGCCGGACCACGGCACGGACACCCTGTGTCCCGGAACACCCGAATTCTACAACCCCAAGATAAAGTGTCAGGTGACCGCCACGCTTGATGGAGACGAATGGGTCTTAAACGGCCAGAAGGCGGCCTGGGTCTCCAATGGCACCATCGCCACCCATAGCCTGCTCTATGTCACCATTGATCCTTCCATGGGCATGTCCGGCGGGGGTATCTGTGTCGTACCTTTAGATCTGCCGGGTGTAAGCAAGGGCAAGGCCCTGAACAAGCTCGGACAGAGGGCACTGAACCAGGGGGAGATCTTCTTTGATAATGTCAGGGTCCCGCGTGAATACATGCTGGTGGATCAGGAGAGCTATGAGTCCATGCTCGACCTGACCGTGTCCACGGCCAATGCCGGTATGGGGGCCATATTCACGGGTACGGCCAGGGCGGCGTATGAGGAGGCGTTGAGATATTCCAAGGAGCGCGTCCAGGGCGGCAAGCTCCTCTTCGAGCATGAGGCCATAAAACACAAGCTTTTCAACATGTTTATGAAGGTCGAGGCGGCCCGTGCCCTCTCCCGTGCAGCGATGATCTATAATTACAACAACACACCTCCTGCTACACAGTATTCGATTGCATCAAAGGTCTTTTGCACCAACACCGCCTTCGAGGTGGCAAACGATGCGGTCCAGATATTCGGAGGCTATGGAGTGAGCAAGGAATACGCAATAGAGAAGATATTCAGGGACACGCGTGCGGCCCTGATTGAGGACGGGGGCAATGACAGCCTGATGATCACGGGCGCTCACATGCTTTAGAGGGTGGGCGTTTTCAAAGAGCGAAAGTATTACAAGAAATGTAAGACAAGGAGATTCTGATATGGGACGATACAGCCTTAAGGATCGATATGTTTTCATTACCGGCGGATCTTCAGGTATTGGCAAGGAACTTTCCCGGTGTTTCGCCGAAGAGGGTGCCCATTGTGTGCTTGGCGCCCTTCCTTCAGAGAAGGAGGCCTTAGAGCAGTGGGTGGCAGAACTCCAGCAGCGTTACCATGTGAAGGCCTGGCCGGTTCCCTTGGACCTTTCTGAAGATGAAGGTCCGCAGAAGTTATACCAGAGGGTCCAGGAGCTTGTTCCCCATGTGGATGTCCTGGTAAACAACGCGGGTGTCCTGACCTACGGTGCATTTCATAGCGTTGCCTTAGAAAGGCATGAAGTAATGCTGAGGGTAAATGTCCGGGCATACGTGTTGCTCATGCACCTTTTCCTGCCGGATATGATAAAGCGGGGCGAGGGGAGAATTCTCAACATCAGTTCGGCGGCGGCCTTTCAGCCCACATGCCATCACGCCCTGTACGGTGCCACTAAGGCCTTTGTCCAAAGTCTCAGCGAGGCGGTACGCCAGGAGGTGAAACATAGCGGTGTAGTGGTCTGTACATTGAATCCCTCCTATACGGATACGCCGATGCTCAAGGCCGAGGACGTTCCGAAAAAGCTCATGTGGTACCGTGTAAGCGGGCTCAGTGATCCAGCGACTATTGCAAAGAAAGGAGTAAAGGCCTTAAAGAAGGGGAAGGCGCTGTACGTACCAGGCGCGAAACACTGGTTTGTACATCTATTCCTCCCGAGGGTTACTCCCAGGAGGCTGGGGGCCTATATGTCCTATCAGGCCCTCAAGGGGGTTGAAAGGTAATTTGATTCGCTGATAATGCCTTTGCCGGATGGAAAGAAACTACCCAACAGAATGCATTTGGTGGTATTGATGCACCAGGCGGGCCACCTTGGCCGCCGAGTCCACTGCC
Source organism: uncultured Desulfobacteraceae bacterium (assembly GCA_964473615.1). Taxonomy (GTDB): domain Bacteria; phylum Desulfobacterota; class DSM-4660; order Desulfatiglandales; family Desulfatiglandaceae; genus CAYYPQ01. The sequence continues at coordinate 76,028 of CAYYPQ010000007.1, forward strand.
TGATGCGTGCCACAGCCATGGCCTCCCGCGTCACAGCCCACATAAAAAAGACCGCGTACAGGGGCCTTGGGTGAAGGCTTGTGCCTCCCGCACTGGCCCACAACTTGACCTAGACCGATGCACTCCCCCCCAATACCGGCAAGGACCTGGTCCCTGGTCAGAGCGGACACATGCTTGGGACTAAAATGCTCCCGGGATTCGACAAATTGGGAGAACCCAGGCCAGATCTTATCCATCATCGCATCCATCCTGTCCCACCAGGCTTGAGTATTTCCCATCTCCGGATCAGAAGGACACAGGGTGGAAGCCAGAACGCATTGCTTATCCTCAGGGGCCAGATCAGGGTCAAAAGACGAAGGGACCGTGGTAAAGATGAGCATCTCATCAGGGACCTTGTCTCCCTTGAATTTCAAAGAACGTTCTGCGTTCCAATAGCTGTCGTCGGCAAAGGCGATGTGGGCCCCGGTTTCCAGTACTGGTTTATTTAGAAAGTAACGGGTACCCATCAGGCCGAGGGAGGGGACCAGATCCTTGACATAGTTAACGTAGGACTTATCAAAATGCTGCTCTCCGACCAGTTTGAGCACTGTGGGCTGAATCCCGGCATTACTTACTACTACAGGAGCGCCAAAGGTTCCCGCATCCGTTTCCACTCCTGTAACCTGGCCGTCCAGAATGACAATCCGATGAACCTTGCTCCCAAAAATGGCTTTACCGCCATCCCGTTGAAACGCTTCAACATACTTTTCAAATAGACGACCATAGCCCCCTTTGAAATAAAACCCGGCACCGTCGGTGGTCATCTCCCTTATCGTCTTTATGCCTTCAGAGGCCGCTAGCTGGTCAATGGGCAACACAAAAACAACGTTCATCTGGGCGGCCAAGTAACTGTACATGGGCTGAGGTATTTGATAGGGAGAAAGAAATTCATGCAAGGTGATTTCATCCAGTTCATCGATATCGCGGTCTGTAAGCGCGGTTACATCGGCCCCGAAACGGGCCAGTTCCGTAAGACCTTCCGGCTGTAATTCCAGCCAGGAAATAAGCTCGATCGCCTTCTCCTGGTCCATCTGGTCAAAGCCCCGGGGCTGAGGCAGTGAAAAGGGCATATATTTTCCCGATGAATTTCGATAATACAGGGTAAATATGTTATCTGTTCCTGCCCTTTCAGATGCCATACCCAATTCCTTGAGTACAGCCTCGAACTGGCTGTTTAGCCTTGGACCTCCGGTTACAGGCCAAAGTTCATGCGTGAAACCCTTTTTTGATACCGTCATGGCCTTGCCACCGGGCCGGTCATTCTTTTCTAAAAGAAGGACTCTCAGCCCTTTGTTTGCCAATAGGGCAGCACAGGGAGCTCCCCCAGCTCCCGCCCCGATCACTATCGCGTCATAATCTGTCTTCTCCATGACCATTAGCCTCCCCTACTGAATCCTTCATGATTCGCGATGATATTTTGCCCATAGAAAGGAATCAAGAAAAAACGCAAAAATAGTTGGTATCATTGAATTGTATCAAGACGCGGCCCCATTTTCACGATCTCCCAATAATGCCTTTTGGTGTGCTTGGTTGAAGATTTTTTGCCCTTGTGACCGTATCTGTCAAAACCATCATGTATGATTCAGAAGAGAATATGACTGAAAGTCTGTGTATGTCCGTGTGGGTCTGTGGCTGAATGAACGGGTGAAGTCAAGGAAATTATTTGACATAATTCCTTTAAAGGATTACTGAAAACTTATATAGATGAACCTGAAGGCGTTTGAGAATGGAAAGAAAGCTGATGTATTGTAATTGAGGTCTTGAGAGTCTTTCTGTTTTGCCCCATTGAGTTATTTACTTATTGAAGGACGTCCAAGTCCACATTGGCGCAATTGGTCATTGCGCCAAGAGATGAAGACCGCCTTTGCAGTGTCCATGATGAGGACGGGGAAGCCCGTGAACAAAAAATTATCTGTTCCATGGGATTAGCAAGTGAAAATAAGTGGTGGGATTTCCCCGAAGTATGCTAATATATAAAGCTAAATTATTCCAGGAGGTTTTGTTATGAAGGCTCAAAAAAAGACTATGACCCCTTTTGAAATACTTAAGGCTATACAGAATTTGACTGAAGAAGAAAAAGAGACTCTTGCTATCCTTGCGGACAAAGAGCTTTCTGAAGAACTCTTGAAAAGACGTAAAGACGTAATTGTGGAGATGCAAGAAGGGGAGTTGATAGGCGAAGAAGATCTCTTCAGGGGTATCTGAGAAGATGTTTGAGATCAAGAGTGTCAAATCTGTGAAGAAGGATTTAAAAAAGCTTCCTCATGAAGTTATGAGAGATATTGAGAATATCCATTTCAAGAATATCCGAGAAGATCCTTTTCCGGCTCCACCCTTAAAGGGTCCTTTTCAGCACCAAAATGGAGGACTTCAGCCTCAAAATGATGCCATTTTCAAATGATTTTCTTGCTAATGGAGAGCTGTTTTTTCTTGACTTGCTTTCTCATAGGCGACCTAGCCCCAAGGATTATAAAGAAAATATATAGTGTTAATATGCAGAAATTTTTCTGCTTAATGCACTACGTTAGCGGGCAACACTAAAACTGACGAGGAAATATGGGAATTAATCTCGATAAACCGAACCGATGGAAGGCTGACGTTGCAAAGTCGGTGGACATGTACAATGAATGGTTCATGAAATTTGCACCGGAAGCTTTTAGAACGACTCGGATTCAGACGACAGCGGATGTGGAAGCCACTCTTCATTCCACTGAGAATATGACCAACATTCGACCAGTCATAATGCGGCAGCATCCAGAAATCCTCCCAGCTCTCCGCATGTCGACTTGTCCTCCTCTCGCTGTGGATCGCCTTATCGGACTTGCCGGTGTCTCGACTAATCTTGTGAAGAGCATCGAGCTTAGGAAAAAATTACCGCCTCGTATGAGTCCTTCAGACATCGATACAGGGTTATCAAAAATTGCCAATATCATCGAGAAGATGGCAGACCCAGATATCTTTGTTTGGCTTGAGCGTGAAGAAGCACCGCATGAGTCTGAAATTCACCGTGCCGCCACAATCGTTGCAGACAGACTTTGCGGGGCTGTCGCAAACCCGATTATCCGCAATGCGCAGGAAAAACGCCAGCTCTCTGCCATCAAGTCGTGGCTCGAAGCAAAAGGCTACAATATGTTACCCGGTGACGATGGGACACATTTTGACGAAATGCCGCCCGGTACTTTCTCTTTCCGCATGAACGTCCCGGTGAAACTTGAAGGAGGTGTAAGAGGCGTGAATATTCCTGTTGATGTCATTATAATGCCAAAGAAAGCCAAGAAAGGTGGCTTTCCGATCTTTTTCGAAGCGAAATCGGCTGGCGATTTCACGAATACCAACAAGCGCCGAAAGGAAGAGGCCGTGAAAATGACGCAACTCCGTTCAACTTACGGAAAAAATGTTCAGTTCAACCTCTTTCTCTGCGGTTACTTCGACAGCGGATACCTTGGTTATGAAGCTGCTGAAGGCATTGATTGGGTCTGGGAGCACCGCATCGATGACCTCGCTCTCTTTGGAATATGATTATGAGACAACCTATAGATATTTTAGAACAAAACCGCATAGAACTTCAGATCGAGCTTGACGCCGGGAAGATCCAGGCTGAGAGAAACCGTCTTGGTCAATTTGCGACACCAACACCGTTAGCGCTTGATATCCTTCAATATGCAAAAACCATTTTACCCGACAATGTGGAACTGCGATTTCTTGACCCGGCGATTGGGACGGGGGCTTTCTATTCGGCATTAACCACTGTTTTTCCGAGGCAACGTATAGCCGAAGCCCTCGGATTTGAGATCGACCCCTATTATGGCAAACCTGCCTCAGATTTATGGAGAAATTCGGGTCTCACAATTAAGATCGCCGATTTCACGCATGACCATCCTTCTCCACGCTTCAATATCGTCATTTGCAATCCACCCTATGTGCGGCACCACCATTTGGAGAACGGGTATAAGCTCCGCTTGCAGACCAGAACAAAGGAAGCAAGTGGTATAAAAATTAGCGGGCTAGCAGGACTATACTGTCATTTTCTCGGACTGTCGCACGCATGGATGGCTGATGGCGGTATTGCAGGGTGGCTTATACCCAGTGAGTTCATGGACGTGAACTATGGGAAAGCCGTAAAGCATTATCTGCTTAATAAAGTGACGCTTCTACACATACACCGTTTTGACCCGAACGATGTACAATTTGCCGATGCATTAGTTTCATCGGCTGTTGTCTGGTTCCGAAAATCACTGCTGCCTAAAAATCATTCCGTTATGTTTTCATTCGGTGGTACGCTTTTGAAGCCGAATATCACACGCGATATACCGGTTAAGAATCTTATACAAGAGGCAAAGTGGACACGCTTTCCAAATTCTGGTATCCGCAGCAATGGAGATGTTTCGACTCTTTCAGATTTTTTCCAAATCAAGCGTGGAATAGCGACCGGAGACAATAGTTATTTTATCCTTGACGCTGAAGAAATAACCTCGCGTAATCTTCCTATGGAAGTGTTCCGGCCAATTTTACCAAGCCCCCGCTATTTGCCTAGCAACGAGATATTATCGGACAAGAGCGGCTTGCCTTTGCTCGAACGTCAATTGTTTCTTCTCGACATTCGACTCCCGGAAGATGAGATCGGACACCGCTTCGCCATGCTTTCATCCTATCTACAATATGGTAAGTCACTCGGTATCCATGAACGTTATATCTGCCGGCATCGTACCCCCTGGTATTCACAGGAAAACCGCCCACCAGCCCCCATCGTTTGTACTTACATGGGACGCGGTGATGCAAAAAGCGGGAGGCCGTTTCGCTTTATTCTTAACAAATCGAAGGCAACCGTGGCGAACGTCTATCTCGCCATGTATCCAACGCCTCTTCTTAAACGAGCAATTGATAGTGATTCAAAGCTAATTCATCAAATCTGGGAAGTTCTCAACCAAATCGCACCAGAACGATTGCTTGGTGAGGGGCGTGTATATGGCGGCGGCCTTCATAAACTCGAACCTAAGGAGCTATCAAACGTGGATGCCACCGCGATAGCTAAGCTGATTCCAAGCTTCAAACTAAATCCTAAAGGCAGACAGCTCAGCCTATTCGACGATCATGAAAATTTATCCGCTAACAATCTCTTCCAGCGGACCGCAAAAAGCCGCGGCCGCTGAAGAGCACGTGTGTGCCGGGCATGGCACAGGACTAGCGAGGTGAAAGTCCTCGTACCAGGTGTTCGCGGAGCCTAAGGTTAGGAGAAGGGCAAGTCGAAGATCCCGGACTTTGAGCGGGGGGCGTCATCGCGAGGTGGGGTCCCCGATAAGACATCGGGACAGGCTTCCGGAAGCCTCCCGCTCGAGGTCAGGGATCTTCGACAATTCAAAAGCGCGGGGCGACGTACATCGCTGAAAGCGGGATAAACATCCACCGGATCTGAGGTGTGGTACATCCGGGACGAAGTCCTCCATCCGCAAAGGGATGTGCTTTATAATTCCGGCGTTTACGCGCGGAAAGCTCTGTGTCTTACCCTGGGACGTCTCTCATGTGCCCTGGGATGTCGCGTGCGACGGAAATTGGCTGAGGGAAGAGCAATCGACCCTGACCGCTGTGCAGAAGTCAGTCCCGCCGATGGGCGGGATAGGAGGATCGAAACAGACATTACTATTCGGAAGCATGGACGAACTAGGAACACGCCCTGCAATCGAAAGAGCAGGTGTTGGACAGTCTCGGCCTAAACGGAAGAAGGAGTTAATGTTATGCCGCCCCTGAAGGCCCGAACGGTATGAGAGGGTCAGTAGGTAGTTTGGACAGGGCACATTAGACCGGCACTCAGTGTGGTGGCCAACCAATTATGGTATGGCAAATTGTGCGTTGAGTCAGATTAATTGAACACCCGGCTGACCTTTAGAGGTCGGAGTAATCTACCGAACCGCCGTGGTACGTGATCCATTGAATGTCGAAGATCCCGATTCATCGGGAGTGGTGTGGGAGGAGGGGAGTCGCGAGGTTCCTCCCTATCCCGATTAGGCATACAATTCAGAGGCAGACATGACACATACAATATTTAGAAAAGATACGACAGTCAGATTATCGTGTCGGGCAGGAGATTATTTGCTGTGGTGTGGCTTCAAGGGTATATTTTCACCAGAGAACGATCAATACACAGTCAATGATCTGTGGCAATTATCAGATGGTGACTTTATTACGATTACAAACAGACAGGTAGATTTACCATCTTGCTTCGAGTTGCATCCGCTTGAGGTGTCTAATTCGTTGGTTTATTGGATGAAAGAGAAATTAGACTCGGGATATCAGCCTAGAGATATCGTTGATGGTCCAAACATCTGGCGAGCTTTGGCAGGAGACAGGTTAGTTTGGGTCGGAAAGCAACGTCCAGGAATTGAATTTGATAATGGAGTTCTCTCCGTTATTACATTTGATGAAAATGCTGCCATCATTGGAGAACCCTATTCAGTTAATGACGGATTCCCTAGTTTCGGAGGCTTTGATCAAGAGCAACAGTCAGAAGAAGATATAATGCTTTGCCGTAATGGATGGAATGCAGTCTTAAGGCTTGGAGTACCACGTTCCGCTTCAGCCGACGGGAAATGGACAATTGGATAAACAATGCCTAACGAAATCGCTCCACCTGTGGGCAAGGGGGACGACCGTAAACAATAAAATAACATTAGCAAGAAGTATGGTTATTTGTGAAGTCCCGGAATCAAGGAGGTTGGCGCCAGATGCAGAGAAGATAAAGAGGGCAATATGTAAAGCCTACGGCATAGAAGAAAGTTCACTTTTGTCATCAAGGAGAGGAGTTTTGAACGAACCGAGGAATGTTGCCATCTATCTTGTAAGACATCTTAGAGGAGAAAAACTTGAAGAGATTGGCAGGCAGTTTGGCATATCCAAGTACAGCTCTGTGAGCAGCGTTATTGAAAAATTGAAAAGAGACATGTCGGCGGAACGGAAGCTAAGGGTGCGCGTAAAAAACATTGAAAAGATATTGAATAACAGTCAACAGCAGATTTGACCCCTTATATTTTTTAATTGGGTACGCAAGTGGCTTAAAAACATTATGACTTAGAAACTTGCCGTAATAAAGTGATATTTCCGGGATATACTTTTTAAGCGCTCTTAAATACGTTTTTTGTCTTATTGGTTGGTCGGGGTCAATTTTTCCCGTAACCATCGCTGTGAAATATTTGATGGAAATAATTTGATGAGATGAGTCGAGTAAATGCTCGAATAATTTTTTAAAATCCAACCACTTATATGGCGTATTTTTTACAGCCCCATAATAAAAATTGAACCCGTCAATATAAATGTATGTTCGCATACTTATACACTATAAAAAAGCAGGGGCCACCGAAGCGGCCCCGCGCCCTGGGTCGAAACCTCAGGGGAAGTTTATTCTTAAGCCAATTATTAATTACAATTCACCAATATGTCAAGAAAAAATAACCATGGCATGAACGCTGACTGGAATTTCGCTGGCGCTCAATCCCAGCAGGTTATGCCCATATTCCCGCGGCGCTCCGCGCCCGTTATCACCGCGAAGTCGCCGGTCAACTCGCGAATTGGCTGGTAAATTTAGACATGACAAGTAAGGCTTTCAACAATTTTATTACTGCAATAATTTTCATTCTGATAATTGTCATCGCAATTATCGCTTTTGTGTTAGCAAGGATTTCTTTGCCAACAGTTATTGATCTATTTAAACATGATATTTGTTCTGTTGAATTTAACCTCTTGCTTGCCAGTGATAGGCTTAAATTTCTTCCTTATTTTGTCGTAAGTGTTGCGGCCTTTATAGCTTTGCTTACCTATCTTAGAGAAAAGGCGAAATTAAGAAATGAAATCGAAGAAAAGCGATCTAAAATTTTTTTGGAATTAGCCAAGGAAGGTCTTGAAGGGGCATATAATATGCTTAAAGACCAAAATAATAATCGTATAACCTGGGTAAGAGCTTCACGAGATATCTTACATGCCTTAAATCTGGCTAAAGAAATTAAAACCTCACAATATTTGGAGGCATATCGATTGTTTGAAGAAAAAATAAGACACAAGCTATACTTAGCACTTACAATGTTAGATGAAAAGACAGGGGCAAGGCAACCGCTCCCGCCACAATTTTTTTATGGCGTAGCGGACTGGAAGGGAGCAAAAAATTTAGATGAAGTTGCGAAAGAAACATCTGCCCAAATTAAAGTTGGATCTGTTAGTATAGACCAAAATATTGAGGAATCCCAATCCACTCCATTATCTGAAAACTCAGTAGTAGCAATATATGATTTCCTTGAATATCCCAAAGATTATGATGATCCACTTAAAAAAGTCAAAGTGTGGGATGAAGGTTGGGAATATAGTAGTGGGGTGTCACAAGGGGCAAAAAGGTTTGTCTCTCATAAAACCAGTTACCATGCATTCAGTGGAAAGCTGTACCCCATAAATAAGGATAATAAATCAAAAGGGTCTTGACTAGAACAGGGGTTCTTCCCTGAACATTTTTAACAACATTAGGTACAGATTTTTCTTTCGGTAATTGAATCTAGACTCACATTCCTTCAGATGTAAATAGAAAGTAGAACCAGCAATACCATGGAACTTGATCAGGCGACCTTTAGCAAAGGCCCAAAACGATTCAATGCCGTTAATATGGCTTTTGCGATGAACAAATTGATCGGCTCCATGGTTGACGCGATAATGCTTTTTATAACCCAAGTCTACCAGGCCATTGTATCCGCGCCATCCATCCGAGTGGATGATGCTATCAGGATCAACACGACCGCGTATAATGGCTTGTAGTGTGGCTTTGGCGCAATCAGGGACGACTTCAGTATATACTTTACCACCACGTTTGAAGATACTGAAAACCGGTGTTTTCTTAAAGGCACCACGTCCTCGTTTGCCCTTGATTCTTTTGCCGCCGAAGTAGGATTCATCAACTTCGATTTCTCCATGAACTGGAGATTGTTGTTCACAAAATTCGGCGATCCGTTTTCTGACGAGCGTAAGATATCGATTGATTGTATTCCTATTTAGACCCGTTAGCGAGGCAATCGTTTTGGCTTCTAAATCGTGTACAAAATACCTGATTAAAAGCCTGAATTTTGCTTCTGATATTTTTCCGCGTTTTATGTATCTGTTTTTTAATGTCATGACAGGAACTTAGGGTAATATCTTACCCCTGTTCTAGTCAAGACCCATAATAAAATAACATTAGCAAGAATGGTTATTTGAATATTTAAAGACGCTTTCATGTGAGGAACCCGCCCTGCAATCGAAAGAGCAGGGGTCGGAAACTCTCGGCCTAAACCGAAGAAGGAGTTAATGTTATGCCGCCTCTGAAGGCCCGAACGGTATGAGAGGGTCAGTAGGTAGTTTGGACAGGGCACATTACACCGGCACTCAGTGTGGTGGCCAACCAATTATGGTATGACAAATTGTTCGGCGAGTCAGATTAATTGAACACCCGGCTGACCTTTAGAGTTCGGAGTAATCAACCGAACCGCCGTGGTACGTGATCCGTTGACTGTCGAAGATCCCGACTCATCGGGAGTGGTGTGGGAGTAGGGGAGTCGTGAGGCTCCCCCCTATCCCGATTAGCATAAAGAATTTAGAGATGGACTTTACCAAAGTTCTAGCAATCTATGGATCGGTAACAGGAACGATAGCATTATTTTTCGGTGCTATCGGAGCTTACAATAATCTCAAGGATCGTCCTTGGTTGAAGATCAAGTTTCGGGTTCTAACTCCACGGCATGGAAAAATAGGATCTGGTTCAAGAAATGTAATAGTTGATCTCGCAAACGTTGGACGTCGGCGCGCTCTCACATACCCACCTGTGATTGAATATATTTCTTCTCTATGGGATTGCTTTGTTACTCATTCTCCAGATGAAGTGTGGCAGATTGGAGACAATTGGATTTCAATTTCAGATACCGGCGATCCACCAGATTTAGATAAAATTGAAGAATATGAAACGTGCACATATCTCTATCATCTTCCCGCAAAAGCAAAATTGATAAGGGTACGAGTAACGGATAGCCTTGATCGTCACAAAATAGAATATACTTTTTTAGGATCTCTATGGTTATATAGCTTTCGATTTAAGAAATTTATGATTTATATGCGTGAACGTTTCTCATAAAAAGACGGTGTTTATAGAGTTGACAGGTTAATCTAAGATAAAGCTAATCCGGCGCTTGAGGGCGACCGGCCCCTCAGCTAAACGTGGGGCAAGGGGGACGACCGTAAATAATAAAATAACATTAGCAAGAAGTATGGTTATTTGTGAAGTCCCGGAATCAAGGAGGTTGGCGCCAGATGCAGAGAAGATAAAGAGGGCAATATGTAAAGCCTACGGCATAGAAGAAAGTTCACTTTTGTCATCAAGGAGAGGTGTCCTGAACGAACCGAGGAATGTTGCCATCTATCTTGTCTTGTAAGACATCTTAGAGGAGAAAAACTTGAAGAGATTGGCAGGCAGTTTGGCATATCCAAGTACAGCTCTGTGAGCAGCGTTATTGAAAAATTGAAAAGAGACATGTCGGCGGAACGGAAGCTAAGGGTGCGCGTAAAAAACATTGAAAAGATATTGAATAACAGTCAACAGCAGATTTGACCCCTTATTTTTTCCCCATGGCCGGAGCGAAAGACGGCTGGAGCAGACTGGCAAGGAACCTGAAGGCTGAAATTGACGAGGAAAAGATCGAGGCGTTTAAGGGGACGGTTTCGCTTCCTTTTAAAAAAGGGGACAACGTTAGAATCGCCGTGAAAATCATAGACGACCGGGGTATTGAAAGCTTAAGGGTTGTATCACTATAAAAAGAGAGGTGTATTATGTTCAAACTCACGGATTATATTCCCAAAGCGGAGCTGGAGGCATTCTGCCGGAGAAATCATATAACCAAAATGTCTCTTTTCGGTTCTGCTCTGCGTGATGAATTAAAGCCGGGCAGTGATATTGACATTCTTGTGGAGTTTGAAAAAGACCATATGCCGGGGTTGTTTGATATTGCCGGAATGGAAATCGAGCTTTCGGAGATCTTCGGCAGAAAAGTCGACCTGCGCACACCTGCTGAACTCAGCCGGTATTTCAGAGATGAGGTCCTGGAAAAAGCGAGGGTGGAATATGCAATCTAAAGATATAATCCGCGTGCAGCATATTCTTGATGAAGCAGGTGAAGCCTGTAAATATGCGGAAGGCATTTCATTTGATGAATTTGTTGAAGACGGCAAAACCGTGCGGGCTGTTATACGCGCAATCGAAGTTATATGTGGATTGCGGGACGTCCATAAGAAACTAAGAAACTTACATGCTGGCGCAGTTATTTAGTTTATGGACGTCCCACTGAACACGGTCGCCCGTTTGGTTCTTCGGCGCTTCGCGCCTCGGGAACCAACCGTTCGACCAGCGACTTCACCATGATAACCAGGCGCTCCGCGCCCGTTATCACAGCGAAGTCGCCGGTCAACTCGCGCATTAGCAGTCCCTAAAACCACGAAAGGAGAAATCCCATGCGACAACAAGAAAAGCTTAAGTATTTAAAAGTTGCTCTTATCGTGTTTGGCATCATTTTTATCGCAGGAATCTATGTGATGATGATGTGGGTATGGCCTTCGGGTTGGAGTTGGACGCCAAGGCAACCCGAATACGAACAGATGATTATGGGCGTTTACGCTACGTTGGGAGTTTTTTTGATTCGCGCTGCGAAAGATCCTTTAGCTAATGCAAGTCTTATATGGTTCACGATCTGGTCAAGTATTGTTCACGGCGGAATAATGCTGGTTCAAGCTATTGTTGATGAGACTGAACGGGCAAATCTGTTGGGCGATATTCCAGCTTTATTTCTGGTTGCATTTGTCCTGTGGTATCTCATGCCCAAGAGAGCCCAAGCGTAGGGCTAACTGCTAACAATGAAAACATAGGGGTCAGGTCTTGAATCTTGACAAAAGGGTTATTTAAAAGAATAGGGGTGTTTTATAAAAAATGGTTGTCAATATTCAAGACCTGACCCCTACACGCGCCTCGGGAGCCAACCGTTCGACCGGCGACTTCACCATGATAACCAGGCGCTCCGCGTCCGTTATCACCGCGAAGTCGCCGGTCAACTCGCGTATTCGCAAACAATGGAAACAATAACAATGAAAAAAAGTTTAACCCTTTTGCTTGTTTTTTTTATATTTTGTATTTTTCAAGGCTGCACATCCAGGGAATGGTTTGAAGGATTGAAGGGAATACAAAGGCAGGACTGCTATAAGATTGAAAGCCCGACCGAAAGGCAGGAATGCTTGGATAAGGTTGATGGCCAGTCGTATGATCAATACAAAAAAGACAGAGAGGCCGTCGTCAAGAAACCTGATCAGAAATAGCATATAAGAGATTTGCGAACCAGCGGTTGGAGGAGGATGCTCAAAAAGCCGCGCGCCTCTCAACCGCCCCGTTCCCGTGGCTCTCCGCGCCCGTTATCACCGCGAAGTCGCCGGTCAACTAGCGAATTCTACATTAAATATAGGGATAACAGTTATTATGTCTGCCAAATCGAGAGATCTCGTTCCAGAAAAGCGAATATTGCAAATAATAATGGTGATTCGCGGGGAAAATGTGATTTTGGACTCCGATCTGGCCAAACTATATGACGTTGAGACTAAAAGGCTGAATGAACAAGTTCGGCGCAACATTGAAAAGTTTCCTGATGATTTTATGTTTCAATTGACCAAAGAGGAATTCGAAAACTTGAAATCGCAAATTGCGACATCAAGTTCCGGCTGGGGTGGCCGGCGGAAGCCCTCATTTGTTTTCACGGAGCACGGAGCCTTGCAGGCGGCGAATGTACTGAACTCATTGCAGGCAAACAAAATGAGTGTCTTTATCGTCCGTAAATGGGGTCAAGTCCGCCTTTGACTCTTCCATAAAATCACTAAGAGTCAACGGCAGACTTGACGCCTACGCCAAGATTAATTGAACACCGGGCTGACCTTTAGAGGTCGGAGTAATCTACCGAACCACCGTGGTACGTGATCCGTTGACTGTCGAAGATCCCGATTCATCGGGAGTGGTGTG
>CAYYPQ010000008.1:0-87527 GCA_964473615.1 uncultured Desulfobacteraceae bacterium
CTTCGTCATTTCATGCCGTTACGGAATGGGGGACCCCCTGGCTTCCCGTTCTGAAAGAACGGGAAGAACAGTGGAGGGGGGAGGAATCGTGTACTTATTAACCGGATGAAGCCTATTTTGAGAGTGCGTCTTGCGGAAAGGGGGAAACTTATGAGAGACGTTGTAATTGTGAGTGCATGCAGGACTGCTATTGGCGATTTTGCTGGTTCACTTAGTTCAGTTTCTGCTACAGACCTGGGCGCCACTGTGATAAAGGAGGCGATTCAAAGGGCCGGTGTAAAATACGAAGAGGTGGATGAAGTCATCATGGGGAATGTCCTTCCCCATGGCCTTGGACAGAATCCTGCCAGGCAGAGTGTGGTCAGGGCCGGTCTTCCTTGGGAGGTGGGTGCCATAACTGTAAATAAGGTATGTGGATCAGGGCTAAAGGCGGTAATGCTTGCCGCCCAGGCCATACAGTGCAAAGACGCCGAGGTTATCGTGGCCGGCGGTCAGGAAAACATGAATCTTTGTCCATATATGCTCAAAAAGGCAAGAACCGGCTATAGGATGAATAATAACACTCTTGTTGACGGCATGGTCCATGATGGACTGTGGGATCTTGTGAATGATTTTCATATGGGTATTAGTGCTGAGCTGGTTGCAGATAAATATGGCGTGACCAGGGAAGATATGGACATCTTTGCATTGAACTCCTATGAAAAGACATGGAAGGCCATAGAAGATAATAAATTTAGAGATGAGATTGTCCCTATTGAAATCCCTGTAAGAAAAGGGGACCCGAAGATCTTCGATACAGACGAGATCCCATTCCGGAAACCAAAGACCAGTTCCGATGGTCTAGCCAGACTGCGCCCAGCCTTTAAAAAGGATGGCATGGTCACAGCGGGTAATGCCTCAAAGATCAGTGACGGGGCCTCTGCGCTTGTTGTCATGTCCAGGGAAAAGGCGGAGGAGTTGGGCTGCAAACCCATGGTCCGTGTGGGGGCACAGGGGGCATCCGGTTTGGACATGAAATACGTCCTTGTCGCACCTATCCTGTCAATACCCAAGGTTCTGGCCAAGGACGGTCTCAAGATAGGGGATGTGGACCTCCATGAGATTAATGAGGCGTTTAGCTCATCATCGGTTGCTATTAATAGAGAGCTTGGGATAAATCCCGATCAGGTGAATGTCCACGGCGGAGCGGTGGCGCTGGGACATCCTATTGGCGCAAGTGGCGCCAGGCTCTTGACAACGCTTATATATGCCATGAAAGAACGTGACGCAAGGGTTGGAGAGGCCTCACTCTGTCTGGGCGGTGGAGAGGCCGTGACTCTTGTTGTTTATAATGAAGATTAATCATATTAGATCTTTGAAAAATGCCGGTGTGAGGGACATTTTTTTCCACGCCAAAAAATGTCCCTCACCCCACCCACCTTATGAGTACGTCTGTTTCGAATGGCTAAAGTGTTACACAAAAACAAGTTGTCGAACTCAATTCATTGTTAATTGGGAAACCCCCGCTATGCGGGAGTCAGAAAAATTAGGCTATGGTGTACCAGAAATCAAGGTCATGAAGTGAACTAAAGTTCGAAGTGAACTAAAGTGAGCTAAAGTTAATGCAGAGCTTCGCTCTTCTATTCAGTAAAATGACATAAAATTCCTTAACTTTAGGCACTTTAGGCATTTTAGATCACTTTAGTCACTCAGCTTCCTCTGGACCCGAATTATTTAAATACTTAAGGAGATGAAGACATGGGAGAAAATGTGGTAATTGTTTCTGGTGTGAGGACACCAGTGGGATCCTTTGGAGGGGCCCTAAAAACGACACCGGTGGTCAAACTCGGTGCTCTCGTGTTGAAGGAAACCCTAAAAAAGGTAAACCTGAGGCCGGTGGCAACGGACTCACTGACAGAGATGGAGCCTGATGCCATTAAGGGAGGCGGGATCATCGAACTGGAGAAGGAAGGTTACGATTATGATGAGTCTTTCCGACCCGTGGAAATAGATGAAGTGATTATGGGGAATGTGGTAGGTGCAGGCCAGGGGCAAAATGTCGCAAGGCAGGCCATGATCAGGGCAGGGATAGCCAAGGAGACCCCCGCTTTTACGGTGAATAAGGTATGTGCGTCCGGGATGAAGGCGGTTGCCCTAGCAACCCAGACTATTCGGTCCGGAGATGCCGAGGTCGTTCTGGCGGGGGGCATGGAAAACATGAGCCTGATTCCATATGCAATCCCTGCTGCGCGATGGGGCGCAAGGATGAATAATGCGGACCTTGTAGATCTTATGGTTTTAGATGGCCTGTTTGAGATCTTTTATGGGTATCACATGGGTATCACTGCGGAGAATATCGCGGAAAAATATGGGATCTCCAGGAAAGAACAGGACGAACTGGGCGCCATGAGTCATCAACGGGCAAGAAAGGCGATCTCTGCGGGAATGTTTAAGGATGAAATCATCCCTGTTATTATTCCACAGAGAAAAGGAGACCCTGTGATATTTGATACCGATGAAAGGCCTATGGATACAAGTGTTGAAAAGATGGGTAGGCTTCGGCCTGCCTTTAAGAAGGACGGCACAGTGACTGCCGGAAATGCCTCTGGCATCAATGACGCGGCCGCCGCGTTACTCCTTATGTCTGAAAAAAAGGCAAAGGATATGGGCCTTCGGCCACTAGTCAAGATCAGGGCCTTTGCATCCGCGGCAATAGACCCGGCCTATATGGGCCTTGGCCCTATTCCTGCCGTGAGGAAGATCCTCAAAAAAGAGAAACTCTCCATTGATGATTTTGGTTCCATCGAACTAAATGAGGCCTTTGCATCTCAGGCCATTGCGTGCATGAGGGAACTAAAGTGTGATGTCGATAAGACCAACGTACTTGGGAGTGGGATCTCTATTGGCCATCCGATTGGATGCACCGGGGCGCGTATTATCTTGACTCTGATGGGAGAAATGTTGAGGAAAGGCCGCGGTCTGGGCCTCGCATCCCTTTGTATTGGAGGGGGCCAGGGCATGGCAACGGTACTGGAGAGAGTGTGAAAATTGGGGAAGTGTTTTGGCGTGTCGAAAAACACCCCTTGCCCCATGTTAGCAATATGTGTGTTTCAAAGGTAAAGTGTTACCAAAAAAGGAGAACATGATGTCTTACGAAAACATTATATTTGTGACAGAAGGGAGCGTGGCCATTATCAGGTTCAATCGACCCAAGGCATTGAATGCCATTAATTCGGAGGTCTTGGCCGAACTCAGTGATGCACTTGACAAGATCGAGGAAGATAAGTCAGTAAAGGTGCTTGTTCTTACTGGGGAAGGCGAAAAGGCCTTTGTCGCGGGGGCCGACATCTCTTATATGGTGGATCTTTCCCCGCTTCAGGCACGGAGATTCTCAAGGGATGGTCAGGAGCTTCTCTTTCGGCTGGAGAACCTTTCTGTTCCTGTGATAGCCTGTGTAAATGGATTTGCACTTGGCGGAGGAACAGAGATAGCCATGGCCTGCGACTTCATATATGCGTCGGAAAATGCCAAGTTCGGCCAGCCCGAGATCAATCTGGGGATCATACCGGGTTTCGGTGGGACGCAGCGCCTATCCCGGCGAGTTGGGACGGCTCTGGCAAAGGAACTATGTATGACCGGCGTTATGATAAGCGCTGAGGATGCCAAAGAGATAGGTCTTGTTAATAAGGTGTTTCCTCCTGAAAAGCTTTGGGAGGGGACCATGAAAACGGCAAATATACTGGCATCAAAAGGCAAGGTCTCTATAAAGGCGGTAAAAAACAGTATTGATAGGGGCGTTGACCTGGATCTGCGATCAGGTTGTTACCTGGAGGCGGATGCATTCGCGGTCTGTAAGTCCAGCCCCGATGCAAAAGAGGGCATGACCGCATTCTTGGAAAAAAGAAAACCAGAATTTACAGGAGAGTTAAGCTAAAATGGATTTTGCATTGACTGAAGAACAAAAAATGGTTCGGGATATGGCCAGGCGTTTTGCTGAAGCCAAAATAAGGCCTAAGGCAGCGGAGCTGGATGAAAGACATGAACATCCGGCGGATATTATTAAAGAGCTCGCCGAGCTCAAGATGCTGGGCATTGCAGTACCAGAAGAGTATGGTGGGGGCGGAATGGACAACGTAAGCTATGTCCTGTCCCTTATTGAAATCTCGAAGGCCTGTGCCTCTACGGGTGTTATTATGTCGGTGAATAACTCACTATATTGTTTTCCTGTAATGGCCTTTGGGACTGATGAGCAAAAAAAGACGTATCTTTCTCCTTGTGCATCCGGCCAAAAGCTGGGGTGCTATGGTCTGACAGAGGCGGGGGCAGGTTCTGATCCGGCCGGCATGCGGACCACAGCGGTCAAGGACGGTGATGAATGGATTATAAACGGTGAAAAGAAATTCATCACTAATGGCAATGTCGCTTCATATAGTGTAATTGCCGCTGTAACGGAAAAAGGAAAGGGGTATAAGGGCATTACTTCCTTTGTTGTTGACCTTGAGAATACACCGGGTTTTAAGGTGGGCCGTTTGGAAGAAAAACTGGGAATTTTGGCCTCTGGAACGGCGGAATTGATCTTTGAGGATGCCAGAGTTCCGGCTGGAGCCCTCCTTGGAAAAGAGGGCGAAGGATTCAGACAGATGCTTACCACGCTTGATGGTGGTAGGATCGGCATTGCATCTCAGGCCCTGGGTATCGGCCGGGCCGTGCTGGAAGAGGCGATCGAATACGCTAAATCGAGAGAACAATTTGGCAAGCCCATCACATCCTTCCAGGCCATTCAGTGGAAGCTGGCCGATATGGCAACAGAGCTGGATGCCGCCGAGCTGTTGACCCTTCGGGCTGCGTGGCTGGAGGATAACCATAAGCCCTATGAAAAAGAGGCGGCAATGGCCAAGATGTATGCATCAGATGCCGCAATGAGGGCGGCCATAGAGGGTGTTCAAATCCTGGGTGGATATGGTTACTGCAAGGAATATTCCATGGAGCGCCATATGAGGGATGCAAAGATTTGCCAGATTTACGAAGGTACAAATGAGATTATGCGTCTCGTGATCGCAAAAAACCTCATTAAACGACGTTAAGCCAAAGAGGGGGTGGTGCCATATGTCCTTGACGTTTAATCAGAAGATTTTTGGGGACATAGAAAAAGAATATGATAAATGGAAAGAGGAGTTGGAGAAAACCTTCGCTTCGAGGCCGGAACGACTCGATAGGTTTTCCACGGTTTCGGACAGGGAAATAAAAAGGATTTATTCACCCGCGGATATTGGAAACCAAGACTTCACAAGGGACCTCGGATTTCCTGGTGAGTATCCTTTCACGCGAGGGGTCCAGCCTTCCATGTATCGAGGGCGTCTCTGGACCATGAGGATGTTTGCGGGCCTAGGGACTGCAAAGGATACGAACAGGCGATTTCATCTCCTGGTCAAAGAGGGACAGAATGGGCTTTCCACCGCCTTTGACATGCCCACATTAATGGGCTATGACTCGGACTCGCCAAGGGCGAGGGGTGAATGCGGCAAGTGCGGTGTGGCGATCGACACCTTGAAAGATATAGAAGACCTGTTTGATGGGCTGCCTATTGACAAGATTACTTCTTCCATGACGATCAATCCGCCTGCCGCGGTGCTATGGGCCATGTATATAGCCATGGCGGAAAAGAGAAACATAGATAGGCGGATTATAGGCGGGACGATTCAGAATGATATGCTCAAAGAATTCATAGCGCAAAAGACTTTTATGTGTCCGCCAAAGCCTTCTGTTCGTGTCATAACGGATACGGTTGAGTTCGGAACCAAGGAGGTGCCCCGGTGGAATACCATAAGTATCAGTGGGTACCATATAAGAGAAGCGGGTTCCACGGCGGTTCAGGAATTGGCCTTTACGCTGGCTGATGGTATTGCTTACACCGAGGCGGCTGTTGAGCGTGGGCTTGATGTGGATGCGTTTGCGCCCAGGTTTTCATTCTTTTTTAATTCCCACCTAGATTTTTTTGAGGAAATCGCCAAGTTCCGTGCCGCAAGGCGGATGTGGGCCAGAATCATGAAGGACCGGTTTAAGGCCAAAGATCCCAGATCCTGGTGGCTCAGGTTTCACACCCAGACCGCGGGATGTTCGCTTACGGCACAGCAGCCATATAACAATATCGTGAGGACCGCACTTCAGGCGCTGGCCGCGGTCCTGGGCGGGACACAGTCCCTTCACACCAATTCTCTGGATGAGGTGTTGGCCATACCCACAGAGGAGGCCGCGACTATTGCGCTTAGGACCCAGCAGATCATCGGAGAGGAATCCGGGGTGGCCAATACCATTGATCCTCTGGGGGGCGCTTATTTTCTTGAGGCCCTCACCGATCAGATGGAGGAGGAGGCCTTTGAAATTATAAATAGGATTGATTCCATGGGCGGTATGCTTGCTGCAATTGAAAGGAACTATCCTCAGCAAGAAATAGCGGATGCCGCCTACCATTATCAGAGACAGATTGACGAGAAAAAAAGGACGGTGGTGGGCGTTAACAAGTATGTGCAGGATGAGCAAGTTCCGGTCGAGGTGCTTGAAATAGATGAGGAGCTTGAGAGGCTGCAAAAAGAAAAAACGAACCGGGTAAAGAATGAGCGCGACAACAAGAAGGTAGTGCAATGCCTGGAAAAGCTCGGGGATGCGTGCAGCGGGAATCAAAACGTCATGGTCCCCCTCCTGGATGCCGTCAACGCATATGCTACATTGCAGGAGATGTGTGATGTCTTTAGGGAGATCTTTGGTGAATACAGAGATCCAGGTATTTACTGACTTAGGCGAAAGGGGCATGAGATCTTTTCTTCGATTCCGGATCTCCCGGCCTGGTCATTTCAGGAGGTTACGGACGGGTGATTCCTCCCCCCTCCGCTGTTCTTCCCGTTCCTTCAGAACGGGAAGCCAGGGGGTCCCCCATCCGTAACCCCACTGAAATGACGAAGGCCTCCCGATAGTCACTCATAAAAGACCTCATGCCCCTTCCCTCCTGCAGGTTATAGCTCTTTCACCCACAGATTCTTGAGAGGTGCCCAGAAAGTTTTTTAGAACAATTTAGTCACTTCAGTTTGGTCACTTAAGAGGAAATTATGACAAATAGGAGGAAGCTTAGGGTAATGGTGGCAAAGCCGGGTCTTGACGGCCACGACCGTGGGGCTAGGATTATTGCCAGGGCGTATCGTGACGCGGGTTTTGAGGTCGTTTACACGGGACTTCATCAAACCCCGGAGGAGATCGTTGAGGCCGCCATTCAGGAAGATGTGGATATGATCGGTCTCTCGAGCCTTGCCGGGGCCCATAATTACCTTTTTACGAGGACGGTTGAGCTTTTACGTGAGAAAGGTGCCGATGATATTGTGGTGTGTGGTGGAGGGATTATACCGGATGAAGATATTCCAGCCCTCAAGGAGGCCGGGGTCAAGGAGATATTCACACCCGGGTCGGCGTTAGAAGAAATTGTCAAGTGGGTAAAACAAAACGTAAGGCCTAGAAAAGACTAGTAGCTTATGAATACTGTTGCAAAAAAGGTTATGGATGGCGACGTCAGGGCCGTGGCGCGCCTAATTCGGGATATAGATGACGGCATACCCGAAGTGAGGGAGGTCTTAAGAGAGCTTTACCCCCACACCGGCAAGGCATATGTGATTGGTATCACCGGCGCCCCGGGAGTTGGGAAAAGTACATTAGTAGATCAAATGGTTAATCACCTGCGAAAACGCAATAAGACGGTGGGAGTGCTTGCAGTTGACCCGACCAGCCCTTTCAGTGGCGGGGCAATATTGGGGGATCGGGTGAGAATGCAGAGGCACAGTATGGATGATGGTGTTTTCATTCGCTCACTGGCAACACGTGGACACTTCGGAGGGTTGACTCAATCCACCCGCGGGGCCATAGATGTCCTGGATGCCATGGGAAAGGATTATATTATTGTCGAGACCGTGGGTGTGGGCCAGGATGAAGTAGACGTTGTTAAGAGCGCACACACTACCGTCATTGTGGTCATTCCGGGAATGGGCGATGATATTCAGGCTATCAAGGCGGGGATCTTTGAGGTGGGTGATGTATTTCTGATCAACAAGGCAGATAGAGAAGGATCTGATAAGACCGTCAGTGATCTAAGATTGATGATGGACATGGATCACAAGAAACATGATGAGGGTGGTTGGAGGCCGCCTATTTTAAAGGCACAGGCAGTTTTCGATGAAGGTGTAAAGGAGCTTTTGGAAGAAATCGACAATCATGGCAAATATCTTGTTGAGACTTGTGGCGGGCTAAATTTTTGGAAGAGAAGAGATAAGGTGCGCGAGGAATTGACCGAGATGGTGAAGGTTAGACTTGTCGAAGATGTATTAAACATGCTCATGGAATCTGGCGAGTTGGATAGGGCCGTTGAGTTTGTTATAGAGGGAAAGTTAGATCCATATACTGCCTGTGACAATCTACTTTTTTCGAGACGAGGTCGTTAAACTGGGTAAATGATGCGCGAATAGGCAAGCCTCCTCTGGGGGTCAGCCAAAGCCGCGCACTATGGAAGCGGATTCTTTACTCTTATGTCAGTCCTCTTTTGGTGGATACGTCATGTCCTGCTCCTGTTGATATTCACCTTTTTTCTAATCTTTGGTGTTTACCTCCTGGTGGCGGCATATCAACTGAATAATCCTCCCTGGTTTATCATGACCTTTTTTGCTTCTAATTTGATAATTCTCATCAGCGCTGCCCTTTTGGCTGGTTTTGTATGCAGAATGATAGACGCATATAAAAATGCAAAAGAAGATGATAAGCAAGATATGAAGAACCCCAATTGAGCGAAGACGCTCAATTGATAGTTGCCGGTTGCCGGTTGTCAGTTGGCAGGAAAAGGCAATAATCACATCTTTTTTAAACACTAGTATAGGTCTTTACTGTCCAAAATAAATTCAAATCTGCAATTATTTAGGTTGTCTGGTTCACAGTTCAGGGTTCAGAGTTAATGACTGATGTATCTGCTCAATAAACGGGAGCAGTTAAATGGAAGAGGGTCTCACCGCAGAGCCGCAAAGGACGCAGAGTAGAATTCTTTTTCCTTTGCCGTTGAGAGGTCGGCAAAGGAAAATCACTGCCTTTCCAGCAGGATAGTCCTTTTTGTTTTTCGCCCTCTCAGCGAAAAACAAAAACAGGTCGTCCTCTGCGTCCTCCGCGTCTCTGCGGTGAAAGTAAAGCTGGATAATATCATTACCCCTTTTTATTAAGCTACTACATTTTTTCTATAGTCGAGAGGAGGGAGGCACAAATGCCGCGCAAGAATAAGCCGCAGCCCATCGGAAAGCGGCTAATGAAGCTAAGGAAAGAGAAAGGGCTCACCCTGAAGAACCTGGCCAATGAGACCGGGTTGGCATCAAGGCACATCTCTCAGGTAGAAAAGGGAGAGGTGATTCCCCCGGTGTCGGTTATACTGCAGCTTTCAAGGGCCCTCGAGGTTGACTCCAGCATCCTATTGAAAGAAGAAAGGGCCCACACTGACAAGAAGTCTGCCGAAGATTATAAGAAAAGGACAGAGGCCTATACATATGAGACACTAACGCCGGAGGCCAGGCATAAGCATCTCAAGGCCTTCAAGGTCTTTATTGATGCTCAATCAGATCATGAAGGAGTCAGTTATCAGCATCTTGGTGAGGAGTTCATCTATGTCCTTAAGGGAAAGATAGAGGTAATGGTGGGTGAAAACAGAAATATCCTTGGCCCTGATGAATGCCTGCATTTTAACTCGTCCATTACCCATAAGCTAAGGAATATCAGCGATGGAAGGGCAGATCTCTTGGTGGTCCTTTATACTCCCTGAAGGTTTCTTTAAAATATTCGTCACTACTCACGTAGTCAGGCTGAAGGGGTTTAGGCTGAAGGCTGAAGGGGACAGAAAAGCGCCATTGTGGCGCTTTGGCGAAGAAACAGCAGATTTTTGCATCAAACATGGATTCAAAGTGTGCAGTATTCCCATTTTTCCTAACAGTCTTCAGCCTTCAGTCTATCCACCTGGGTAGTTACAAATATTCTTTCATCCAAATTTAGGGAGGGTGACTAGGCAATATGGCCTATCAACTTACTGAAGAACAAAAGATGATTCAGGCAATGGTGAGAGATTTTGCCCGGGAGGTCATCCTGCCCACTGCTGCGGAAAGGGACAGGACGGGGGAATTCCCAGCCGAGAATCTAAAGAGGATGGGGGAACTGGGTCTTTTGGGTATGAATGTGCCCTCCGAATACAATGGCGCAGGTGTTGATACCGTAAGTTACTCTGTGGCGTTACAGGAGATTGCCTATGCCTGCGCTTCCACGGCAGTGATCATGTCGGTCCATAATTCCGTGGCCTGCGGCCCTATCTACCTTTTTGGATCAGATTATCTAAAAGAGACCTATTTAAAGCCATTGGCTGCAGGGGAGAAGATTGGCTCATTTGCCCTGACTGAACCGAGTGCCGGCTCTGATCCGGTAAGCCAGAAGACAAAAGCGATAAGAGAGGGCGACAGTTATGTGATCAACGGGACAAAGATGTTTATTACAAGCGGGAAGAATGCGGGCATCACGGTGGTCACCGCATATACGGACAGGGACAAAAGACACCGGGGCATAAGCGCATTTGTGGTTGAAAAGGGTACCCCGGGCTTTTCTGTGGGAAGGGAAGAGGAAAAGATGGGACTCAGGGGGTCCGATACTGTTGAACTGATCTTCGAGGACTGCCGCGTTCCGGCCGAGAATCTACTTGGCAGGGAAGGTGATGGGTTTGTAATATCCATGGCGTCTCTTGATGGTGGAAGAATCGGCATCGCCTCACAATCGGTTGGTCTGGCCCAGGCCTGCCTGGATGTGGCTGTAAGTTATGCCAAAGACCGGGTCCAGTTTAACAGGCCTATTTCCCAGTTTCAGGGAATTCGATGGATGATTTCGGATATGGCCACTCAGATTGAGGCGGCCAGGTTGCTGACATTCAATGCTGCGGCCATGAAAGACAGGGGCGAAAACTTTTCGGTGGCTGCGTCCATGGCAAAGCTTTCTGCCTCTGAAATGGCCAACAGGGTAGCCTACCAGGCCCTTCAGATACACGGCGGATATGGCTATACCAAAGAATTCCCGGTTGAAAGGTATTATCGCGACGCAAGGGTATTGACCATCTATGAAGGCACCTCTGAAATTCAAAGAAGGGTGATAGCAAGACATGTCATTGGGAAATGACCGGTACAGGAGGCCCGGCCTTTGGGCCGCAGCGAGCGGCGAGTCATTGAGGTCTTTTTTTCGATTCCGAGGCTCACTTCCTGGAGGGAACGAAGAGAGGGCTTAGGGTGTCACACATAATGGAAGTACCCTTTGAATGCTACCAAGAATTTATTCCAGATTTTTCGCTCTTTCAGGAAAGCCTTCACAGGCCCCTCCCCACACACCTGAGGATTAATCGCTCCAAGACAGAACCAAGTCTAATCGTTCATTCATTAGAAAAAAAGGGGTTTGTCCTTCAGAGGTCTATTGAGGGGGACGACACCCTCTATATTGCCGGCGGCTTGGATTCTCCGGGGAATCTCCTGGAATACTACCTGGGCTATGTGCATCCGCAGGGCCTCACCTCCTGCCTGGCCGGCCTTGTCCTCTGCCCGGAAAAAGAATCTTATGTCCTTGATATGTGCGCCGCGCCAGGCGGGAAGACCTCACACCTGGCCGACTTGATGAATAATACGGGCCTTATTATTGCTAACGAGCTTTATCCGAGCAGACATATTCCTCTGGGGCACACCCTCGGAAGGCTGGGTGTTTTAAACGTTGTTATCACGGCCTATCAGGCCCAAGAATTTCCCTTGAAACAGCGTTTTGATTATATCCTGGCCGATGTTCCCTGTTCCGGGGAGGGGAGGTTCAGGAAAACAAAGGAGAAATTGGTATACAGAGAGAGTCGATCAAAAACCCGGCTACCCGATCTGCAGAAGAATATAATAATAAGGGGATTCGATCTCCTCAAAAAAGACGGCGAAATGCTTTATGCCACCTGCACCTATAATCCTGAAGAGAATGAATCAGTAGTTGACTTTCTATTAAGAAACAGGAACGCCCGCCTGCTTCCTCTGGATATTGAGTTAGATTATGAACCAGGAATACTTGAATGGAGAGATGAAACTTATGACAAACAGCTCAAAAGGGCTGCAAGGTTCTACCCCCAGCGAGTCGACTCTGTGGGATTCTTCATGGCCAGGATTGGCAGCGGATGATGAAAGACACCGCCTATTTTCTTACCTGGAAGACCGTTTTGGAATTCCCGAAAATCTGTTTGACGATTATCTCTTATTAAAGAGAAAAAAGAGTTGGCGACTCTTGAAAAATGTCCCACAGGTCATTTTTGCATCACGGTTCAAGGCCTCAGAGATAGGTTTGAAGGCATTTGAAAAGGTGAGTAGATTTGTGAAGCCTACTACCAGGATGATCCAGATTTTCGGTTGCGCTGCGACGAAGGCAAGGCTTGAGATAGAGGAGAATCAGTTAATCGAACTCCTTGAAGGGGGAGAACTCCAAGTCGATATGAACCTGGAAACAGGTTATGTAATCCTTGAGCTTGGGGGAAACAGGGTACTGGGACTGGGTTTTATCGTTGATGGAAGGGTTCGTTCGCAACTGCCGCGGAAAGAAATCAGGGAAATCATGATTCGTGGCCCGTCTTAGGGCCCATAACCTCGACTATTAGTGGGTCCTCGGAAATCAGTGGAACTTATCTGGTAAGAGCTCAATAATTGGGGTAACTATGGTGGAGAGGCTATGGCCGGCAGTGCGGCCTTTTTTCGGCCTTTTATTCTGTCGGAGGCATTATTAGGGGCGGACAAGCCCTGCCCTATTAATTCTGTGGTTATTAACCGACATTCATTGGGAAGTTATATTATCCGTCACAAAAAAACATGGGAGGCAATAGTAATGTTGACGAAAATACAAAATGACAAGTACGCTGATGTCCTTTTATGGGGCTTGAAAACCGCGAGAAAAGATCGCCTCAAGAGAAATGATGTTGTGCTGGTCCGTTTTGATCTGCCAGGTATTAAATTGGCCGAAACCATTCAGGGTAGGCTGTTGGACATGGGAATGAACCCCATACTTCGTCCGGGATTAACTCCTCTTATGGAACATAACTTTTACGGTAAGGCCAATAACAGCCAGCTTGTGTTTCTCGAACCAGGAGAAAAAGAGCTGTGTGAGGCCATACATGGCAGTATATATCTTCATGCCCCGGAATCACTTACACATTTGAGCGACATAGATTCAAGAAAGATTGGGAAGGTAGCGGTTACCAGGAAGGTGTTACGCGATATTCTTCGAAGGCGCGAGGACCAGGGGAGTTTTGGTTGGACTCTTTGCGCCCTGCCCACGGAAGAATTGGCAAGGCGGTCAATGTCTTCCCTGAGAAAGTATACCAATCAGATTATCAGGGCCTGTTACCTGGATAAGGCCGATCCGGTCCAGGCATGGAAGGGCATTTACAGGGATGCCATGGCCATCAAAAGATGGATGAATAGCATGAACGTGAAATATTATCATATTGAGTCGGAGGACCTCGATTTGAAGATCAGGCCAGGTGAACGGCGAAAGTGGATTGGTATCTCGGGTCACAACATCCCCAGCTTCGAGATATTTCTTTCCCCGGATTGGCGCGGAACAGAGGGGGTATATTATGCGAATCAGCCATCTTTTCGGAGCGGGAATTATGTAAAAGGAGTCCGTCTTGTATTCAAAAAGGGGTCTGCCATTAAGATAGAGGCCGAAAAGGGTGAAGAGTTTACGGTCAAACAGCTAGGCATGGATAAGGGTGCTTGCAGGGTAGGGGAGTTTTCACTGACGGATAAACGGTTTTCAAGGATAACGAGGTTTATGGCAAACACGCTTTATGATGAGAATTATGGCGGCCGTTTTGGAAATTGCCACCTGGCCGTCGGTTCGTCCTACGCAGATACCTATGATGGTGATCCCTCGGAACTTACCAGGGAGGCAAAGAAGAAATTGGGCTTTAATGATTCAGCGCTCCACTGGGATCTGGTGAACACCGAGAAGAAGACGGTCACCGCATATTCGAACGATGGCGGAAGGGCGGTGATATACGATAACGGGATGTTTCGGTATTGAATTGAGGTAATAGCTCGATAATTGAGGGTAACTATGGTAGTAGAAGGCCAAGGCCGGCAGTGGGGCCTTCTTTCGGCCTTCTATGACCCCTAGAACCCTTAAGCTATCATCCATTTTTTAGGAGATGCCCCGGATTTCTCTGACTCCCGCATAGCGGGAGTTTCCGAACCAAAAATGAAGAGAAATGAAATCCATTTGGGCGGGACGGCTCGCAGTCATGATGACGTTGTCGCCATTTATAAGCTGGGGCTTCAGTTTGCGGAAATCCCCATTCCAGATCCTGACAATTTCGAGGTCTTAAAAGAAGACTATCAGACACTGGGAGAAGACTTGGGCCTTTACTATCTCTGTCATGGACCCCTGGAAGGCGACCCTAATGACTTGACTGCCCTTGGGAATACCTATCTAGCGAAGGTCATGAAGGTCCTCTCCATCATGCCAGGGCTTGACATGAGGCTCCTGACACTTCATTTTTGGATGGACCCCCGTTTTGTGACTAAGGAGGCTATTGCCTATAAGATCGAGTTACTAAAAAAGATAATCGGCAGGGCAGAGGAAACAGGTATTACTATCTGCCTTGAAAACCTGAGTGAAAGGGCGACTCATCTGGAATCAGTCTTCAAGTGGCTGCCCCGCCTTAATCTGACACTGGATTTCGGTCATGCCCAGCTTCTTACAAGACATAATACCAGCTATGAGATTATGGCGAAGTTCCCGGAAAAGATACGGCACATCCACCTTCACGATAATCGAGGCGGGACTTCGCCGGATGATGATCTTCACCTGCCCGTGGGTGAGGGGACAATTGATTTTGAGAAGATCTTTCAGAGATTGAAGGCGATCGGTTATCACCACACCATAACCCTTGAACTGAGGCCTAAGCAGATCGAAGGATGTCTGGGTTATGTCAAGAAATTGCTTCTTTTCAATTGAGCCCGTGCCATTTCATGAATTAGAGGATGAGTCTCTTTGCTTGAGCACACGTTTATCCATATCCAGGGAATAGGCCCAAAGACCGAACAGAGGCTTTGGAAAAAAGGGATCAGAACCTGGCACCATTTCCTGAGATATGGGGAAACCATCTTTTCTTCCCTTCGAGATCAGATAGTGGCCAAGGAACTGAAGGCCTCTATTGAACATCGCAATGATGTCGGTTTTTTCAAGGATCGGCTTTCCTCGGGAGAGATGTGGCGCATCTTTGGTGCCTTTCAAGACAGGACCGTTTATCTGGATATAGAGACAAGTGGCGGGTTTCAGGGGGTCGATGAAATTACAGTGATAGGCCTCTACGATGGCCACTGTGCCCGGACCTTTGTGAATGGAATCAATCTTGATGAATTTGAGATTGGTATCTCCGGATACGATATCGTTGTTACCTTTAACGGCACGACCTTTGATCTCCCCTTTATTCGCCGGTGGTTCCCCAATATCTCATTGCCTCCGGCACACATTGATCTGCGTTTTCTGCTAAAGAGGCTTGGCTACGCCGGGGGACTGAAAAAGATTGAGAAAAAACTTGCCATCTCCCGCGCCCCTGAAGTAGACGGAATGGACGGGTATGAGGCCGTAATGCTCTGGAAGGCCTACCAGTGGGGAGACCACGCTGCCCTGGATCGCTTAGTGCAATACAATACAGCGGACATTGTGAACCTCAAACCCTTAATGGAGATGGGCTACGAGCAAATGATGGCAGGGATGTTGGACCAATAGGCATGACAAGGCAGATATTTTAATTGACTTTAGTTTTATTTTGGATTATATTTATACCTCTTTAAGATACTTTTCTTCGATGATTTAAGCCCCGCATGAGGTTTTGCCATATGAAGGAGAACCTCAAAGTTTGCCTGCCTCGCTCCTAGTGGAACGCTATCTGTTCCGCTAGGAGCCAAGAGACCATTAAGCATAGCTCTGCATACCTGCAAGTGTTACACCCACTTCTCTCAATCTATAATAGGCCAAGCTGTGGCTGTTTAATTAAGACCAGAAATACACGACTTTGGTCTTCCGGGAGATAATCTTTTGAGAAGGGAGGGAAAAATGAAGAGGTTGAAATGTTTTGAAATTGGTTTCTTTATGTTGGTTTCTCTTGTAATTGCCTCTATATCTTTCGCAGGTGGCGTACCTCAGGTCTGGACAGAGATAGACCCTGCCGGGGTCTATCCGGGGTTCAGTTATAATGGCCTCACGCCGGCATGCTCTGCCTGCCCAACCTGTACGTCCGACAAATTTACTTTCTTTGTAAAAGGTGGCACCTGCAACAAGCTGGTCGTCTATTTCCAGGGCGGTGGGGCATGCTGGGATTCTATGAACTGTCTCTATTATCCTACATATAACCAGCAGGAATTCGAAACCATAGACATGTTTGCCAATACCGAAGGGATGGGCATATTTGATACAGACAATCCAGATAATCCGTTTAAGGACTGGAATTTTGTATATATCCCATATTGCACGGGAGACCTGTTCTGGGGCGCGGATGATCATTCGTACCCAGACTATCTGGGTAAGATACCAGGCCTTGACTCCTGGACTATACAGCACAGGGGTTTTGTCAATTTTCAGGTGGTGCTAAAATGGATAACCGATCATTATAGATGGCCGCGAAAGATATTCGTTACTGGAAGCAGTGCAGGAGGATACGGGGCCATCATTGGTTTTCCGTACATAAAACAGGCCTATCCCCTGTCGAGGGTCTATGTCTTGGGCGATGCCGCAAACGGAGTCACCGAGGAATATTTTGAGACCGTTGGCATCAACAATTGGAATGTCCAGCTACCCACATGGATTTTTCCGGATGGCTACTCTCCTGATATGACCATGGCCGATGTCTATGAAGATATTGCCGCGCACTACCCTTTGAGTAAATTGGCGCAGTTTACAACGGCGTGGGACAACAATCAGACCTTCTTTTATAATGTGATGGTACATTTATGGGACCCGACTCAGTGGAACAACATTGTTCCTGTCTGGTGTGACTGGCACAATCAAATGCTCAACTTGACACATGTTACGGCCGCGGAAGCACGGAACTACAGGTACTACATAGCGGCAGGTCAATATCATACGATCATGATGAAACCAGAATTTTACACAGAAGATTCAGCCGGTACTCCCTTTGTAGATTGGGTAAGGGCAATGGTAAGAAACCCCTTTGGGATGTGGGGAGGACCTTTACAGGGCAAGTGGAAGAACCTGGAGTGTGAAGACTGTCAAGATCCTGTGCCCTGTGAATAAAGGCACTCCTTAAATTTCACCATCATTTCAAAATAAAAAAAAGAGACGGCCCGGCCCGGGTCGTCTCTTTTTTTTATTGGTAAAAAGCAGGTGCTTCTCTCTTATAGGCCCTGGTCCTTTTCTGATGCGGTTTTCTCTGCTAAGGCCTTTTCTCTCTCAATCTTTTGCCTTCTTCCCTCTTTTATAAGTCTGGCTACATCCGTGAAACGAAAATGCTGGGCGGCCGAGAGAGGTGTCCAGCCGTGAATGTCTGTTGCGTAAGTATCAGCGCCCTTATCGATCAGATACTTTACCGTATCGAGATCACCGTACCATGCCGCGGCCATAAGAGCGGAGGTGCCTAGCTTGTCCTTTGCGCTAACTTCGGCGCCATGAGTAACCAACAGCTTGACGATTTGGGTGTAGCCCTTTGCTGCTGCGGCCATAAGGGCAGTGGTGCCTTTCTTGTCTTTTGCGGTTACGTCAGCGCCATAATCGAGCAGTATCTCGACTACCTCGGTCTGGCCTTTTTCCGCCGCCACTATCAAGGGGGTTGTCAAGGATTCATCTCTTGTATTAACATTTGCACCCTGTTCTAGCAGAGACTTAACAATCTCTGCATGTCCCTTACCTGCTGCGGCCAACAGGGCGGTACCGCCGACGTGGGAAAACAATATCTTGAGTGCCTCTGTGTGACCCCCGTATGCTGCTGCCATCAGGGCGGTGGTACCCGTCTTTTCCTCCGCATTGACATCTGCTCCCTTATCAAGCAAGGCCTTGACTATGCCTGTGTGGCCGATATATGAAGCCGCCACCAGGGGAGTTGTTCCGTCACTATCTTTTTCATTCACTTCAACCCCCTGGGTAATTAGCTTGTTGACCCTTTCTAGGTCACCTTCACTCGCGGCCCTGATTAGCTTGTTACTTGGAGCATGCGCACAGGCAGAACAAAAGGCGGCAACAATAAACAAGACAGAAACCAAAACAAATTTTCTCTTTAATTGCATATCTTCCCCTTATGAAAAGATTATATAAATCCTGTTAAATATACTACAATTACGCTGTAAAGTCAATCCCTCAAAATTGGCTAACTCTGTTCCTCCAGAATTTGGGGATATCCCCATCGTCCTATATTACCATTATTTCTCACCCTGTCATATAAAATAGCGTAAAGTTTTACCAAAAAGTGGAACTTTTTTTCATAAAAGTATTCCGTTTGTTACCCAGTCTTTATCATGGTCGTTTTGAGCGAAACACTCATAACATCCTGAAATACCTGGTAAAATATAAAAATATGATCGCGCTTCATAATTTAGCACAGTTATTGCAAAACCCTGAAACAGATTAGGAAGTGAGGGGTATAAGATGGCCAAAACACTAAGCATTTATGAAGCCAGGGACATAATTCGAGATGATCAGAGGCAATTTGATGATACAGTCGCCTATCATAAGACTAAGGCGGAAATCGTTTTGTCTAAGAAACCAAGCAATGCGGATGATCGGGAAAATACGCCGAATAGCGCCATGCTAGATAGGCGCTGAAACAAAAAAGGGATTTTCCAGCAAGGCCCTTTTAAGGACCGTAATATATGGGCAATAGAACTTATATAAATACATTTTCATGGAAAGGGATCAATTGCCTTTTAACCATTGCAATGGCTCTTATCTTTTTCCCTCCCAGCATTTATGACGGGCATCTACCTATTATGGCCGGAAGTCTCTCGGCCCTGAGAGAGACGCGCGTCCCCGTTGTAAATAGTCATGTAAGTATCGATAGTGTGACGCTTGAACAAGAACCCCCCTTGCTATTATTGAAGGATGATGATCCGACTGAACCCACTGTTGGGGCCTCCTTGTCCGAAACGCCCACTGAAGACGTCATTGAAACTAAGTTTACAAACATCAGTGGAAAAGAGGAGGAACGTTCCTTTCATCAGATTATTTTGCGGGCCGCTGGTCAATATCAGGTTGACCCTGATCTCATAAGGGCAATCATTATGACCGAGTCCGGTTATAATCCCAGGGCTGTCTCAAAAAAGGGTGCTATGGGTCTTATGCAGTTGATGCCAGAAACAGCGGAAGACCTTGGCCTAAAAGACAGCTTCGATCCCGAAAATAATATATACGCCGGGGTTAGGTATTTCAGGACTTTGCTGAATCGATTCGACGGTAATATCAAACTGGCCCTTGCGGCATACAATGCGGGAAGCACGACGGTCAGGCAATATCGAGGTATCCCACCATATAAGGCCACCCAGTACTACGTGAAAAAGGTATTTGAATATTATCAATGTTACAAGAACCAAATTACGTCTGAATCGGACAGGGCCTAATGTGGGCATTGTTGGCCCAGTTTCTGTATGTTGGTGGTA
Source organism: uncultured Desulfobacteraceae bacterium (assembly GCA_964473615.1). Taxonomy (GTDB): domain Bacteria; phylum Desulfobacterota; class DSM-4660; order Desulfatiglandales; family Desulfatiglandaceae; genus CAYYPQ01. The sequence goes on from CAYYPQ010000008.1 coordinate 19,701, forward strand.
TTGATTCCGAGTAACGGGGATAAGGGAATGTATTTCAATGGGATCAAGAAACCCTGCGGCCCTGATGAAAAACATGTACCAGATTGCCATCGATTGTAAGGTGAATGAGGCTACCCGGGTGCAGTGTCTGATCCTTAGGGGCGCGGAGAGTTAGTTCTTCCTGGCCGAGACGAACATGAACATATTGTTCCGGTCCCACGTTACTTGCCATTTCCACCTTGGCCTCAAGGCCGGTGATCTGCTTCGTGGAGATCTTTATATCATCACAACGAATTCCCACCTCCACTTCGCCTGTTGAAAGCTCTGGTTGTGCTCTCCCGATATCAAAAGAAAAGCCAGCGCCCTGGAAATAGGTGCGGCCCTCTTTGTGTGCCAGTGTTCCGCGACAGATGTTCATCTCCGGCGATCCAATGAAAGTTGCCACAAAGGTATCTTCTGGACATGAGTAAACGGCTTCAGGAGGCCCGATCTGACGCACCTCTCCATTACACATCACAACTACCCTGTCAGCGAGTGTCATGGCCTCCACCTGGTCGTGTGTTACGTATATGAATGTGCCCTTGATCTGACTGTGCAATCGTTTGAGTTCCAGTCGCACTTTGGCCCTCAAACGGGCATCCAGGTTGCTTAGAGGCTCGTCAAGGAGAAAAAGCCTGGGCCGACGTACCAGGGCCCTCCCCATAGCCACCCTCTGTTGTTGGCCCCCCGAGAGCTCACGAGGTTTTCGATCCAAAAGGTCCTCTATGCCAAGGAGACCGGTGGCCTCGCTGAGGCGTTCTTTGATAGTTGCCTTGGGGAGTCGGCGCATGCGAAGCCCGAAGCTCATGTTCTGGGCAACGGTCATATGGGGATAAAGGGCATAGTTCTGAAAGACCATGGCAATGTCACGGTCCCGGGGTGCCAGCCCGTCAATCGACTGACCGTTCAGCAGTACCGTGCCATCATCCTGTGGAATCAGCCCCGCAATGACATTGAGAAGGGTGCTTTTTCCACACCCAGAGGGTCCAAGAAGCACACAGAACTCCCCGTCATCCACGTGCAGAGCTACTCCAGAGAGTGCCATGATTTTCCCAAATTTCTTGCTAATCGCCTTCAGGGTCAGTGATGACATTTGGCTTTACCCTTTCATGGCCCCACTGGTCAGACCCCTGACCAGATGTCGTTCAAATATAAAGAAGAGGCAAAGCACGGGGATGGTAACCATAACTGAGGCAGCCATCACAAGCTGTTTGGAGAGATGCACACTTCCCGCGAGCTGGACAATTCCCCTGGAAAGGGTGAACTTCTCTGGGGTATCCAGAAACATAAAGGCAAATAGGAACTCATTCCAGGCTATCATAAAGGTGTAAAGTGCCACACTGGCCAGTGCAGGCGCGGAAAGTGGGATGATGATCCTCCAAATCACGCCCACTCGGCTGCACCCATCAAGCAGCCCCGCATACTCTATCTCAAGCGGTAGGCCCTGGAAATAGGTCCGAAGCATGTAGAGTGCAACGGGAATGGTCTGGGCCATATATACCAAGATCAGGACATGGATTGAATCCCTCAGCCCCATCAGAGAGAATACCACATACAGGGGGATCACCAAGACGATTGCCGGGAACATATATACAACCAAGATCCCGTATGACATGAATGTCTGTCCTCTGAAATGGAGTCGTGTGACCGCGTATCCTCCCAATACTGCCAGGGTTACAGAGAGCAGGACAGTAATAAGAGACACATACAGGCTGTTACATATGTAACGTAGAAAACCATGTTCAAAAAGTACTTCGTAATAGGCGTGAAAATCGATTTTTCGGATGTCAAGGCCCAGATTGGCGGGGTGCAGTAAGATCTCGCCCAGTGATTTAAAGGAAGAGACAAACATCCAGTAAAAAGGGAAGGCTACGATTACTGTGAAAAAAATGATCCCCGTTACCTTTAGGATGCGGATAATGGTATTTTCAAGATGTTCCCGGTTTGTCTTCATTGTTAGTTGGGAAACCCCTGCTATGCGGGACTCAGAAAAATTAGGCTATGCCATACCAGAAATCAAGTTCATGAAGTGAGCTAAAGTTTAAAGTGAGCTAAAGTGAGCTAAAGTTAATGCAGAGCTTCGCTCTTCTATTCAGTAAAATGACATAAAATTCCTTAACTTTAGGCACTCTAGACATTTTAGATCACTTTAGGCACTTTTTAAAATCCAACGGAAGTAGACGAAAAGAAAAATTGCAAGGATCCCAAATAGGATCATTCCCGTGGCAGAACTCGCGCCAATGTTAAATTCGCCAAATGCATAGTCATAGACCCTGATGGCCAGGACCTTTGTTCCGGCCTGGCCCCTTGTGAGCAGGAAAATGTCATCGAACTTATTAATGGTCCAGATAAAACGAAAGAGGAAGAGTGTGGCCAGGACCGTGCTGAGTTGTGGCAAGGTTACATGGTAAAACCTCTGAAAAGGGCTTGCTCCATCAACAGATGCGGCCAGATAAAGCTCCGCGGGGATGCCTTGAAGGCGGGCAAGAATGAACAGAAATGCGAAGGGAAAATAACGCCAGCCTTCGAAAATGATTACAAAGATGAGCGCAAGGGGGACGGGCAGGGTTACCCCCATAACGTGCACGTCCAACCAGCGCTGGGAGAGAAAGGGAATTGGCTGACCAAAAAGACCATTATCAATGGCCGCCCAGTTTAAGACGCCCAGTTGGGGATCTAGAATAAAGCTCCAGGTGAAGGTAACTGCCACTACTGGCGCAATATAGGGGGATATCAAAAGCCCCCTCAGGAGGCCCCTCCCATGGAATTTTCCATTAACCAAAAGGGCTGCCATCAATCCCACCAAGATAGACAGGGCGCTTCCTGAAACCGTATAGATCAAGGTGGTAAAAAGAATTCGCCCAAAGTCTGGATCAGTGAAGACCTTCTGGAAGTTCTGTAGTGTCAGGTTGCATTCAAAAAGGGATTTCCCGCGGAGACCCCCCAGTGAGATTGGCTTGAGGCTCAGCCATATATTCCACATCAAAGGGAATATCACCAGGGCCATCACAACCGCAAAGGAGGGGACCAGCATCCAAAATGCGAGGCGACCCTCTTTATTCATCATTCCAGTGCCTTAACCCTCTTATCCATTACGCGGGCAGCCTGTTTTGCGCTCAACTCACCGTCAAGAAAACGTTTGAGAATCTCCGATATGACCTTTGAGCCATAGACCTTTGATATCACGGAACCCTTTCCTTCGGCTAATCCCCAGCGATCGAAACCATCCACCCCGGCAATAATGGTTTTTAGTACAGCCATCCCGTAGAACTGTGATATCTTGGCCTGACTCGTTCCCCCCAACTCAAGATCTCTCCATCCATCAATGAATCGGTGTGGCACATCACGAGTTCCCTTGCGCATGGGCAATTTGCCCTCTGCAGCCATATTCAGCCACATCATGTACCCGTCATTCAGTAGAAATTCCACCCAGAGTCTTGCCGCATCCCTGTCCGCATCCCGTGTTATACCCAGGCAGTTCATCTGACCATACCGCGCAGAGCCCCTCGGGCCATAAATGGTACTTACAAACCCGGTATTCCTGGCAAGGAAGCCCGGCTTGCCATTCGCTATATCAGGGAGCACGGGCTGGTCTTTCCGGAGGCCTGATAATTCATCCAATATAAAGGACGACCAGATTATCATGGCCGCTCTTCCGGAGAGATAGTCCAAACGGGTATGCAGCCAAGAGACATTCCCGGGCGGTGTAAAACGGGAAAGGGACCTATAAAACTCCAGTGTCTGAACCATTTCAGGGGTATCCAGATCAACGCGCCCAGTAGAATTTGTCAGGCTGACTCCATTGGAGAGCGCGAGGTGTTCAAAGACCTGCTGCATGTAGATCTGGCCTGGATCGGTAGCTGCCTCGAAGCCCCAGATCTGAGGAGGATTATGAAGAGCCTTGGCCGCCTTGAGGATTCGGTCCCACTTGTCCGGCACAGGGAGGGCCTTTTTGTGGAAGAGGTCCTTACGGTAGAGTAAGAGCTGGCCCCATCCATCAATGGGGACAGCCGCATAGCCTCCTGGAACCCTCACCAGGTTCAGGGGCCCTTTGCCAAAGGTCTCTTTGCCCAGTCGACTTACTACCTCCGTGGCAGACTTATGGTCTAGTATCCCGGCCTCGGCCCATCCTATTGTATAGTCAACGGGATGGAATATCACATCGGGGAGAGACCTGGCCGCGTAAGCTGCCGTGACTCTCTCTGGCAGGAAATTTTCCTCCACAGGGACCACGTGTACGACGATCCCTGTTTTATGTGAGAATTGTGAGGCTATCTCTTGCTGAATTTCTAGCCGGTCTTTCTCCACCTCTGTGGTCCAGAAAATCATCTTTTTCTGTGCGGCCGAGGCAAGGCACACCAGATTAAATGACAGGATGAGCACAAGGAACGAAATAGCGGTTTTCATACCGGAAAAGTGCCTAAATTGAACTAAAGTTCGAAGTGACTAAAGTTAACTAAAAAATTTTCTGATAACCGCTCAATAAACGGGGGTTAATAACCAAAGGGTTAATAGGGCAGGGGTGGCAGTGGGACCTTTTTGAGGCCAAAAACCAGGACTGACGTTCCGATATTGCCCCCTGTCATCACAAGCATCGCGCGGCGATATACGCTTAGAATTCTCTCACAACAAAGTCTATATTGGAACCACGCTACGGACCTCAACTCACATTGTCTGACGCCGCCCCTGTAAATGCCTCAGGCAGAATAGAAGGCCTAAAAAAGGCCTCATTGCCAGCCTTGGCCTTATACTATCATAGTTACCCTCAATTATTGAACTCCTACATTTTCTGCCCGTTTTGAACACAAATCTATTTATAGGGTACTAATAAAAGGCATGTGGATCGGGGATTATTGCCTTTTGGTTTATAAGGTCAAAGACGGCCTCAAGACCGGGGATACCTTTCTGGGCGCCTATTTTTTGGCACTTGAGTGCCGCGGCAGCAGAGGCAAAGCGCATACATTCAGACATATCCCATTCCTGGACAATACCGTATATATAGGCCCCATGGTACACATCCCCGGCACCTGTGGTATCCAATGCCGTGACCGGCGAGGAGTTCTGCCGGATAATCTGTTTTTCTTTGAGACCGATACTGCCGTCAGGGCCCAGTGTTATTACGACTTCCCTGGGGCCAAGTCCACGAAGTGCTTGAAGCGCGGTTTTATGGGGGGCACTGGGGCCGACCAGCGGAGTTGCGAACGTTTCAGACGCAATGAGCACGTCCACCAGGGAGACCAATTCCTGGGTCCCCTCCCTCATGGTGCCTGCATCCATAACAACGGTCATGCCTGCGGCCTTTGCCTGCCTTGCCGCCTCTATGGCGGCCTCAACCATCAGGCTATCCACATGTAAGATCTTTGCCCTGGGAAAACAAGAAATGTCCACATCCTGGGGCCTTAGATGGGGTACGCTGCCACGGTGCCAGAATATAGTACGGTTCGCCGTGTCTTCGGTAATTGCAATAAATGCAAACTGGGATTGAAACCCGGGTGTAATCTTGAGACATGAAATGTCCACCTGTTCTTTCTGGAGGTTATTAAGGATCTTTATGCCGAAAGGATCATTCGATATGGATCCCAGAAAGGAGGTAGTTATTCCCAGGCGAGACAAGGTGACAAGGGCAGTAGAGGCAGGACCTCCACACTGCATATAGAGTTCAGTGAGTTCTATTTTGCCATCCTCTTGCGGATAAGAGGTCAGGCGGCCCAGATAATCGACACAGGCCTGGCCTAGGCCTACCACCTGAATTGTTTTAAGGGAGTTATCGGTCATATCTTCGCCGGTCTGTCAGGACTCCGATCATCTAGCAAAGCCTCGCCTCGTGTTTGCAGTGCCACGGGCGTGAGCCCATGGGTAGCCATTGTCAATTCCTGCCTAGCCTATCCAGTTCCTCTGAAACTTTTTTTATATGGGATTTTAGCTTTTCTCTTAAGGGTGATGATGGATATTTTTCAAGTAAATTATTAAGTATATCATAGCAGGATTTTAGATATTCCTCTTTTTTTCTGGGGTCTGAGGTATTTTTTGCAGCCAAGAAGATTTTTGCAGCCCTGTTCCTTTCACGATTAATCAGTCCTTCTATCGCCTGTTCTTTCAATTCCCTGACCTCACGTGAATTATCCTGGTTTACCTCCAATGACTCCAGTTCTGATATGGCCTCTTCAAATTTTTCAGACTCTATGAGTTCTCTGGCCTTTTTTAGCGCCTCCTCCCTCATAAAAATCGAGGATATCTTTTCCTTAAGATATTTTTCCTGTGCCAGTTCCAGGGCTCTAAGGGCCTGATCAATGGCTTTTATATCACTATCCGAGGTCACCTCATCTTTTTTAAGGGCTAGAAGGTCTCCAGCCTGACTAAATTTGTGCTCCTGAACCAACTGATTTACCCTCTGAAGGAGAGTTTCAAGGTTGCTCCCCGTTCCCTGGCCGTTGACCCTGCCCGTTGTGCCTATTTTTTTGCTCAGTGAGCGGAGAATGAGTTTCTGTTCATCAAGTGTATCGGTCAGTTTTTCATATTCAATAAGGGCCTTTTCTCTCTGGCCTAGCTTTAGGTACCACTCTGCAATGTTTGCCCTCAGATGGGTGAGGTCTGGACTTACCTCGAGCGCATGTGTAATTCCCTGACCAATATCAATCGCGTCCTCCAGCATACCTTGATTCGCCAGTGACAAGGAAAAAACTAGGGCGATCTCTGGAGTAAGGGCGTCTGGACCAAAATCTGTCTTCAAGGTGATGCAGTCATTAATAACCCCTTTGGAGTCTCCTGATAGGTAGGCATCCAAGATCTTATTTCTTTCCTTGGCAAAAAGGCTGATGGATCTCTTTTGGGCAACGTAGTGTATCTCCGCGAAATAATTTTCAACAAACAGATTAAGGGTCTGGAACATGGATTTGATAAAACGGTCGTATTCAGGCTCAGTGAATTGACGTGATGATGCGATCTTGAGGGATTTGTAGGCCTCCAAGAGTTTCGAGGCCATTTCTTTATCCTTTTGTGAAAGCCCTTCTTTTTCTAATAGATCATTAAGGGATTGTATCTTGCTGTCAAACAGCTCAGAAGACAATACTGGTGGTTTTTTTGGTACAACCGCTTTGCGCCTGAATACCCCTGAGGTGCAGCCGAAAATGCAAACAAACAAGAAGAGAGTCGAGAGAGATATTGTCAACCTTTTCATTCTATTTCTCCTTTTAATGGGCCAAAATCTCTTTTAAGCCTAAAGATATCCCCACTAAATTCCGCCTCGGTGAGTATTTCGGGAAGAGGGGACACGCCCCGTTTTTCCTCGGATGACTTTAAGGGGAGTCCAGTCACCGGTGAGACAGGCACGGTCTGGTATTTTCCTTGGGTGGGAACAGGAACCGAAAGAGGGTTGAATGCCAGATCTGCAAGCTGTAGCCCCCCCTTATAATCACGTGTATTGGCTATGGCATTTGCCGTATCTATCCAGATAGGAAGAGCGCCTGATGAGCCATAAATTGCCAGATGCCCTCCCTTCATGGGACGATTATCATCGTAGCCCACGTAGCAACCGATCACATATCCATTTTGGAGATCAAGCTCGCTGGTTATCTTATTAGGGCCTGGTATAAAGCCCACAAAGCTGGAATTGCTGAAGCGATTGGCCGTGCCTGTCTTACCGAAAGAGGGGATAGGAACGCCGAAAACGCGGATTTCATCCTTGGCCTTACTTCCGGTCCCTATTTGCATAACTTTTCTTAATATCTGAGTCACAAGGCAGGAGACCCTGTTGGAAAGGATCCTTTGTGGTCGTGGCTTGTATTTCCATAGGACCTCACCGTCTGGATCTACAATCTTTGTGATTATCGGGATCATTGTTGGCCGACGTTCTTCAGAAATGGAATAAGTGTCTCCTGTCATAATTGTTTGATATGCCAGAGCTGCTTCGGCAATGCTGATGGAATTAGGCCCAAGGGGAAAGGAAAGCACCGGGTCCAGTTTTGTGGTAATCCCCATTTTTTTTGAAAGATAAACCACATAAGATAAATTGACAAGGCTTCTAAAATCTCGAACATACGATAGAACCTCTAAATCGTATCTCTTATGGTCAAGAAGCCTCATGTAATTGTTTTCCATATTTTTCTTGAGTAGATCTAGGATCTCCGATGTAATCAATCCATCAACCCAGATTTTTTCTTCTTTGAAAGATGTTGGAACGCCATGGATCCATTTGGGGGTGAGCGGGACCAGGGCAGCATTAGAAAAAAATCTTGTATCCTCTGTATAAACGACCTTTACCTGATCCCCAACCCCTTTTGTCCTGTAGAAATGGCGCAGGGAGTCGGAAAGGGCCTTTTTGGATTCCGGGCTGCTGAGCTGGCCAATTTTTTGGAATGATGCCTTCATGCTAAGGTCAAGCGCCAGCAACCTGTTAAAACTGAATCTCGCGATCTGCTGTTGGGCGGGTTTTTCAAAGTCCAATGCCCTGCTATCAATATCAAAATGCAGTCTTCGCATGTTGTCCAGGATTTCCTCATAACCGCCAAATATTATATCGGATTCAATTTCCTTTTTGGATTTTTCAAATGCTGCCTCCTTGAGGGCCTCTCTATCGACCACAACTCCATATCCATCCCTGATTCGTTTTTTGTATACCTGGTAAGATTCATCTTCTTTTCTCGCAAGCCCCAAAAGCTCGGTGAGTTTTCGGAACTCGTTCATATTCAAGCGATCCGTGAGATGATAGAGCAACCAGACCGTGGCGAGGTTCTCGGACTTGATTCCGGCCCACGCCATTGAGACCTTCTTGCTCCGTGGGGGATGATCGGGCTTCGGCATATAAAAGGTATTTTCAAACGGAAATATATCCCTCGTGTTTTGGAGGGGATCAAGAGTGTTCCACTTGAGCTGCAGGGCCGCGCTATAGACAATCGGTTTGAAGATAGAGCCCAGTTGCCGTTTTGCATCAACGGCACGGTTGAAAAAGCGGTTTGAAAACCCTCCAACCATGGCCCTTAACATGCCGTCCTTAAGTACCACCACACCGCCTTCCAGTTCAGGGAACTTTGTGAGCATCAATCTCGTCTTGCCGCCATGACTACTTGAAGGCGATAATTGTACTGGGACGAGATCGCCTAGGTGAAAATTGTCTAAGAAGGCTGGGACGTATTTCTTGTCAAATACGGCCGAATTTCCATATTTCCACTTTATCCAGGCATCACCCATTGATTTGAGGCCTTGGTAGTCAATTATCCCTCCAGCATGGTCCCATGCCACCACCATGCGTCCACTCTTCCTGCTCGCATCAATGTAAGTAATTCGTGAGAGAAAGGGGAGGCTGGGTGTTCCTTTAAACTCATCCCACCCTTCTCCAGGACTATACCCATTTAGTTCGACATCCAGCAAGGGAAGATGGGTGCGCAGGCTCTTTAATGCTGCCGCCTGGATATCTTTGTTAATGGATGTATAAATCCTTACCCCTGAAGTAGCTATGTTATCTACACCCTGATCCTTGAGAAGCTTGCTGAAGTAGTCGGATTCAAGTTGTTCGCGAATATAGTTGAGGATCACATTTAGCCGGTAAGTGACCTTCCCTTTCTTGAACGGGATCTCTTTATCTTTCGCGCGTAAGTATTCGTCTTTGGTTATAAAATTCATCTCCAGCATTCTGGATAGAACATAGTCCTTACGTAATTTGGCCTGCCTTCTGGCCTCCATCTTCCCTGCTTCGGTCTTTCTGATGAACGGATTGTAACGATTAGGCCCTTTTACTGAACCAGCAATAAAGGCCAGTTCCACCAGGTCAAGGTCTTTTACGTCTTTGCCAAAGAAATACTGTGACGCGATCCCTAGTCCCTTTCCATAGCCGCTCACAAAGAATTGATTCGAATACATCTCCAGGATTTCCTGTTTCGTGTACTTTTTTTCCAGTAAAAAGGCCTGGATCAATTCCTTGAGTTTGGCAAGATAGGACCTTTTTTCGCGTTTGAAGATATTTTTGGCGGTCTGCTGGGTGATAGTGCTACCTCCTTGCACTACCCTGCCGGCCTTGATGTTGGCAAAGAGGGCCCTTAGAATTGCCTTGGGATCAAAGCCCCTGTGTCTAAAGAAATTGTGGTCTTCAGCAGCAATTAGCGCCCTGGTAAACATGCGGGGAATATCCCTATAATGAATGTATTTGCGGTGAATCTTTTCAAAAAAAACGCCTATAGGCGTGTGACCATCGTCATAGTAGACCGGGCTTTCAGAGGCGATAATACGGTCAATAACGCCTCTCTGGATACGTGTAGTGGCCTCACGTGTTATTTCAAAATATACATAACCAAGAAAACATGATGGGATAAATAGCAAGAAAATAACGGCTAAAATAAGAACATATCTCTTTTTATTAATTTTATACATTAGCTATAATGGTGACTACTCAGGCAGTCAGGCTGAAGGGGTTTAGGCTGAAGGCTGAAGGGGTCAGAAGAGCGCGATTGTGGCGCTTTGGCGAAGAAACAGCAGATTTTTGCATCAAACATGGATTTAAAATTGTGCAGTATTCCCATTTTTCCTTATCCCGCGTCCCGCGGGACCTTCTGTCTATTCACCTGGGTAGTTACCTATAATGAAGTTCGCCCGCGAGGAGCTTGTCCCTGATGATCTCTTTCAGGTCCAACCCTCTCATTTTTAATCCTTTCCGTCCATATTTCATGTTGGCTTCAATCACATACCATTTTCCGCCTGACCTGATGAGATCAATGCCTACGTCATCAAATTTGCATTTTTTTGCGGTTTCCTGTGCCAAATCAACTCCTTCTGAAGGTATATCCTCAAAGCATATCTTCCCACCCTGGGAAAGATTGGTCTTGAAGTTTTCAGAGGCCCTTTCCCTCCAATAGGCCAGAATAGGTTGATAGTTAATAAGAACTACACGGAGGTCTCGATCGTGGGAAAGGAATTTCTGGATGTATGCAATCCTGGTGAGCTGCAAATATCTCTGAAGCTCCTCTGGACTATTTAATTTGAAAACACCTCTGCCCTGGGCAGAATTTCTGGGCAATTTTCCAATAAATGGAAAGGAGAATTCTTTTAAGATATCCCGATGATGGAGATGATAATAGATCCTTGTGGGTGGGTGCGGGATTCCCAACATATAGAAAAGGGTTGTCTGCTTTATCTTCTCGTCCGCATAGAGATACGTCTCCAGGCTCGGAAAGATCCTCTTTTCCAAGGTCATGAAAAACTGGGCATAGTTGAGAGTAGGGTAAAGGATTATCTCTGCGTTCAGGATAAACCTTGTTTCGGATGGGGTATAGTCATGAAAGTTGGGTCTTACGCCGAGGGTGAGGACCTCAGGGACTCCCCGCAGCCTGCTTCCAAATGCGATGAACCTGGTCCTTTTCAAGAAAGCCATGCCCTCACCTGTATGGATTTTTCCCTGGCACGCGCGATAACTTCATCCAAATCCAGGGTGAGCAATTTTTGATTTTCCATCACCAGCTTACCGTTGATGATGCAATGACTTACATCGTTGCCCCTTGCAGAATAAATCAGATGGGAATAGGGGTTATAGAGGGGTGTCAGATGCGGCTTATCCGTGTCCACAATAATGATATCCGCCCTTTTTCCTTTTTCCAGGGAACCTGTAATCTCGCCGATCCCGAGTGCCCGTGCCCCTTCAATTGTTGCCATCTTCAGGACCGTGAGTGCATCCATGACCGTTGGATCCATCGTATTAATCTTGTGGAGCTTGGCCGCCATGTCCATCTCCGCAAAGAGATCCAGGTTGTTATTTGAGGCGCATCCATCCGTTCCCAGGCCCACGGTAATACCCTGGTCCAGCATTTCGGGTACAGGTGCGACGCCAGATGCCAGCTTCATATTGCTCTCTGGATTGTGTACCACCCTTACCCCATGATCGGCCATGGACCTAATATCCACCTCATCCAGATGCACACAATGATCGGCAATCAGGTGGGGTCCCAGTATATCCATGGAGGAAAGGTGCTCAATGGGTCGCTTTCCATACCTTTCCTTGACATCGGCTATTTCTTTCGATGTCTCTGCCACATGAATAATCAGGGGCACATTATATTTCAACGCCAGTTCATTTGCTTGTCTCAAAAGATCGGGACTACATGTGAAGAGGGAATGGGGTTCAACTGCAATAGATATGAGTGGATTATCCTGCCAAGTTTGTATCAATGATTCAGTGTATTCAAGGCCTTTTTCAATGGGTCCATAGTTGGGAGAAGGGAAATCATAAAGGACCTCACCCACCAGACATCTCATTCCAGCCTCACGAGCGGCCTTCGCCACCTCCTTTTCAAATAGATACATGTCACAGAACGTGGTTGTGCCGGTCATGATCATCTCTGCACAGGCAAGTATGGTACCTGTGAAAACAAAATCGGCATCCATTTTACTCTCAGCAGGAAATATATAATTATTAAGCCAATCCATGAGGGGGAGATCGTCGGCAAGCCCCCTGAAGAGTGTCATGGCCGCGTGGGTATGACCGTTTACCAGGCCGGGGAGCACCAGACCACCGGCCGCATCAATAGTCTTTGCGGCCTTAAATGCCTTTTCGTCACCTTCGCCGATGTGAGAGATGGTATCATCGTCAATACATAGAAAACCATTTTCAATTGTCGAGTTTTCCTTGTCCATGGTCAAAATGGTGCCATTTTTTATTATAATATCCACATGTTGCATTTGTGTTCTCCTAACCCGGATACATCGGAAAAGTGCCTAAATTGAACTAAAGCCCGAAGTGACTAAAGTTAAGGTATCGCTTTGCTCCGTATACCATATTTAAAGGGGGCATTACTTGAGAGAGGCATGGTTGCCGCCCTCATTTCAATTTGGCAGGCCCCTAATCATTTCCTCCCACAGGGTAGAAAGTTTGGCCCCGGCCTTTTGTGCAATTGAGATGACATCGTCTATCGATGTCTCTTTCATACAATCGGGGAGATTTACGTTAGTGATAACGACTATGGCCATAATCTTCATGCCGGAGTGTACACCCACAATAGCCTCCGACACGGTGGACATCCCCACGGCATCAGCGCCGATCATCCTCAAGAACCTGGTTTCAGCAGGCGTTTCAAGGCTTGGGCCCAGGACGCCAACATATACACCTTGCCTGACCAAAATGCCTGATTGGAGCGCCTTCTTGTTGGCAAGTGAAATCAGATCCGGATCATAGACCCGGCTCATATCGGGAAAGCGAGGTCCAAAGGCATCCAGATTAGGCCCAATCAATGGGTTGGTGCCCGTCAGGTTAATATGGTCCGTCACGATCATAAGTTGACCGGATTCAAATTGGGGATTCAGCCCGCCCGCGGCACTTGAAATTAATAGATATTTTATCCCGAGTCTGGCCATAACCCTGATGGCAAAAGTGATTTCCTTTGGCGTATAACCCTCGTAGATGTGAAAACGTCCCTCTAAGGCGATTATTGGTTTATTGGCGAGCTTCCCAATAACCAGCGTCCCCCTGTGACCTTCTGTCGTTGACCTGGGGAAATTGGGGATATCTTCATAGGGCAGACGGAAATCTACCGCAATCCTGTCTGTAACGGATTCCAGACCAGTTCCGGTGACCATCCCTATCTGGAGGGTAAGCCCCATTTTTGATTTCAGAAAATCCGCGGTTTGCTTTATCTTTTCATCCATTGATAATCTCCTTTAGCCCGTCTTTTTTCCCCTTAAGCCAGGGAACATGAAAAGTCAATAGATTACAAGAGGCGAACATCCAATTCTTTTTGGTCTTGACCTATCTCTTTGGCCTAATATAAAAGAAGAAGGTTTAGCAACTGATCCTGACGCTTGGCTTTGGGGTTATACACGAAAGAGTCTTCAAAAACTATATAACAGTTAAGGTGTTACTATAAAAGAAAGATCATGACAGGCACTGAAAAGGGTCCAAAGTAACATGAAGTTAGAGACTTCAGAGGGACAAAGGCGTCTAATTGAAGATGTCATAAACCGGGGGATATGTGTTCGCTGCGGTGCATGTGTTGGCCTCTGTCCCTATTTTAATTACTTTGACGGCGAAGTGGTCGTAATGGATCACTGCAATTCCGACACCTGGAGGTGCCTGCAGATATGCCCCCGGGCACAATATGAAGGGACCTCCATTGATAGTGTGGCTCCTGATCCGGATGAAGGTATGCATGAGATCGGATCTTATAAGAAGATCATGATTGCGCGGGCAGGCGATCAAGAGATCAGGAAGCGGGGCCAGTATGGAGGCGTGGTATCTGCATTGCTCATATATGCCTTGGAACATGGTTACTCAAAGGCCGCTGTTTTGACCGATAAAGGCAACGGGCTTTCGCCCGGCGGGACAATAGCGAGAAACAGGAGTGAGATCTTAGATTGCGGGGGCTCAAGATATTCCCCATCTGCATGTCTCTCTGCCCTGAATATTGCCATAAAATCGGGTCAAGATAGATTATGCCTTGTCGGCCTTCCCTGTCAAATGGAGGCATTGGCCCGCATGAGCCTCTTGAGTCCGGATGGGGAGGACAGAGGGAGTCGTGTATCGCTCAAGATAGGTATCTTCTGTACATGGGCAATCGATTACCGTCGGCTCAGGGCATTTTTGAGGAGGGAAGGGGTAGAAGGTACTGTTTTAAGGTTCGATATCCCACCACCTCCCTCTGAAAAATTTCTGGTGCAGACCGAAGAGGGTCTCAAAGAGTTTGACCTCTCAGCTATAAGGCCTGTGGTACAAAAGGGGTGTGCCTTATGCCAGGATATGACGGCGGAAGGGGCCGATCTCTCTGTGGGAGCGATGGAGGGGCGTGAGGGATGGAACACATTAATAGTCAGGACGGATATTGGCATGAAAATTGTGGATGAGGCCATTAAAGGGCACTGGCTTGAGAGCGAGAATTTACCTGTGGAGAATTTTGGCCACCTGAAGATGGCTGCCCTCAACAAAAGGGAGAGAGGGAACAAGGCCAGGGCAGATATGTATGGAAATGGGGCACAAGAATGATTAGTCAAAGGTCGGGCGGCGTCGAGATATTGTTGCAGGGAAACGAGGCCATTGCCCGTGGTGCCCTGGAGGCTGGCGTGCTTTTTTGTGCGGGTTATCCGGGCAACCCTTCATCAGAAATCATTGAGACCCTCGCTAATGCATCTAAGGACCTCCCTATTTACGTCGAGTGGTCGACAAACGAAAAGGTGGCCCTTGAGGCGGCGACTGCGGCATCATTTGCAGGATGCCGCGCCCTGGTGAGCATGAAGCAAAACGGTGTCAATGTGGCCTCTGACTTTCTGACAAACCTCACCCTTTCGGGGACAAGAGGCGGATTAATCCTGATAAGCTGCGATGACCCATCAGGGATTTCCAGCACCAACGAAGAGGACGCTCGGATGTTTGCGTGCCTGGCGGATATCCCCTTGCTCGAACCGGCCACACCACAGGAGGCCCTCGAAATGACCCGATGGGCGTTTGAGCTTTCTGAAATCATCAAGAATGTCGTGATGATCAGAAGTGTCTCCCGGCTCTCCCACACCCGGTCCAACGTGCTGGTCAGCAACCTTCCCGATTTTGAGACAAGGCCCAATTTTGATACCACATCGCCCTTCCATACCTTTCCTGTAGTAGCCAAGCATGAAAAGAGACATGAAAAGCTGGTTCAGGCAAGGAAACTCTTTGAAGATTCACCCTTCAACCGCTATGAAGGCCCTGCCAATCCAGAGTTGCTCGTTGTTTCTTCAGGCTGTTCTTGGAATTATGTCAGGGAGGCGGTTGAGATTCTTGACATTGGTGATCAAGTGGGCATCCTCAAGTTGGGGACCACCTGGCCCCTGCCAAAAGGACTGTTAGAAAGATATCTGAAGGCCAGTGACAGGTTTCTTTTTGCGGAAGACGTGGAGCCGTTTTTGGAAGATAATATCAAGGCCTTTGCAGGGGATCTCGGGGAAAAGATAGGGGTCAAGGAATACTTTGGAAAGGCCTCTGGACATAGCCCGGTATGTGGTGAACTAACTCCAGGGCTTCTTCTTGATTTTCTTGGGGAGGTGTTTGATGTTTCTTGGAGAAATGGTGCTTACAGGGACAAGATCTCAGGGGTGGTTAAAGATTCTGTGCCACCGAGGGAATTTGGTTTTTGTCCTGGGTGTCCACATCGCGCCTCCTATTATGCCATCAAGACCGCCCTTGCGTGGGACAATCGTAATGGCTTTGTCTCCGGTGATATTGGTTGTTATACCATGGGAATTTGGCCAACCGGCTTTAATCAAGTAAAATCGGTGCATGCTATGGGATCGGGGTTAGGATTGGCATGCGGGTACGGGAAGCTTGGAAAGTTTGGATTCGATCAGCCAGTCGTGACTGTCTGTGGGGATTCCACCTTTTTTCATGCAGGTCTCCCCGCCTTGGTTAATGCCAAATTTAATGATTCTGATGTCCTGCTACTGATTCTTGACAATAGCGCGACTGCTATGACCGGTTTTCAGCCACATCCCGGCACGGGCATAACC
This sequence comes from uncultured Desulfobacteraceae bacterium, assembly GCA_964473615.1. Classification (GTDB taxonomy): domain Bacteria; phylum Desulfobacterota; class DSM-4660; order Desulfatiglandales; family Desulfatiglandaceae; genus CAYYPQ01. The sequence goes on from CAYYPQ010000008.1 coordinate 36,165, forward strand.
GCAATGGGTAACAGAACAGATCCGGTCGATGTGGTAACCCTCTGCCGTTCCCTGGGCGTTGAAGTACAAGAGGCCGATCCTTATGAGATGGAAAAGACGGCGGAGAAGATTTATAGCCTTATGAACAAGACCGGGCCCAGGGTGCTCGTCCTGCACCGCAAATGTGCCTTGATGCAGGGAAGGGAAGGCGGGTTTCCATTCAAGATGGAGGTGGATCAGGAAAAATGCCTGGGAGAGGAATGCGGTTGTGGCAGGTATTGTACGAGAATCTTCCGTTGTCCTGGACTAATCTGGGATGAGAAGCTCAAAAAGGCGAGTATGGATGAGGTAATCTGTGTGGGATGCGGGATCTGTGCGGATATCTGTCCCCAGGGGGCCATCATTAGAAAAGGACAGGTAACTACCCAGGTGGATAGACTGAAGGTCCCGCGGGACGCGGGATAAGGAAAAATGGGAATACTGCACAATTTTAAATCCATGTTTGATGCAAAAATCTGCTGTTTCTTCGCCAAAGCGCCACAATCGCGCTCTTCTGACCCCTTCAGCCTTCAGCCTAAACAGCTTCAGCCTGACTACGTGAGTAGTCACAAGGACAGTTAAATAGTAAAATGGTTGAGTAGTTGACCACTCAACTACTTAACCACTCAACTGCTTCTTAATGAGGGAATTATGCCTCTAAATCTTATAATAACTGGTGTAGGTGGCCAGGGAAATGTTTTGGCCTCTCAGATCTTGGGCCGTACGGCTGTGAGTAAGGGGTTCAGGGTGACAGTTGGGGAGACACTGGGCTTATCCCAGCGAGGTGGCGCGGTAATGAGTCATGTCCGACTTTCCAGAGAGAAAAATTATGGGCCGCTCATCCCTCCCAATATGGCCGATATAATCCTGGGACTTGAGCCACTCGAAACCCTCAGGATACTGATGGAATATGGGAACGAGGCAACCATGTTTATTGTCAATTCAAGGCCCATTTATCCCCTCAATGTAATTGCCGGCGATGCCGGGTATCCTGATCCTGAAATGATCAGGAGCACACTGGCCGAATCAGGCGGCGGACTTTTTTGGCTTGATGCGACCCCAATAGCAGTGGACTTAGGTGGGCCTATTATGCTCAACATGATCATGTTAGGCGCCCTTTGTGGTTTGGCAGATTTTCCGATTGGAATAAGTGATATCAAGTCTATTCTTGAGGATGTTTTTCCTAAATCAAAACTCGAGGCAAACTATAAGGCATTGAACATAGGCCAGGGACTGATCTGTGGCGATGAAAACTGATTTACACATACATTCAAGAGACTGCTCTGATGGGAGGATGACCCTATCCGAAATTTTTGAGGAGGCATATCGCAGAAAGATAGGCCTGATTGCCATTACAGACCATGATTCAATAGAATGCCAGGAATCGGCTGAGGCCCTTGCCATGCAATATGGCATTCATTTTATTACCGGTGTGGAATTGAACATCTCTTTTTCACATCCTGGATACAAGGACTCGAAGCCGGTTTCTTTGGATGTATTGGGGTATCAGTATGATTTTAATAACAATGCCCTTAGGCAAAAGCTTGAGCAGGTAAGGCAATACCGCAAGATTAGGGCAGAAAGGATCCTAGAGAATATCAACCAAGAATTGGCCGGGGAGCACCTTGAAAAATTTACCCAAGAGGACATGAAGGCGATTGAAGAAACAGTGGACGGTGCCTTTGGCAGGCCCCACATCGCCAATTACATGGTGAAAAAGGGAATTGTCGCCACCAAACAGGAGGCCTTTGATAGATACCTGGTCAAGTGCAATGTGCCCAAGATGCCCGTCACCTTAGAGGAGGCCTCTGTATTGGTCAGGGGCGCGGGCGGAAAATTGATGCTTGCGCATCCAAATGATCCTAATGGGACCTCTCTTGTCTCTTTAACGGCCTCGATTGAAGAGCAACACCACATTATTAAAGACGCCATGTTTCCTTTCTTAGACGGCATTGAATGCTGGCATTCAAGGCATGACCAGGATACGGCCGCGGCCTATGTGGAATTTGCCATAAAAGAGGGATTGATGATTACCGGTGGATCTGACTGTCATCAACAACCGATCATTATGGGAACGGTTGATGTTCCTTCTTATGTGGCCAAGCAATTTGGACCTTTCAAATGATAGGGCATAGATATGTCTTCAATGATCGATGATCTTCAAAATCCGGCATCACTCCCCGATAAGACAGAAGGTGTCTTTATTGTTCAGACACACATATCAATTGTCTTAGTGGCGGATGCCTTTGTTTATAAGGTCAAAAAGCCCGTGAACTTTGGCTTTTTGGACTTTTCAACCCTGGAAAAACGACGACATTACTGTCACCAGGAGGTAAAACTAAACAGGCGGCTGTCAAAGGATATCTATATAGGTACAATACCCATCATCTTTGATGGTGAGGGACATAGCATGCGAGAAATCCCTGGTGAGGTCGTGGAGTTTGCTGTCAAGATGAGAAGGATACCTGAGGACAGGCTGATGAAATCAGTGTTTAAAAAGGGCCTTCTAACGGCAGATCACCTGAAAAAGGTCGCAGAGGTTCTGGCTCAATTTCATTTGAACACCCTAAGGACCCCCGAAATAGATCGGTTTGGTTTACCTGAGAGGTTTAAGATAAACACAGATGAAAATTTTTCCCAGGTTCAAAAATATGTTGGGATGACTATAGATGAAGAAGACTTCAAGGCGCTAAGGGATTGGACAGATGAGTTTTTTAAAAAAAATAAGGGGTTGTTTCTTGAAAGGATAAATGAAGGGAGGATCAGAGACTGTCACGGGGATCTTCACATGGAGCATATCTGTCTAGCTGAAAACATCTCTATAATCGATTGTATAGAATTTAATGACCGTTTTCGTTATAGTGATACCGTGGCCGACATTGCCTTTCTTTTGATGGATCTTGAGTATCATGGTGGTGAGGAGTTTTCAGAGGTCTTATGGAACTTTTATAGGAGCCTGGCACATGAGGGGGATGTAGACTCCTTACTCACCTTTTATAAGGTATACCGCGCGTTTGTGCGTGGAAAGGTAATAGGTTTTCAGGTAGATGATGATAGTATTTCGCAAGACAAGAAAGAGGAAGCGGTACAAATTGCCAAGAGATATTTTGAGCTTGCTCGATCTTATATTTAGGTGACACCATATTTTAAAGCAATCTGTTAAGGATGAAGGCCACATATAATGCAACAAAAGGAGTAGCCTTATGAAAGAGCCCTTTATAGATTTCATGAAAAAAGAACTTGGCCCAAGAACGGTCTTGATCGCTTGCGGGCTTCCGGCTTCATACAAGACAGAAACAACAGAGGTGATAGGGGCCTTGAAGGGCTACAAGATTTTAAGAACGGATATAATCCGTCTTGAGGTCCTGAAAAATGAAGATATCTTTGATGAGAAGGTGGCCTCCAATATGAATAAGCGGACGCTTGTGTATGATGAGATGTTCGGTATGGCCCATGAACTGGCAGGAAAAGGGGAGGGGATCATTCTAGATGCCACATTCGTAACTCAGGCCTTGAGGAAACGTGCCGCCGAGGTGGCTGACACACACGGGATGACACTTGTGATACAGCAGACCAGATGTCAAAAAGAGGTATCACTGAGACGGATCTCCGAGCGCACCAAGGAGAATTATGAATCAAATGCGCTTACAGAACAGGCCTATACAAATAATGTCAAAAAATTTGAGGAAGTGGATCTGGTGGACCTGAAGGCCCTTTATCCAAGGCTGAATATTGTACATCTTATGGTGGACACCACCTCTGACATGACAGAGGAGTGGTTTGTTATAGGTAAGGTAATAAGTGACTAAAGTGTCTAAAATTTTAAGTGTCTAAAGTTATGGCAGACTCAATGACCCTGACCACGCCCAAAAGACGTGCATTTTTAGTCCTAATTAAACCGGAGGCCTTTTTCAATGACTAACCCATCGGTTGGGATTATCTATAAACACCTCCACGAGCCGGCGAGGCTGGAGGCCAAGAAGCTTGAACTTTGGTTCAAGGAAAGGGGTATCACGGTATTTTCTGAGGAGATGGAGGTCAAAGAAACCTTTGCTGCCGGCCGGGGCGAGTCATCGGTTATACCCGAGACCGCGAATTGGGTGGTTGTACTTGGCGGTGATGGGACACTGCTTGGGGCTGCTCGCAGGGTCGGAAAGTATGGTGTTCCAATTCTTGGAGTAAATCTGGGGGGCTTGGGTTTTCTTACCGGCATTCCATTTGAACGTCTCTATCCTGCAGTCGAAATGATGATCAATGGGCGCATTGAGGTGGAGACAAGGAGTATGCTCGAGACGAAGGTCCTGAGAGGGGACAAAGAGGTGTGCCGCTTTCAGGTCCTGAACGATGTGGTGATCAACAAAAGGACCTTGGCAAGGATCATTGATCTTGACGTATCAATTAATAAGGAGTTCTTGACCACTTTCAAGGCGGATGGGCTTATTATATCAACGCCTACAGGTTCCACTGCCTATAATTTATCCGCCGGCGGACCGATTCTGTACCCGACAATGGAAACTTTTGTCTTGACGCCTATTTGTCCGTTTACACTGACAAATCGCCCAATCATTCTGCCTGATACGGATGTTATTCAGATCAAGATGGGAAAAGAGATTGATGGAACTGCGATCCTGACATTTGACGGTCAAGTGGGATTTGATTTGCACTACGGAGACAAGGTCGTCATCTACAAATCCGAAGAAAAAATTAAGCTCCTCATGCCACCGGATCACAGCTACTTTAAGATACTTCGCACGAAGCTCATGTGGGGTGGGACCACTTACAAGGAAAATGCGGACCATTAGCCGAATCTTCCGCGTCGATCGGAGAGAGATCAATTATATTAGATCAACAGTTGAATCTTATGATGGGATGGCCGTTGTCAGTACCATAGACCCCGATATGGCCTATATCGAAATCCACATCGCTCCTGGATGTGAGGACCTGGTATCTGAACTGCTGAACTCATTATCACATGAGGAAGGGCTTGAGATTGCGGAGGGCCCAAAGGGGAACATATAGTTGTCTAAGGGAAATTTTTTTATCAAGACCATGGGCTGCCAGATGAATGAGTATGATTCTGATTGTCTTGCCCAATCTTTAATCAACTCAGGCCTTTCTTCTACCTATGACCCTGAGACCGCGGATCTCATATTGGTCAATACCTGTACTGTAAGGGCCAAGCCTGAACAAAAGGCCTTTAGTTTCCTCGGCCGGATGTCAAGAATCAAAAAGAGGAGGCCAGGTATAATAATTGGGGTTCTCGGATGCCTCGCCCAACAATACGGGGCCAGCCTGATAAAAAGATTTCCGGATGTAGACCTTGTTATAGGACCGAGGGAGCTTCATAGGATTGATGAGATATTAGAGAAGGTTGGTAGTGCACGAGGACGAGTTGTGGCTACAGGTCTGGAATCTTGGCCGTTCCGCCAGATTCATTGCCAAGGGTATTTCACCGGAAGGGTTACAGGGTTTATCTCAATCATGGAGGGGTGCAATAATTTTTGCAGTTATTGTATTGTTCCCTTTGTTCGTGGCCGTGAGATTTCTCGTTCCCCTTACGAAATTATAAAAGAGGCGAAGGGTCTGATCTCAGATAAGGTAAAAGAGGTCACATTACTCGGCCAGAATGTAAACTCCTATCTCTGGCAAGAGGGGAAAAAATGGGATTTTCCTTCCCTGTTAAGAGAGTTCAACGAGATGGAGGGCCTTCTGAGGCTGAGGTTCACCACATCGCATCCAAAGGACCTCTCTGATGGGCTAATTCATTGCTTTGGAGATCTCGATAAACTCTGCCCACATATTCACCTGCCTTTTCAGGCAGGCTCGAATAGAATTCTCAAACGCATGAGGAGGGGGTATACACGAGAGAACTATTTTGAGCTCGTTTGGAAACTTAGAGAGACAAGGCCCGAAATTGCAATTACAAGTGATGTTATGGTAGGTTTTCCTGGAGAGACTGAAAGAGATTTTGAGATGACCCTGGACCTTGTCAAAAGGGTTCAATTCGATGCCCTTTTTTCCTTTAAATATTCAGATAGAAAGGGTACACCTGCAGAGAAGATGGACAATAAGGTGGAAGAGGCCGAAAAGTCTTTCAGGCTGGGCACCCTCCAGACCCTACAAAAAGAGATAACACTTATGAAAAATAAGGGCCTCGAGGGAAAGGCCGTGGAAATTTTGGTTGACGGAGAGAGCAAGAAAGGGGGGCTGTTGACAGGCCGCACAGGATCTAATAAGGTAATAAATATACCTTGTGATCATATTGAGATAGGGCAGCTAGTTAAAGTTGATATTAATCGCGCCTTTGTGAACTCGTTACGGGGTAAGCCTGCTTAAAAATCGTTTAGGAATTTCATTCGAAGCGAGACATATGATTATCATGGATGCACAAGATATTGAATATAGAGACGAATTTATACTTGTAGTTGATGATGAAGCATCGGTGAGGGGCCCAATTGTACAGATGCTGAGGGGGCTGGGGTTTAAGGCCGAATCAGCAGGGAGTGCCAAGGAAGCCATTCATGAGCTGAAGAAAAAGACTTATACCTTTTTGCTCGCTGACATCAAGATGCCGGAGATGGATGGTCTGCAATTGATCAGGAGGATAAAAAAGGATTATCCCCATCTGTATACCATTGCAATGACAGGGTATTCCAGGGAATACAAGTATATTGATGTGGTAAACGCAGGAGCTACAGATTTCATTAATAAGCCCTTTGGTATTGAAGAACTTGAGGCCAAGGTAAGAAGGGCTATCATGGAGAGGAATATTAAACAGGAGCTGAGCAAGCTCTCCATAACTGATTCGTTGACGGGGTTATATAATCAAAGACATTTCTATACCCACCTAAATAACGAGATCACGCGCGCGAAAAGAGGAAAACATCAGCTTGCGTTGATCTTTATCGATTTGGATAATTTTAAGCAGTACAATGATAGATACGGGCATTTGGCTGGAGATCGCCTTCTAGAAAAGGTCGGAAGCATTATAAGTGCAAAAATCCGGAATGGTGTTGACTCCGGTTACAGATATGGAGGAGATGAATTTGCGGTTATCCTTATAGACGCAGATGTAGATATCGGCAAGAGTATCGCAAAGCGAATCACAAAGGAGATTGAGGATGATTGCAAGCTGAGTGCAAGCATGGGATATGCAGAATTTGCAGACCACATGACTACAGAGACTTTTGTCTCTGAGGCAGATCAATTCCTTTATGCGGAGAAAGAGCTGAAAAAAGGAACAAAAAAAGTCTGATAATATATATTATGTAAACTAATCAGCCTTGCCGTTTTTTGCCCCAATCCCCACTCAACGGGCACCCCCCACCGTATAATTCTCAAAATATCTGTTGACATGTTTGCCAGCAAAGTTGTAAAAACACAGAAACTTTGGCATGGAGGCCCTATTGAATGAGTAGTGTTGTCAAGAAGCGCAGAAAAAAAATAAGAAAACACAAGTATAGGAAGCTAAAAAAGCAGATGCGTCATAAGAACAAATAAGTTTTTCAGGATCCTTGGAACGAAAAGAAGGCAGTCCTAACAAGAACTGCCTTCTTTTTCATGTGAACTCCTTATACAGATTCCACAGCCTTTACTTCAGGGACATTCTGTTTCAATATTTTTTCTATACCCATCTTAAGGGTCATCTGGGACATGGGGCATCCTCCGCAGGCACCGGCAAGTTTTACCCGGACCACGCCCTCTTCATCTACTTCTACGAGCTGGACATCCCCTCCGTCTGCCTGTAACGAAGGCCTTACCTTTTGGAGGGCCTTATCTACCCTTTCTCTCAATGTCATGATTGCCTCCTCATTCTGATTGACAAAATTTGACGGCTTCGTAAAAAGCCGAATTTACTTTTCGGGTCCCTTTCCCATTCCAGAACTTCATTTCTTTGTAATTCTTAAGCACTCCACTCGAATCCTTGAATCCTTGACCTCTAGAACCCTTGCGTATCAGAGACTCTTTATATCAGATATTTCCTACTATTACTATCCAAAAATTTTCACAACTCTGGTATCGAGGTAGCTACAAAGCCCCGATGAGAGCCTTGGGGACCAGCCCATGCTCTTTTGCCAGACATCGTCTGACTCCATACACAGGTAAAGGCACGTATCCTGGTACCATTTCTTGAGGTTTTCTTTCATAAAAGAATAAAGCTCCATCCTTAATGGCTTGAAATAACGCATCTTTCCATCTAGACCCCTGATAAATTCACCGTCGAGGACGCGAGTGCCGGGATGGCGACTCCTAATGATTGCCTTAAGCTCTGGCATAAATCGAAGCGCACCTAAACTTATCCAGATAATCCCCTTTGGATCAATATACCTGTCCATAAGGTCGATGGTCCTCATATATTCCTCTTTCCATTTTGTATGAATAATTAGTGGATCAAAGTGGAAACCTAAGGTAAAGCCTTCAGACTGACACTGCCGAGCTGCCTCCAGTCTTGCCTCAAGACCGGAGGCCCTGTGTTCCTCTCGGTGCGCAATAAAGGGGCTATTCAGAGACCATGAGACAATAATACGGTCTCTATATCTTGAATTAAGGAGGCCTTTGATTTCTGCTGTCTTTGTTTTAAGCTCCAGGACCACATTTTTTCTCTCAGAGAACTCAGGAAGAAGAATATCACTCCATCGCGTAATAGAATCGATAGCAAGGCTATCCGTAAATTCCCCGGTCCCTATCCTGAAAATTATGTCGGGATTACAGTCTATAGTTTGTAAAATCGCATCAAGTTTTTCCCTTAGGTTGACAAAGACCCTTATAAAGGGCTGGTTGAAATAGGACTGCAGGATACAGTAACTACAGTCTAATGGACAATTTGTGCCCACATTTAAAATCTGGTATCCACAGCAGATATATTCTTTGGTACCCGGGCACGGCTTAAGAAATTCACCTTTGTAAGAGAAAAGATAAAGGGTTTGTTTATCTCTGTTCAATCGCTCGGTGCCTGATATAGGATCGATTTCCATTGCCGGTACAACAGGGACATCTGGTAAGGCGTCAAGGATCTTGCTGGTCAATGGATGGGCAGAGGCCCCTTCTTCCACCAGGACATTTTTTATTTTAAACTTGGGCATCAAGCACCCCTCTCCCATGGATCGCACAGGTCTGTCAGGCCCTTTGTGTGGACCAGGTCTTCTATCTTTTCTGCTAATTCCTTCCCATCTTTATAAATGATTTTGAGAGAATAATGTGAGGCCTCAAAATATTCGGGGGCCTCTATGATTACCCCTTCAGGCAGCCTCAAACTGGAAATTTTCTTCTTGAATGTCTCTTCGGCATTAACCAGAGAAGGATAACGTTTGGCCCTCAAAAAACGTAATATCGCTTTTGCCTTTTGGGGATTATTCAATTTTGGATCCGAAGATATCCTTTCGATGCGGTATGTATCTAATAGTGTGAGAATTTGTGTGTCATTTATATATGATAAATCAGTTAAATATTCAATGAGTTGATTCTGTTGATTAAAGTTAAAGTTTAATGTGGATAATAATCGGAACACGCGTAACATCGAGTCATGTTCCATATCCAAGAGCTTGCCGACAGACCTTTTTGAAATGTAATCCTTGACAAGGCATTCCTTGATCTCCTCGTTCAATTCACGATCAAGTCTTATAAAAAAAACAAGGGTTGGCTCATGAGATGGTAGTTCCAGTAGTCCCATGTAATGGTCCAATATCTCATCTTTTGGAAGCCATCGGGCCAGACGATTTAAGACCATTCCCTTTTCGATTTCGTTTAGTCTCCTTGTTGCAAGGTTTTCGTAAAGATTTATAAGGAGGCACTCTAAGGGTGAAAGCCCAGATTCTAAGAGTATTTTACAAGGTACTTTGGCTGATTTTAGGGACTTGAAGGCCATAATTCTTCTGTACCCGGAAATTATAGTAAATTTTCCCTGCCCGTTTCTTATCACCAGAGGATTGTTGATCAGGCCTATTTTGTTTATTGACCGGATTAGGGGCTTGAGATCAAATCCGAAGCTCATGCAGTAAGGACCAGGGGAGCAGTCAATATCTGTAATATTTACAGTATGGGTGGAGAGTTTTGTTGTTTTTTTTGTGTCCATATAGTCTTTCCTATCTACTAATGGTTTGCATTGATACCTTGAATTTTACTACTTAACAGATTTTGTTGTAAATGTTCTATTTTTGGTTGAGCGCGCCTCTAAAGGAAACTTTGCCTTTTAAAGAGATATTGTCTATTATTGGTGCCATTTTCTTAGGGAGGAAATTTTTTATGGTAAAGCTTAGCCGGCTGTTATTTTTTGCTGCTGTCATGATCTATTTTTCAAGGGTGATCGTATCTCCTGCCCTCTGCCAAGAAGTTAAGGTGGGCGTAATTCTTCCCCTGAGCGGGAAATTAGCTTCGGCAGGCCATATTGAGGAGAAATCATATTTGATGGCCGCCAAAGAGATTAATGGAAATGGCGGCATTGATGGGCAAAACCTGGAATTGATAATTGAGGATACCGCTGGAAAAAGGGAAATAGCACATTCAGTTATGGAAAAATTGATCTCTCAAGACAATGTCCTTGTAATATGTGGTGGCGTTTCCAGTTCTGCAACCCTTGATGCAGCGGGGTTGGCCAGCCAATTCGATGTGCCCTTCTTGATTAATACCGCTTCAGCAGACAAAATTACGGAATTGAGATGCAAAAATATCTTCAGGCTCAATCCGCCTGTGAGTGAATATCAGAAGGCCCTTGCGTCATTCCTCACTGAAGTGACCAATGTAAGGACCGTTGTAATTCTCAGTAAGGGCACCCTTAGTCAGTATGCATCAAGGAAATTTTTGAGGCTGTGCAAAAAATTGGGTCTCAGGGTGGAGATGAAAGCGAGTTATAGTGCGGGTGACGTTGATTTTAGACCCCTGCTCATTAGGATAAAGGGCAAAAGGCCAGACCTTATATACATGATATCTAATGAACTGGATGCGTCATTGCTTATGAGGCAGGCAAAAGAACTGGGCCTGATCCCCAAACTCTTTATTGGTCAATCCGCTGCCTTCACCTTGCCGGCGTTCCAAAAGAATGCGGAGGAGGCCTCGGAATATGTCTACTCCCCTACCCTATGGGCCCCGTCGGCCCCCTACCCTGGCGCTAGGGATTATTGTGACAAATTTGTGGCCGAATACGGTTCGATCCCAGAATATCATGGCGCCGAGGCCTATTCGGCGATGTATGTGATAGCGGACGCAATGAGAAGGGCAAAGGCCCTTACGCGTGAAGATGTGCGGGACGCCTTAGTTGATACCGACATAATGACGCCATTCGGACCTGTAAAATTTGAATCTTATGGGAAGAAGACTCAACAGAATAAACTTCCCACCCTGCTCGTTCAGTGGCAAAATGGCAGGCTGGAGACCGTCTGGCCAAAGGACATTGCCTCAGCAAAATATATTTATCCAACGCCTAGGTAGTTCAAATTCTTGGCGCAATCAGAATGACTTGTTAACAGGAACGGGTCCTACACTCTATTTGCCCTGATTCCAGGGGCTGAGGCATTTGCTCTGACGAGGTTTCTGTCATTTACGATCTTGTTATTAATATTACTAATTCGCCCAACGGGACTGCTAAAAGCAAAATGTGCACGAAGTCTTTGAGACTATTCAGAAACTGAATGAAGAGATAGGTCTGACTATTCTCCTTGTGGAACAAAATGCGGACGCTTCATTAGATGCTGCGAAATATGTCTATATAATGCACGAAGGCAGGATAAAATCAGAGGGATGCCCAAAGGACATAGAGGCGTCACACGAGATACGTGAGGCCTATCTTGGAATATGAGAGGTCATTGGATGCGTATTTAGATGAATTTTTTTCTCTTTGAATGAGAGACAATCCACCCCGGGGGTACTATTACGAACCACTATGCCAGGCAATTGCCGACTTTTGAATCCGATCCGCCGACATCCATGTGGGAAAGACCTATCCCAAGTGACGTAATAGAATTCGCACTTATGGCAGTCAACCATTCTATTTCCGCATATCTATCATTATGCCCATATTATTGAGCATCTCCCAGGCCTTTTCACGCTCTACATCATTTACATCTCCAGATGCAAAAATTACTATTGCCCGGATTGTTTCATCACTCACCCCAGCTTTTTTGAGCTTAATTATGTCATTTGCAGTGGTGAACTTGATCGGCCTGATGTCATTCCCATAGACTATAGGTTCTGTATCCCTCATAAATGAGGCATCATTTATCAAGAGTTGGATGGTCTTGTCACTCAAACCAGCCTTTTTGAGGTCTATGATTTCCTGGACACTAAACGCACAAGTCTCTTTAGTTTTCTCCTTTATCATTGAATGAATAGTTTCATCACTTATTCCGGCCTTCTTTAGAGCGATGATGTCTTTACCGTCCAGGCAGTGCACAACTGTAACTGCAACAAAGGAGAAAAGTGTTGAAAGCATAATAATCAAATACTTTTTATTCATATTAGCCGAGAAACTGGATGAGGCTTGGTTGGAGTATGCGGGCCGCTGTGGCCAAAGAAGTCTGATAGGCGGTTTGCTGGGCATTTAGCTCGACAATTGCCTTTTCAATATCTGCGCCTTCTGTGCCTGAGAGCATATTCTCAACATTAAGTTTGAATTTGGCCAATTGGTTATCTGTTGTATCTAATCGTGTGAATGCTGCGGCCCTTCCAGCCCTAGCGTTTTGTATTTGATCGGCGCCATCTTGTAACGAGGCTATCTGATTGGAAATTTGAGTCGTTCCGGCTTGAGTATCAGAATTTTCCAGCCCAATGATCAAGTCCCTCAAAGTATCAAAAATGCTTACTCCGTTTGTAAGCCCTGAACCAGTAAAGCTTTCATTCCCGTCAGCATTGATGGTTACTTTAACATTTTCTCCTACAATGATTTGTATATCACCGCTGTCCCCACTGTAGGTCGCATTATAACTGCTGTCCCGGGAAAATGGAGCGGTTTGAGTATCATGCCCTGCAAATAAATAGCTATTTCCAGACTTGGTGTTTGCTAACTGCAGTACCTGATCATATATATGCTTCACCTCTTCAGCCGCTTCCGATCTAGTGTCTAGTTCTCCGGAAGATTGATCGACCGCAATGTTTTTCGCCTGATTGAGTAGGGCCTGGATTTCTCCCAAGGCCGTCTCAGTGACATTGAGCCACGTTTTTCCCTGAACAATATTTCTGCGGTATTGATCTACTGATGAAATAGTCTTTCGATAATCAAGCACCTTTGCCATACCTATGGGATCATCGGAGGGCTTGTTTATTCGCTTGCCGGAAGAAACTATAATTTGAAGCCTCTGTAACGCCTCATTTTGTTTAGAGAGATTATTAATGATAAAATCCGTCATCTGTTTATTGGTTACACGCATTGGTAGCTCCAAAATCAGCCAAACGGCTTGGTATTGTATTAAGGACTTGAGTAATTAAATCGTATCCATAAGATAATTCATCATATTATCCAAGGTGCTTATCAATTTCGCTGCGGCTTCATATGCATGTTGATATTTGATGAGGTTAACCATCTCCTCATCAAGATTAACCCCTGAAACGGATTGTCTGTAATTGTCAAGTTGGGTCACCATTAAAGATTGATGATCAAAAGTTGTAGTGGCTTCCTGCACTGCAACACCTACGTCACTGACGAGTGAATTATAGTAATCGTCAAAGGTTGCGGTATTACTACTCATCAAAAGCTGATTTTGCAAGTCGGCAATGGCTATAGCATTGCTGTTATCTCCCGGTACACCGCCTGAACTGCCAGCGGCGGCAATAGTATTGACATCGCTGACAATGTTCGAGTCGACCGCTATGTCAGATGCCGATGACCCGCTAAAAAAGTCGTTTCCCGTAGATCCATCCAATCCATAGCCGCTTGAGTGGAGTGTGTTCACCTGACTTATTATTGCACCCGCCAGTGTATCAAGTCTGCTAAGGTAATCAGGAACAGTAGTGTCCCTTACCTCCAGCCATCCCTTTATCTTTCCAGCAGATATATCGCTAGTGATGTCGACGGTATTTCCATCGGAATCTTCCCAGACAATATCATGAAGACCAGAGGCGTTGGTCTGGGTTGACAAATTCCAAGAAGAATTATTTTCCACCAGCGCCTTTCCTTTACCCACAAGAACGGTAACTTTGCCGTCATCATCTTCAAAGCTGCTAATATCGATTAGTGAAGATAACTGCTTGAGTAAGAGATCTCGTTTGTCCCTATAGTCATTAGCATGTTCGCCGTTGACTTCGACCTCACTTATTTTTTGATTGAGGTCCGCAATCTGTTGAGCAATAGGGTTGATCTCGTCAATGGCGCCTGTTATATTACTGTCTGAATCTTTTTGAATTTGCTGCAGGTCAGAGTATGTCTTGTTGAATGTATCTGCCATGGTTTCGCTTTTAGACAAAAGTGTCACTCTCTCAGTATGGCCTGTCGGGTTGTTGGCCAAATCCTGCCAGGCATTCCAAAACTCACTCATGGCCTGGTTGAGGCCATACCCTGATGATTCATCAAAGATGATTTCCACTCTCTCAAGGGAGCTTTTTTGTGCCTCCCATCTTCCTGAGTTCTGATTTTCGGTATTGATCTGTGTCCCCAAAAAACGGTCATATATTCTCCTTATTTCGGCAGCCCTTACGCCGGTTCCTATCTGGCCGGGGAGAAATGAGATGGGCTCACATGTCTCCATATTTACCGTCTGGCGCGAATAGCCGGGCGTATTCACATTGGCAATATTTTGACCTGTGACATCAATTGCCCTTTGCTGAGTGAGAAGTGCCCTTCTGGCTACATCAAGTATTCCATAGATATCCGGCATAGTTAATGACCTGTTCTTTTTGTTGCCTTCCGCACTTTACCATCTCTTTGTATGTCCTTCCACCAGAGAGGTTCGCACAGCTAGATTCTGCCAGATAGGATTTTGCCGCTCTGTTCAGCCATTTTAATTTCACCTGTCTGGTAATAAAGCGGGTTGGAAGGCAATAGATTAGTAAGTATACTCAATGAGTCTCTGACAATTTCAAGGGAATGAACGATTAACGCCTTATTGCCGCGATTAAGGTCCTGGATTGTCTGCGTTAGTGCCAAGAGATTTGAGTAACAATTGTTCAGTCGGATGGAATGCGGTTTTTCTACCAGTTGAGATATTTTTCTTAGGGTCATGTCATTGGAAGGATATCCTAGAAAACCTCCCAGTTTTTCCAAAATTTTTGTCCTCTCTTCGTCCAGTATTCGAATTTTAAGAAGAAGGCTCTCCTTCTTTTTGGCGGTTTCATTCAAGGCCTCAAGTTCCGATGCAACAATCGCCTTTTTCTCTTGCTGGAGAACACTAACAATATACCCGTAAAGAGAGGTTTCTTCTTCAAGTAGCCCTATGAGTTTTTCCAACAACAGATCCATTAATCACCCGATTTGTCCGTATACCTTATAGTCCTTTTTGTTTATTCATTGGATCTAGGAACTTATAGGAGCTCATAAAGAAGGGCCTCCTTTACCATGCTGAAGGCGATCTTTTGTCCTTCAATCTTATAGGTTCCATTCTCTATTCGCTTCTTTATCTCGGCCACCTTCTCCTGCCGGGTATCAGGGAGCGAATCCAGGAGACCTTTTGCCTCCTGTATCTCCCTAACCCTCTGTGATAAGTCGACCCTGTCTCCTTTTATAACTTCATTAGATCCCTGTCCGGATGATGGGGCTATCTTTTTTTTGTCCTTTACGTTTTTTAGGTAGGAGTCTAAGACAATAGAAGGACTTTTCCCATTGATCTCCATCTTGAGAGCCTCCTTTTTTTTCGACTGATTATAAGAATTACTGTTTTAAAGACTACTTGTAATCCCAAATTAGTCAGAATCTATAAGTATTTTATCGGCAATAATGCCAAAAACTTTAATCAACCTTCACTAAAATATTATAACTTATTGATATTGCTGATATTTATAGGGCACATCCAAACTCCTTTTTACCTCGCAGTATCCGGTTTGCGTCCGAGTTGGTTAAAAACCAGCGAAGAAATACCTATTCCTCGCTTAATAGAGATCTCCTTCGCCAATTGAATATCCAACATAGAGTTGTAGACCTCTTCGGCCCTGCCACCGCTAATGAACCCTGATTTAGGTATGGTGGCCCGCATTTCCTTTAAGAGATAATAAACAAAAAGAGACTCTAGTTCAGAGCACGCCTCTTTGAGTTGTGGGCCTTCCTTATCTTGTGCCCCTTTCATACCAGGCGTTACATTCATTATTTGCCAGGGTATTGTCGGTGGAGAAATCAAGTTTGACATCATATTATCTCCAATTGTGCCTGCAACGCCCCTGACGCCTTAATGGCCTGGAAGATGGCAATCAGGTCACGCGGAGATACTCCCAATGCATTTAATGCCCTCACTACTTCACCGATACTCACCCCCCGGTCCATAATAAAAAGCTTACTATTACCTTCTTTTATCGAGACATTCGTATCCGGGCTCACGATGGTCTCGCCCTTTGACAGGGGGAGAGGTTGGGAAACATTCGCGCTTTCCTTGATTTGAACACTTAGGTTTCCGTGGGCAATAGCAATAGTTAATATTCTGACGTTTTCTCCCATTACTACGGTTCCAGTTCGTTCATTAATTACGACTTTGGCTGCATTATCCGGCATGACGGACAACCCCTCTATCATGGTTACTAATTCTACAATGTTACCCGTGTATCTTTTGGGGACTTGTACGTCTATACTGCCAGCGTCTGAAGCCTCGGCCAGGTGATCATATAATGCTGAATTGATCGCCTGCGACACCCTAAAGGCTGTCGTGAAATCAGGGTTGTGCAAGGTCAAGGATAATGTCTTTTTTTGCGCAAAGTCAGAGGTTATCTCTTTTTCAATCAACGCCCCGCCTACAACCCTCCCTACTGTGGGAAAGTTCTTTTGGACACCAGCACCTGCACCCCCCGCAGAGAAACCTCCTGTGCTGATAGGGCCCTGAGCAACGGCAAAAACTCTCCCGTCTGCGGCCTTTAGAGGGGTCAAAAGCAAGGTTCCACCTTGAAGATTTTCTGCGTCGCCGATTGAGCTAACGAGTGCGTCTATTCTGCTGCCAGCTCTCGCAAACGGGGGTAAGTCAGCAGTTACCATGACAGCGGCAACGTTCTTAACATCTATATCTTTTGGGTCAACAGTGACACCCATTTTTTCCAACATGCTTGCCATGGACTGGATAGTGAATTGCGATTTTTTCCCGTCACCAGTTCCGTCCAGGCCCATCACCAGGCCGTACCCGATCAACTGATTTTGGCGTACCCCTTGGATGTCTGCGATATCCTTAATCCGGACGGCATGGGCGAAACCAGACATTAAGATCAAGACACCTGCCAGTAAAAGAAATATTACTAGTTTACATCTGAACATACTATCAACCTTTGAGCTGTTCGTTCATTTGTTTCTAAAGCGGCCAGACTATATTAAGTATATTTGCCAGCCACCCTGGGTGCTGACGATCATCTAAAATACCTCTCCCGCTATAACGAATTTGTGCATCAGATATATAAGTCGATAGGACAACATTATCAGGAGAAATATCCCTCGGCCGAACAATCCCGGATAGTGTTATCAACTGTTTTTCGTTGTTGACTGTTACTTCCCTGGAGCCTTCAAGCCGAAGGTTGCCATTGGGTAAGACCTCAGTAACCCTTGCAGTAATATATGCGCTCAGGTCCCCGCTTCTCTTGGTTGAGCCCGATCCGTCGAAGTCGGTCTGCAGCCCTCCTTTGATGCTGCCAAAAGGGTTAAGCTGATGCTTAGGAGTCGAAAACTGCCTCTCATAGCCCAAGAAATTTTCTATAGCGCCAGAAACAGATGATTTCCTGCCGGTTTTTGTAGCGGCATTATTTGAAGCGCTGGCAGATTCAAGTATCTTGATAGTAACTACATCTCCCACATTTTTTGCCTTTGTATCTATGAACAGATCACTTAAAGGGCCATTGTCTTCCCAGAGTGAACCCTCTTCATGCATTACTTGAGGCCTTTGCATGGCTTTGTAAGGTATCTTTTCCTTTGCCGGTTTTGTCTTTTTTAAAACTCCGGCACAGCCAAAAATGGCCGAAAAGACAAGGAACGGAACCAGTCCCCATATCGTACCAGCAGGTAGAAGTCTGTTTTTAAAAAACATTTTTTGATTTCCCTCTTTCAAAAATTATAACCACTTAGCTATACACCCTACCAATCATTGTTTCATAGAGCTAAACTGTTACCAGGAATCAACCTTGACTGTGTTAGAATCCAGAACGTGCGCGTATATATTCTTTTTGGAATCAAGATTCATGACCCTAACCCTATCGCCTTTTCTTCCTTTCCCCTTGACCTCCCCCAGGGCAGTTATCCTTAGAAAGTCCGATTCAGCGACAATCGATACCACGTCTCCTCGCTTGACCAAGGGTGGGAGTTCAATGAAATCGGGTCTTAAAATCTCATTGGCATTAATTTTCCTTTTGGTCCTTTTTCCCAGGACCTCTTCAATATTGGTAATAATACTCGATGGTAATCTTGTCAGATTCTCTTTTTTCAAACAAATGTCATTTTCGGTTATTAGTTGGTATCTTTTTATTGGCCTTTTAGTAATAACAACTTCTGTTAGCACCTCTATGGTGGCTGTGGCCCATACCTTTTTGCTGAAGCGCCCATTTACATTAAAGACGACTGAAAAAGGTATCGTCCCCACATAATTGGTATTCCTTGGGGGAATAATGCTGAAGGTAATTTTCCCTTTGGGGAGAGTAACATCGCGATCTACTCGTATGTTTTTGACCTTTACCCTTTTTTTCTCCCACGGAATTTTTTGATATATGCAATCAAGGACGAGTCTTTGTATGCTTTTTTTGGGTATTTCGATGCTGCCCCGAAAAACCTCTATAATCTTTGGGCCCTGCAGATCAATTAGAGACAAATCAATCCTGTTTTGTTTCAGGCGTATGTTAATATAGTCTTCGTTTATCCGCCGAGACTGACCAGCTAAGGGTGCCTTTCCAATGACAATAGATCCCAGTCTTTTAGTCAGGCTGACGTCTTTGCCATTAATCGTGGCTATTTTTCCTAACAGTATATTGTCTTCATCAATCTCTGCCTTTTTTGCGACCCTTATGGTTGTAATCTCATGCGCAGATAGGTATGTCGACCAGCCTAGTAGAAAAAGAGGGAGTAAGAGGCAAGGTATAAGTCTCGTGAAAAGATTAGAAGCCTGGTCCTGGGTATGTTGTAAATAATTCATTTTCACTGGTTACCGCTTAATATTGTTGGCCATTTGAAGCATTTGATCTGCTGTCTGAATTGCCTTGCTATTAATTTCATAGGCCCTTTGGGCAACTATCATATTTACCATCTCTTCAACCACTTTTACATTTGACATCTCCAGATATCCCTGGGCAATAGTACCAAATCCATCTTCCCCAGCGGTACCGGTGATAGCATCACCTGAAGCTGATGTTGATAGGTAGAGATTGCGACCAATACTTTTTAGCCCGGCGGGATTTGTAAACTTGGTGAGTTGGATTGTCCCTACCTCGCTGGCCTCTGTCTCTCCGGCCCGTAACACCGATACCGTCCCGTCTGTTCCGATTGATATCTTGGTAGTGTCGGAAGGCACAGAGATCTCTGGTTCCATAAAGAACCCATCAGGAGTGACAATCCGCCCATAACTGTCCAGCTTGAACGCACCAGCCCTGCTATAGGCGACTTCTCCATTAGGCTGCATGATCTGAAAGAATCCATCGCCCTCAATTGCCATGTCCAGGTCTCCATCAGTGTGTTGGTAATCGCCTTGGAGGAAAATCTTTTGGGTGGCAACCGGCCTTGTTCCTTCACCCAACTGGATCCCTGTAGGAACCTGTGTTCCTGCAGACGAAGCTACCCCGGCCGGACGAATTGTTTCATATAATAGATCCTGGAAATCGGCCCTGCTCCTCTTGAAACCGGATGTGTTCACGTTGGCCAGATTATTTGAAATAACATCGATATTTAATGTCTGGGCCTGCATTCCAGATGCAGCTATCCATAATGTCCTTAACATATCGACCTCCCAATTAGTAATTTTTAACCAATTTCATTCCACCTTTCCAACTTCATTGATTGCGGTGGAGGTAACACTATCTATAGAACGAATGACTTTTTGGTATGACTCATACCCCCTAAGCAATTCTATCATCTCTGTCATTAGCCTTATGGCATTCACATTGGAAAGCTCAATAAAACCTTCTTGGACCTTAACATCTTTGGCACGATTGCCAGTAATCGTATGGTTTACAGGGACAAATAATGTGTTGCCTACCTTTCTGAGGCTATTAGGTTTGGGAAAATCAACGATCTTCAATGCATCTAACCGCGTCCCGTCCACTGAAAGATTCCCTTCAGAATCAACGCTAATCTCCTGTCCACTAATTTTTATTTTGCCTCCTTCACCCAAGACAGGCAGGCCTTCCTGAGTGACCAAGAAACCTTCATCATTAAGGGTAAAGTCTCCTTTTCTTGTGTACTGGATTCCATCGGTTGTTTTCACGGAGAAGAAACCTTTTCCATCTAAGGCCATGTCAAGACTATTTCCAGTATATTTCAGTTCCCCAGGTGACAAGTCTGTTTTTGTTCCCTCAAACGCCACCTGGAAATTAGTTATATCTTTTGATTTAAAGACCTCCTTGGGCCCTCCTCCAAAGACATCTTGAAAGCCGGGAAGATAGGACTTAAAAGAAGATCTGTCTTCCTTAAAACCTACGGTATTTATGTTCGAAAGATTATTGCTCAGTATTTCTAATCTCATTTGGTTGACAAGAGCCCCAGAAGTGGCCGAATATATCGCTTCATTCATTTTTCTATCTCCATTACACCTTAGGCTTACATGTAATAAACATCAGTACATCATGGCATTCAAATATAGATTATTATGAATAATCGCTTTGCAAGACGCATACCACAAATAGAGACCTGCTTTATGTAATTATTCTTGTTATCACAATATGTTAAGGGCATGTTCCTGGTTCATGATTTTCGCTTGCTCCCTAGATAGGAAATTTTTGCCCTATCATAACCTTTTTGCCTACAAACCTAAGCGGAAGCGTTTCACATTTAGTCGAGACAAAGCGCGAATTGCTGGCCGGGCTTTTTTCAGTGGCACCGAAGACCCTTTTCTAAGCTTTGTGATAAGTTCAATTTCACCTTCAGAGGTCTTTACTCTCTTGGAGATTTCATTAACGCTCAGGCCCAAATTTGCCAATCTTACAATTTCCCTGTATTGATTGTCCGCTGAATCCGCAATACACATATTTCTGGAAATTTGGGCTCTCTTTCTTATCTCTCCTTTCTGGATCAATTCTCTCAAAAGAACTCGTTCCATCTTGATGGTGTCGGAGATAGTGGCAAATGCCATTTCGGATTGTCGAACCAATTGCGTAAGAACATCGTTTAGATTTCCAAAATGACCATCAGCCCTTTCTGCCAGATCATTCCTGTTTTTGTTTGTTCTGTTTCTTATCATGAACAAAATTACAACAACACAAAGGAAAAACGCAACAATGTCTCCCACCGTTTCACAAAAGTCTATTGGTAAATATTCCATTTATCTCTCCTTTTTCTTGGCTGCCTATTTGCTATATAACTATATCAACTAAGCGCCCCTGTGAATTGCTGATTTTTTCCTTGCCGCTGCCGGGTTTTTTATCATTTTCATCCCTTTCATTGACCTCGTTATCTATGCCCGATTGTTCAAAGTCCCTCTTCTCATCCTTTTCCTTTTTGTTCCTTTTTTCTTGTTCAAGTATTTCCTTGGTGAATCGCCTTTGACGTGTATTCATAGGAGATCGCGTAACATTTTTTACCTTTCCAGAATAGGAAATGGGAGATGAAGAAAATATTTCTTGCATATCTACACCTTACTTATCAATCAAAAGGATCAACCATAAATTTTTTGTTACATCTAATACCAGGGGCCCTTTAGTAGTATCTAATCTTCAACAACTCCCGCCTTCTTAAGCCTTCCCCTCAGATGAATAATGGCCTGAGAATGAATTTGTGAAACCCGCGATTCCGTTAAATCTAGTACCTCTCCAATTTCCCTCATCGTCAATTCATCCCAATAGTACAACGAAACAACCAACTTGACCTTTGCTGGTAATTCATCAATGGCTTTGGCAATCACCGTCTCTATTTCTTTCAGCCTAGTCAATGTCAATGCATCTCCCTTGTCGCCGTTGACCAAATAATTCATGATCTTTTCTTTTTCCTTTTTTGAAGTATAGCCAATATCCTCCAGGCTGACGAAAGAGATGCTAGACATTTTGCTAATTTGATAAAACTCATCAAGATCCAGCCCCAACTCCATAGCAGCCTCTTCGTCGGTGGCTTTCCTGCCTAATTTTTGTTCGAGATATAGATAGGTGTTTTCCAGCTCACGAACTTTACTCCTGCACGCTCTGGAGAGGAAGTCCCTAGATCGCAACTCACTCATCACTGCGCCCTTAATTCGAAAGACAGCATAAGTTAGGAATTTATTGCTTCTTGAAGGGTCATAGCCCTCTATAGCTCCAATTAGACCAATGATACCTGCACTTATTAAATCGTCAATTTCTACTGCATTGGAAGGAAGATGGCTTGCAATCCTGAAAACAATGCCCTTCACATAGGGAAGATATTCAGAAATTATCTGATTCCTTGAGAGATGGTTTTCGGCTAACTCCATGGTAGATCAATTCTCCAATACAAGCGCATTCTAATATCTACTCAAATTTCTTCTGTAAGAGATTCTTCCAGAAAAAATTGCTATCCCCTTTTGGAAATGTGGGGGGAACCGATTGACAGATCTTCTCAGCCAAGGAAATAAAACATTTACTTGCCTGGCTATCAGGGTATATCTGGCTTATGACTTTTTGAATCCTTACGCATTTAGTAATATTTTCATCAGAAAAGATATGGCCTATATATTCGATAGATATATCTAAGAACCTATCGGCAACCAGGCTCAACTGCCTGAAGACATCCTCTGCTTCATCGACACTGGAGGCCAAATTTACCAGCAATTTAAAATGCTTTTCCAAATATTTCACGGATAGTACTTTCATTAGTGCATAGGCATCTGTAATAGAGGTGGGCTCAGGAGATACAACGACCATTATCTCTTGAGCAGTGGTATTGAAATACATTACGTTTGAAGAAATACCTGC
Source organism: uncultured Desulfobacteraceae bacterium (assembly GCA_964473615.1). Taxonomy (GTDB): domain Bacteria; phylum Desulfobacterota; class DSM-4660; order Desulfatiglandales; family Desulfatiglandaceae; genus CAYYPQ01. The sequence continues at coordinate 59,343 of CAYYPQ010000008.1, forward strand.
AGCCGTATCAATTAGGAGAATGTCGACAGGGTCACTCAACAGGTTAAGCTTATTTAGGATCTGAATTTTTTGTTCATTGCTTAGCTCGGTTAGTTCTTGAATACCTGAAGAGGCAGGAAGTATCTTGATATTTCCAGGCCCTTCTACTGTAATTTCAGCAATGCTTTTTCCTCCCATAAGGACATGCGACAGATTATATTTTGGAGCCAAACCAAGCAAGATATCCAAATTGCCTAACCCCAGATCAGCGTCCAAAACGAGAACCCTCTTGCCTAGCCGGCTCAGGGCATAACCGAGATTTGCGACAATATTAGTTTTGCCAACCCCTCCCTTACCGCTTGTTATTGCAATTACACGCATGTTGGGTTTCTCATCCCTGACGTTCTTTTGGGATGAAGTGTGATTTCTATCAGAAATCCTTGTTTTTATACTTATCACCTTACTGGAGGACATTTCCTGCTCCATTATTTATCAGGCTCCTTCAATCAACTCCAACCAAACCGGGAAAGATTGAGCCTACAGAGTTAGATAACCTGAAGGTTTCCGCCTTGCTGTTTAGTGGTTAATTCATTCAACATTTTTTCAAAAGCGAGCGTATTGTCTTCTATTGTGTCAGGAATGCCAGACCAAAATTCTTTATCTTTTTTAATGCCAAAAATTAAGCCGAGAAGTTTGTTTATGGATGCCGGCGCAATATTTTCGGGAACCTGTTGCCCATTAGTAAAATATGATGCTGGTATTTTAGTCCTGGCTAATTGATTAAGTATGTTGCCATAAGTGCTACTTTCATCTAGTTTCGTGAATATTAGTCTGCTAATCGGGATTATTTTGACTCTTTCTAATATATCTCTAAGATCCTTATCCTTTGTGCTGGCGCTCAAGAGGAGATGTGTTTCAACAGGGGGGTGTATTCTGTCAAAAAGACCTTTTAGCCACTTTATACGATATCCATCGTTTTGACATAATCCTGGCGTATCGATTAAAATAAAATCATAGTCCTTTAGCTTCTTAAGTGCCCTCTTAAGTTCCTTGTTACTTGAAGCGACTTCAATAGGAATCCCAATAATCCTCGCGTAAACCTTAACTTGCTCTATGGCCGCGACGCGATAATTATCCAATGTGATCAAGGCCATTCGCTTTTTCTTCTGCATTGAGTGTGAGGCGGCAGCCAATTTAGCAAGCGTTGTCGTCTTTCCGACTCCACTTGGACCTAAAAGGGCTACTATCTTCTGTATTCCATGCTGTATCTTTATTTTCTTGGTGCTTATGCCCATTTCTCTAAGGATAGAGGCCAAGCATGACATAATCTCCTTTTTTTCAATGAATACTTGTGGGGTAACAATTTTATTCAGTTCTCCTATTAGCTCCCAAGCTAAATCCTCTATTATCCCATGGAACAACATCTGCTGATAGAATGTGAACAACTTTTTGGTATTGTTAGGAGAACTAAATGTTTTTTTAACAACACCGTTTCGTCTGTTTCTCAGCGACTTTATTCCACCACGAAATGTATTGCTTAGGCCCCTTTTGGGCGCCACACTATTTAGACCAGACATAATGGATCGATATCCATCAAGCTCGCCTGTCTTATATAAAGAATATTCTTTTGTGTCTTCTGGGTAGTATGCATCTATTGCTGCTGTTACCTCTACACTGGGTTTTCTCAATGACCCAATTAATCCCCTCTCTTTTTTCATGCTTTTGGCCGAAAGGATTACAGCATCAGGCCCAAATTCTTGTTTGATTTGTTTTAAGGCCTCCGTCATATTCTGGGCTTCAAATCTTTTAATTTGCATTGGAAAGCCCCACCGTGCCTAAGGATTGAATATCAATATTATTTAAAATTTCATTATATGAGAGGACGGTTAAGCCTGGAATAAATCCCTCCACGAGCCTCTTAAAATGAGATCGAACTGCGGCTGAACATAGGACAACTATCTGGTAACCCAGAGACGAGGACTTTTCCAGCTTTTGTGTTATTGAATCCATGATGTTCTGAACCATATTGGGTTCCATAGCGAGAAAGCTTCCATGTTCTGTTTGCTGGATCGCAGCAGATATGACTTTTTCAACACTCTGATCAAGCGTTATTACAGGTAATTTTCCTTCAGGAGTTTGATAGAGCTTTGTTATAGTTCTTGCCAGGGCTTGTCGTACATACTCTGTCAGTGTGTCTATGTCCTTTGTCATTGAAGCCCAGTCTGCCAATGTCTCCAAAATAGTAAGCAGATCACGAATAGGAATCTGTTCTCTCAATAAATTTTGGAGCACCTTCACGACACCACCGAGGGGAAGTAAATTGGGGACAAGTTCGTCTACCACCTTTGGATGTGATTCTTTAAGGTTATCCAAAAGTTGTTGTACCTCCTGCCTTCCCAGAAGTTCATTGGCATGTCTTCTAACTACCTCTGAGAGGTGTGTTACCAATACAGTAGAAGGGTCAACCACTGTATACCCTTTATCAATGGCCTTTTCTTTCAATTCTTTCTTGATCCAGAAGGCAGGTAGACCATAGGTCGGTTCCTTTGTCGGCACGCCCTCAATCTTTTCGTCAGTTGTCCCGGGATTCATGGCAAGATGGTGGTTTACCCTCAGTTCCCCCCTGCCCACTTCATTTCCTTTAAGCAGGATTGTGTATTCACCAGGCTGTAGGTGAAAGTTGTCCTGGATGTGTATTGGTGGTACAATAATTCCAACTTCCAGAGCGACCTGGCGCCTTATTGACTTAATGCGGTCCAAAAGAACTCCGTCTTGTTTTACGTCTACTAAAGGGATAAGGCTATATCCCACTTCTAACGACAAAATGTCTAGAGGAGAAAGGAGCTCGAATTTTTCAGGAGGCCTCGCTTTTTCCTTATCCGCTTCTTGGGTCTTTTCTTCCTCTGATGCTGCTTTCTTCGCCTGAAAAGCCGCATAGGCCACACCTCCAGCCATAATTGATAGTAAGATAAATGGAACGGTCGGTAGTCCTGGAACCAGGCCGAATCCGAAAAGGACTGCCCCGGCGATGGCAATAGCACGCGGCTGGAATAAGATTTGAGAACTAATCTCTGCCCCCAAATTTGATTCAGAACCAGCTCGACTAACAACAATACCGGCCGCAGTGGAGATAACGAGCGCAGGAAGCTGGCTGACCAGGCCATCTCCAACTGTCATTAAGGTATAATTTTGCGCGGCATGGGATACGCTCATTCCATTCTGTAAAACGCCAATTGTAAGCCCTCCAATAATGTTAACCAGTGTAATAATTACACCGGCTATCGCATCTCCACGAACAAATTTACTCGCCCCGTCCATAGCACCGTAAAAATCTGCTTCACGGGATATCATTTGCCTCCTAGCCTTAGCCTCCTGATCATTTATTAAACCAGTATTAAGATCCGCATCGATGCTCATTTGCTTGCCCGGCATTGCATCGAGAGTGAATCTAGCTGCAACCTCTGCTATTCTTCCGGAGCCTTTCGTTATGACTACAAAATTAATAATAACTAAGATCAGGAAGACTATTGCCCCCACCACATAGTTTCCCCCCACCACAAAGCTCCCAAAGGCCTTTATAACCTTCCCGGCGGCCATAGTGCCCTCATTTCCATGGAGGAGAATCATTCGGGTGGAAGCAACATTTAGTGATAGCCTAAATAAGGTCGCAAGCAGTAGTATCGAGGGGAAGGCGGATAATTCTAAAGGCCTCAATATGTAAGTAGCCACAAGAATTATTATTACAGAGAATGTTATATTAAATGAGAGAAGCAGGTCCAGTAACATTGGGGGTAAGGGCATTACCATAAAAACGAGCATGCCAACGACGGCCATAGCCATGAAAACATCGCTATTTTTGGTCAATAGACGAATTTGGTTTGAATAAGGGGTTTGATTTAGGATATCCATAATACCGATCTTATAAATGCCAAACTTTCATGTTAATAGCTTTTATTACCCTTTAGCCTATAGACATATGCCAAGATCTCAGCAATGGCGCGGTAAAGGTTGACTGGAATAAAGTCCCCTATTTCCACCTTAAACAGGGTATGGGCGAGGGGCTTATGCTCTAAAATAGGGACATCATTTTTTTCGGCAATTTTTTTAATCCGCTCGGCAATAAACCCTGCCCCTTTTGCCACTACCCTTGGAGCCATCATCTTTTCCGCCTCATATTGAAGGGCAATGGCAAGGCTAGTAGGGTTTGTTATGACCACATCTGCATTGGGTACAGCCTCCATCATTCGTCGCCTTGCCATATCTCTCTGAACACTTTTGATCCTTGCCTTGACGGAAGGGTCACCTTCTGACTGTTTTCTCTCGTCTTTAACCTCCTGTTTAGTCATCCTTAAGTCTTTTTCATGTTGCCATCGCTGGAATGCATAGTCAGATGCCGCCAATACAATCAGGACTAAGCACGTATAGAAGCATATCTTGAAGGAAACATTTGCAATAAACGAAAGTATCCCTCCTACACTCATTTGAATCATGGAAGGAATAGAATCAAGTTGAGACCTAACCATTAGAAAGGCGACACCGCCCACTACCAGTAGTTTGATCAGCGACTTGACTAGTTCCTCCAAGGCCCTTATGGAAACAAATTTTTTCATTCCACTAATGGGATTGAGCTTGGTGAGTTTGGGAGTAAGGGGCCCTGGAGTAAATAAAAAACCAACCTGTATGAGATTGGCGGCAATTCCAGCAATTAGGACCGCTAACATTACAGGCATTAGGATCAGGATCATCTGCTGTATGCCTTGCAATAAAAAGGCAAAAACAGTACCACTCTCGAATTGTAAGGTCCCAATATTTTGCAGGAGGCTGCGCATCAGAGATGTTAGTCTTTCAAGGGTATATAATCCTGAAAAAAGGAATACGCCCAGGGCGCTCACCAAGACAAAAACAGAGGGAATCTCCCTGCTTTGAGCTACCTGACCTTTTTTCCGGGCCTCCTGACGACGTTTTGGGGTCGCCGGCTCTGTCTTGTCTTGATCACTTCCTCGAGGCATAATTAGAACTCATTTCTCTTTTTTTAATCTCTTCAAGTCTAATTCCCCTAAGATTGTTGCGGGGAGGTTCATTCAGTGACCTAAAGTGTTCCGAATCCAATTAGATTGTCTTTAAAAGAAAAAGCATATCGCTTCCTAAACCACCAAATATCTGTTCCAGAAAGGACAGCAGGTAAGGAAGAGAAAAGGCAAAAAACAGGAGCCCTACTACTATTTTTAGCGGAAACGCTACAATCAAAATATTCATTTGAGGAACTGTTCGCGCCACTAGCCCCAAAGCTACACTTGTCAGCAAGAGGGCAGCCATGACAGGAGCTGCTACTTTGATGGCAATAATAAACATGTTGGAAGCAATTTTCATCAACTGCGCCATTAGAGAATTGTTAAAGCGAAAATCAAATGGAGGGACCAGTTGGAAACTGTCTGCAAGGGCACGCAAAAGCCAATGGTGTGCGTTTATGGACAGAAATATTAACAAGGCCACAAGGTTGTTTAGCTGGGCAGTCAAGGAAAGACGGGTGCTTGTTACAGGGTCCATTATATTGACAATGGCAAATCCCATCTGAAATCCCACTAACTGACCAGCAAGTTGAATTCCAGAAAATATGAGTTTGATAGAAAGACCAATAATTACACCCAAGGTCATCTCCCCTAATACACCGATACCAAAAGGTATGACATCGTTGTAGAAAGGTATATTATCTAGCCTTAAGACAGGGAAAAGAATTATGCTAATTGCTAACGATAGCCCCATTTTAAATAAAATCGGTATGTTCTTGCTTTCAAAAAATGGAGCGCTTACCATTATCGCACCCACTCGCAAGAATATCAGGAAAAACACCTGAGCCTGTCTGAGAGAAATATTGAATATTCCATTTGTCATGTATTATATCTAATCATCCTACTGCTATTCGTACCGACTCAGGTTGCTAGGTTTATAAACCGTGAACCTTGAAACTTTGAATATGAGCAGTTACAATTATTCTTAATGGATATAAGTGGGTATATTCATGAACAGGTTTTGAGTAAATCCAACAATGATTTTGAGCATCCATGGAAAAAAAATGAGCAAGGCGATTCCTACTGCCAACATTTTTGGAATAAAGACCAAAGTCATTTCGTTGATCTGAGTGGCTGCTTGAAATATACTCACAATCAGGCCCGCCACCAGACCAAAGATAAGGACAGGTGCGGACAGTAAAAGGGTCACCTTTAATGCCTGTGTAATAAAACCTGTAACAAACTCAGGGGACATATTTATTCCTCCTCCTATCCAAAACTCTTTGCCAATGACCCCACAATCAAATACCATCCATCAGCTAGCACAAATAGCATCAACTTGAAGGGTAAGGAAACCATGATAGGCGGTAGCATCATCATCCCCATGGAGAGGAGAACGCTTGCAACTACCATGTCTATTATCAAAAAGGGGACATAGAGCAAAAAACCGATTTGAAACGCTGTTTTCAATTCACTGGTAATAAAGGAAGGAATGAGAACAGAAGTGGGAACATCATTTATATTGTTTGGTTTTTTGGTATGTGCCATATTAATAAACAAAGCGATGTCCTTTTTCCTTGTTTGTCTAAACATGAAATTCCTAATTGGTTTGGACGCCCTTTTTAAGGCCTCTTGTTGGTCTATTTGCTTATGGAGAAACGGTTGAAGGGCGTCATGATTTACTTTCTGCCAGACTGGTGTCATAATGAAGAAGGTTAGGAATAGAGCCAAACCAAGAATTATCTGGTTGGGAGGCATCTGTTGTGTTCCCATTGCTTGGCGAAGCACGGAAAGCACAATTACAATCCTGGTAAATGATGTTAGCATGATAAGGATTGCGGGAGCCAAGGATAAGACTGTTAATAAGAGGAAAATCTGGAGAACAACAGAAACACCACCGGGTTTTTCCGCCTTATTTAGACCTATACTTATGAAGGGTGCCGTGATGGATGGAGTGACTCCCCAACACAGCTGAGTCATAAGGCCAGAGGAGACCACCGAAAACATGCAAGTAAGGATTAATATTCTTAAGAATCTATTCACCGGGGTGCTCCAATTATTTTAACATAGGGTTCACAGGACATACAACGCGCATCATAGCCGATGTCATAATTGTTTGTTTTAGGTATCCTTCAACCTTGAAGATATCCTGGAGAGCTGTTCTGAAAATGAGGGCCACATTTTTTCCCCTTCGAACGTTTTAAACTCATCCAGTATATGTTTATCCTCTATTTTGGTAAGCAGGCAGATATTATCACTCGTAATCCCGAGGACTAATATTTCCCCTGGGACCTCTACCAGTGATATGTATTTTTTGACCCCGATATAACTGTTTCCTAAGACCTTGATCAGTTTCCCTTTCGACCCTGGGACCTCTCCCTTAAATTTTCGTCTTATAAAGTAAAATAGGATTAGTAACCCTCCCAAGATTATACCCAAGGCCGTTAACATCTTAATCGCCGTCATAAATAGATCAGGATGATAATTCATTTTAGGCTCTCAATTCTTTCCATGGGACTTACAATCTCAGTGAGTCGGATTCCGTATTTTTCATTAACAACCACTACCTCTCCCCTTGCTATCAGTTTTTGATTCGCAAGGACCTCAAGGGTATCTCCTGCGAGCTTTGAAAATTCTATGACAGAACCCTGCCCGAGCTTAAGTAGATCATTTATCAACATTTTGGTGCGTCCTAATTCAACACTTATCTCCAAGGGGATGTCGAGAATAAATTCGATATTCGATGGTGCTTCGAATGAAGACGCGTTATTAAGATTAGAAAATGAATGCGATTGAGCAGGTGTCACTTCACCCGGCAAATTTTGAGGCGTGGCATTTTCATCTGCTAGCTGATCACTTTTGTTAAGGCCTTTCGGTTCATTATTTTGTTTTTTTTCTCCATCATCAGCCATGTCTATTTACGCCTCCATTTTGCTGAAGTAATGACAATATCTGAATGGCTTTGTTGCCTCTCATGACACCAGGAAACCCCAGATATTTTGGAATGCCCTCTATTTTTACCCTGACAGCCCCCTGAGGACCTGTATTAAGCTTGATGACATCACCAGGCTGTAGATTTAGCAGATCTCGAACCTTCTGGTTTGTTGTTTCTCCCAATTCAGCGCTTATATTTACTTGTGTTTCCTTTAATAGCTCTTGAAGCTGAGCGCTCCACGTATTTTCCAATTCCGCCTTTATCAGATAGCTGGAGGTGAGCTTGTCCTTGATCGGCTCCAGCATAAGGTAAGAGATGCAGAGATGGATATTCCCTGATATTTCTCCTCCGTTTATAGAAAATATGACAGTTATTACTAGGTCATTTGCTCCCAACAGATGAACGAACTCGGGCTTGGTTTCTGTCTTTTTCAAATCAAACCTTAACGAATAGATGATTTGCCAGGCCTTTTCCAGCTCATTCAATACATCATCAACAAACTTCCTTATCATCCTTTGCTCAATTAGGGTAAATTCCCTAACTTGCTTAAGTGGTTTTCCTTCTCCACCAAACATGCAATCTATGAGTGAAAAAACAAGGTCCCGTTCTATTGCCAACAAAGCTGATCCTATAAGGGGCTCCATATTAAATATGTTGAAGCTTGTCGGATTGGAGAAGGCCTTCATAAATTGACCGAATCTAAGCATTTCCATGGAAACAAACTTTACTTCCATAGGTCTTAAGAGTGAGGAAGAAAGTGATTCCTTCAGTGATGAGATAAATCTGTCATATACTTCATCAAGAGCAGAAAACTGGTCACGAATCATTATACTCTGAGAGGTTAGATCATAGGGTTCAACCTTGACCTTTTCCTTCTCTACCTCCAGATCAACCTCCCCTTTGTCCATGGAGGAAAGCAGAGCATCAATTTCTTCTTGGGATAGAATTTGATCTGTCATAGTTCCCCACAGTTATTGAATTACAAATTCTGTAAAAAAGATGTTGATTATCTTGCCTTTTTCCAAGGTATTATTCAGCTTGGCCATTATTTCATCTCGAAGATCGGCTTTACCTTCGGCAGTTTGGATATCATTAACCGTTCTTTCGGGTAGTATCATCAAAATACTATCCCTTAACTGAGGGAGGTGTTTTTCCACTTCGGCCTTTACGTCTTCAGACTCTAATTCCAGGTTCATTGTAACCCTTAGATATCTCTTGCCACCTCTATCGGCAAGATTTACGATAAATGTGTCAAGAGGAAACATCGGGCCAATTGTTTTCTCTTCCCTGTTTTCTTCAAGCGGCTTCTCTGCCTCCTTATTTGGTTCTTCTACTGATGGAGGTTTAACTATCTGATCAATTGTAGAGACTTTGCTCCAGATTGCGAAAAGGCCTACTCCCATAAAAATCATAAGTAGCACTAACACTCCCAAGACTACCATCATTAGCTTATCAGACATATCATATTCCCCCCTTCATCATTTATGGGGCCTCCGGACTAGCGTTTGTATCATCCCCCCAGGAGTTAGACCGGCGGGAATCTTTGATTGAACCCAAATTTACATTCAGCAACTATTGTGCCAAATAAAAGACACTCGATATTCTAAGCGTATGTCTTCTCCATGCATCAAAGATCGTAACAGTTCATAGGGTTCAGGGCCCAGGGAACAGGCAAAGACTAATATTTCAATCCATTATTGCTGTAAGATCCAGTCAAAGCCCTATTAAATATTGTCAAGTATTTGACGCTTTTTTGGGGCTTGATTTACATCAAGAGGAGGAATTTATATGATTTAGAGTAAGATACGAATTGCATATCGGTAGGATTAAGGCGTAGCTGTACGCTCGCCCCTTTTCAATGTGTTAAGGGGAGTGGCGATCTAATGAGGTATTAATGACGTGGATGCTTCAATCTGAGCAGTTATCGTTTTACGTTAATAAGTTCAGATAGTATTTCGTCACTTGTAGTAATGACCTTAGCATTAGCCTGAAATGCCCTTTGGGTGGTAATCATCTTGACGAACTCCGTGGCCAAGTCAACATTGGACATTTCCAGGGCCCCAGGGGTGATGCCCCCGAGTGTTCCAGTTGAAGGTGTTCCGGGCATTGGCTGTCCAGAGGCCAGAGACTCCGCATATAGGTTTTGACCCATTTTCTTTAGGCCCCAGTAAGTAGGAAAATCGGCAAGTGCCAGTTGAAAAAGGGGGACCAACTGGCCATTAGAATACGCGCCGGTAATAATACCGTCCTCATCTACCGAAACACTCCTCAGAGAGCCGGAATAATAACCATTCTGAGTCTGGAATGTTGTTGCAGAGGTGGAGGCATATCCTGTAACATTACCCCAGTTGACCCCGGAATCATTATAAAGGTCCCAAGCGATGGCTTGCGGGGTCGTGGCCCCATTGCCTAATGTCAGGGATATTGTTGCATCCGCTGCCGGTGCCGTCAAGGCCCCGGTTGGACCAAATGCAACAGGGATGGAGGCAGCACCATTGATTAAAACACTATTCCCTGCACCTGTGACCGTAGGGGCTACTGTCCACGCATTGGGAGCAGTATTAGTAAAGGTCAACGTCAGGGGTACAGCATTGCCAAGGGAGTCATAGACCGATATCATTGTTGAATAGGTATCACCGGGACTGGCCTGAGAATCAAGGTTTACATCAACGGTAAACTCACTAGTCGCCTGAGGAGCAGTAGTGCTTTGCCCGGGTACCATAACATCTGTCATAGATCCCAGGTTAAGGCTTCCATCTGAATTCTCGCTGGTGACACTATATCCCTGGACTGTCAAACCGTCGGGGTTCTGGAGATTACCAGCGCTGTCAAAATTAAATGAGCCGGCCCTGGTATAGTAGGTCGATCCACCTGTGTCTTTAACCAGGAAGAAACCCTTGCCGTTGATAGCCAGGTCTGTTGGATTGTTGGTGTTCTCAAGCGAGCCTTGCTTCCATGAGGGACTTGTCCCCCAGAATTGGACGCCTCTCCCGACGTTGTCTCCGGATGAGCCACCCAGGGTTTGACTCAGGACGTTTGCAAATGAGGCCCTGTTGGATTTAAACGCCGGGGTGTTGACATTAGCAATATTATCTCCAATGACCGTCATTGCAGTGGCATTGGCATTTAATCCTGATATTCCTGCGAATAATGACCCTATCATTTCAAATTCCCTCCTTTGCTTTAGGTTTTAGTCACATTAGCTATTAGTAACATCAATTACGCTACCAAAAGGAATCTTTTTGCCACCTATCAATAAGTATGGCGTGCTGTCCTTAAAGGTTACTCCGTCTACCTTACCAGTTGTGAAGGTGGTTGTATCGATCTGTTTGTCACTATCATCTACGGCAAAAATGTCAAAAGTGTATATACCGTCGGGAAGACTATTACCTTCACCATCAAGACCATCCCAGTTTATACTATTTTCACCAGCACCTAGACTGCCAACATCTAATGCCCTTATAATGTTTCCAGCCTCATCATAAATCCTAACGAGAACATCATTTGCATCGTCAGATAGTTCAAAACAAATATCATCAGCGTGGCCCGAGGCCAGACCAATTGAATTACCAGATGCCTTTACTGTCTTACCGATGAAACCTATTGCCTGGGAATTATTTAGAGACGCTTGATAAAGGTTAAGATATCCTAGGTTTTCATTGATATTGCTTAGTTGTTCCAGAGAACTAAACTGAGCAAGCTGAGCAGTAAATTCTGTGCTGTCCATCGGATTTAGCGGATCTTGATACTGAAGCTGTGTTATAAGCATATTCAAAAAATCATCTCTGCCAAGAGTGTTGGCTCCTGTTAGAGAAGATGCCTGATCACTCATACTCACTGCACCCAAACCTACAATAGACATATGCTCATTCACCTCCTTTCCAATTATTTGCTCCTACCTGAATCATGCAAAGAAATCAATGGAGTTCCCTCCGCGCCCTTGATTAACAGACTGCCCCGGCCTTTCCTTGTCGTTAGAGGTAATGTCTTGTATTTCCGCTGTACCTGATTCCCCTTCCATATTTAGAAGAGATTGACCTTGATACTCGCCCCTATAATCATTTGAGTCGCAGGCCACGAAGACATCGAAATTATTGATTTCCAGGCCATGATTTTGAAGGGCGTTCCTGAGCTCGTGCATGTTGTTATTAATCATGTCCTTTACCAAGGGGGTGTCTGTTAATATCCGGATCATTACTTGATGATGCTCTGTTGCAACCTTCATCTGCAGACGTCCCAAAAATTCAGGCTTGAGTCTTATTTCAATAGATGTCTTACCTCTTTTTAGGCTTAATGCGGCCTTATCTACAATTTGATTCAATACCGTAGATTGTAATGACTTTTGGTATGGCAACGCCACATCCTTTGCCTGCGAGATAGTCTCATGGAATCCCTCAGACATCTTGTGATTTGAAAATAAAAGTGTGTTATTTCCCTTATTGGAGTCATTCTTTCCATCGTGCCCTGTTTCTTGAAGATTCAGATTTAGTTTGGAAAATATATTCGTCTTATCCAAATCGATACCTTGAGAGGTCTTTCCATTTTTCTCTCCGGCCCTATCACAATTATCAATCCCTTTGGAGCTATCATAAAGAACCGCCCCAGAAACGACCTCTTGTGGAGACGGTTGTTTCTGTCCCGCATTCAGTGCATTCGCAACAGGGTTCCCACCTTTGACTTGTAGTGCTTGTTCAAGTCTTGATAATAGTTCCTTTACTGGATTTTCGAATGTTTTTTCTGTTGCTTGATCAAGGACCTGTGAGTCGCCAGCGGGCTTTGATGATCCAGCTCGTAGCTCCTTTATCAGACTTGCCAAGAGATCCCTTCCAACGGAACCCTTGTCCCCTCCATTATTCCCAACTTCTGTCATTTTTGGTGGCAGTTTGGATTTGCTTCCATCCGTAATAAGGTCTTCCGGCCTTATATTAGCTTCCAGCCATTTAGATAACTCCTTCAGCGTCTTTAACTCGGGCTGTTTATTCATGTCCTTCAAATTAGATGATCTTAAAGCTTCCAGCCATTCAGATAACTCTTTTATCGTCTTTGACTCGGGCTGTTTATTCATGTCCTTCAAATTAGATGATCTTAAAGCTTCCAGCCATTCAGATAACTCTTTTACCGTCTTTAACTCGGGTTGTCTATTCATGTCCTTCAGATTAGATGGGTTTAAATTACTAATGCCCATTAATTGGACTAAATTGGGGCCAAATGCGAGCGAGCTAAGGGTGGAAAAGAAAGCGTCATCTGACCGCACTTTTTGGGCCTTAATGCCTTTGAGAGCTGAGGGTTGGAAATTGTCCATGATCTGAAGGTTCGCCTGCATCCTATTGTTCTCCTGAGAAATTATCCTTGCAACATCTTTCGGTTAAATCTGTTAATTGCGATCTCACCCAGAAACCCCTGCTCTTTTCTTAATAAATCTTTCCTATATACCTTCAAACCGTTCTCCTTTAGCTTTTCTAAAGTCTTTCTATCCTTCATCGCCCCAATCAATTCGTCGCGTTTTTGATTAAGTTTTTCTTCAGCCTCAAAGACCTTCTTTTTTTGTTCCTCAATATCTCTCGACAATTGCTCAATAAATCTCGCGTATAGCAGAACTTCAATAATTTTGGCCCCTTTTTCCTGCCTTGTTTTCAGTTCATTTGCGACTTTGTGTTTGGCATCTTGGTAGGTATTCAGTTTTTTCCGTTCGTGTAACAATTGTCTCTTACATAGAGCCAATTCTTTCTGTATGTTTTCTTCTACAAATTTGCGGTAGTTCAGAAGTGGTTCCAGAGTAAATTTGTACATATACGTCCCTGGCATTTAAGTTGTCATATTCTAAAGGTGAACGTCTCTCCTTATTCAAACAGGTCATCAAGCTGTCGGATACTTTCATCAAGTGTCACCCTCTCGTCGATACTTTGTTTCAGATAATCGTTTACCTTATCAATCATTTTTATGGCATAATCAGTTTTGGGATTGCTTCCGGCCACGTACGCCCCAATGTTTATTAGATCTTCTGCCTTTCTATATGCGCCTAAAATTTCTTTTAATCGACTGGAATTATTCTTGTGATCTAAGGTTATAACATCATCCATAACACGGCTGATACTGTATAATATATCGATGGCAGGATAGTGATTTTGCGTCACAAGATCTCTTGAGAGTACGATATGTCCATCAAGGATTGATCTAACCGAATCGGAAATAGGATCATTTAAATCATCCCCTTCCACTAACACGGTGTAAAGGCCCGTAATACTGCCACCACTAGAAGAAGTCCCAGCTCTTTCAAGTAATTTTGGCAACAAGGCAAAGACAGAGGGAGTATACGCCTTTGTAGTAGGTGGTTCTCCAGTGGCAAGTCCTACCTCCCTTTGAGCCATTGCAAATCTGGTAACAGAGTCCATCATAAGGATTACGTGCTTACCCCTATCACGAAAATACTCGGCTATTGCCGTGGCAATAAAGGCCCCTCTCATTCTGATTACGGGTAATCTATCGGAGGTGGCGACGACTACCACTGATTTTTTTAGGCCTTCTTCTCCAAGATCTCTTTCAATAAAATCATTTACCTCTCTACCTCTTTCGCCAATTAGAGCGATCACATTGACGTCGGCAGCAGTCTTGCGAGCGATTATGCCCAAAAGGACACTCTTGCCTACACCTGAGCCAGCAAAAATACCTATCCTCTGGCCGCAGCCTATGGTCAAAAGTCCATTGATTGCCCTGATACCCGTATCCAGAGGTTGTTTAATTCGCTTTCTCGAGAGTGGATTTATGGGACTTGCATAAATGGGGTATTCATTCTCATAAGGAATAGGCCCTTTCCCGTCGATAGGGTCCCCAAGTCCATTAATTACCCTTCCTAAAAGACCTTCACCAACACCTATTAATATATTTTGTCGTTTGGCTACCACACGGCTACCAGGCCCAATACCCCGAATTTCACCCAGGGGCATAAGTAAAACCTTGTTATCTCTGAACCCAACGACTTCCGCGCTCACCTTTGCCATACCATTTTCAGAGTAAATATCACAAATGCTTCCTAGTCTAGATGCAGGCCCATAGGCCTCTGCAACCAGGCCGACGACCTTGGTTAGTTTTCCACTGGCCTTAATAGGACATGAGGTGTCTAATACGTCGAAATATTTTTTCAAGTTAATGGCATGCCTCATTTTCTATGTCGCCTTATTCACTTAATTCTGAATCTTGAAACTCTGAATTGAGTATCTCCTCCAACGCCTCAAGTTGCTTCTCGATCCTTGCGTCTATATCACCCAGATTAGTTTCTATTACGCAACCACCCTTTAAAATTCTCTCGTCTTCTTCAAAGGAAACGTCCTCAAACTTGTCAGCTACTCTTGTTTCCAGGATATTGCCCTTGACAAATTGAAGGTCAGAGGGATTAACTCTGATAATCACCTTTTCATGCCCTATCACTTCACTCAAAGCTTTTTTCACAACACCTAGAACAAGCTCCTTGTCTGTCTCCACCTCACGGCACACTATCTTCCCGGCTATGGCCAGGGACAACTGCACGATATCTTTTTCAGCATCCATATAGACTTGTTTCCTTAGTTCTCTCAATTCCAGGAGACCTTTACCAAGGTTTCTCAAGAGAGGGGCAAACTCTTTTCTGGCAAATTCGACACCATCCCTTTCCCCTCTCCTGAAGCCCTCCTCATAGGCCATCTCTTTTATTTTATCAAGAAACTCTCCATTTTCAGGATGTAATCCCGGCATTGAAATAGAGCAATTATCATCCTCTACCAAATCAATAGGCTGAAAGGTGTTATCCGGATTTATACCTTCATTTTCATTTAATGTGTGTATAATAGGAATCTCCGGGAAATAGTATCCCTTGACGCTTTCTTTATGAATAGAGACATTTCCTCTGCCCACTTTATTCGATAAATTCTTCTCCACCACGCCCACTTATTATTATATCTCCTTTCTGTTCCATATCTTGAATTACCCTTATAATAGTTTGTTGTGAGTCCTGTACCTCTTTCATTCTTACTGCTCCCAAGTTCTCCATCTCTTCCTGTAACATCTCGCCAGCACGCTCAGACAAATTTCGTAATACCTTTTCTATTATTTCTTCAGAAGCCGCCTTCAAGGACATTGCCACGTCATTCGTATCCACGGCTCTTAACACTTTTTGTAGGCCCTTATCATCAACTAGCAATATATCTTCGAATACGAACAGTCTCTTCTTGATTTCCTCAGCCAAGTCTGGGTCGGTTTCTTCAATCTCATTTAGGATCAATTCCCCTGAAGTCCCATCCAATCTCTTTATTAGTTGAGCGAGTCGATTTACCCCACCTGTCTTCCTAACCATTGAGGACTGCTTATTTTTGAGTACAGACTCAAAGATTTTGTCTATCTCTTCAACCATTCCGGTTCCAACCTTGTCCATGCCGGCAATTCTAATTGCAACATCGGACTTTATCTCATCGGGGAGCTTGGCAAGGGCCTTACTGGCCACACCAGTATCAAGATGGGCCAGGACTATGGCAATTGTTTGGGGATGCTCATGTTTGACAAGCTCACTAAGCCGTTCAGGCTCCAAGGATTGGAGTGCCTTTAGAATGGGTGCTCCAGGGTCAGATGCACTGGGGTGCCCTTTGCTAGCCCCCCCTTGGCCTAACATACCGGTAAATTCCGAGGCGATCTTTTCGGCCAATTCTGGAGATACCGTCCCCATTTGAGATAAATTGGTTTTTAGCAACTCTCTCTCCTTTTCATCCAGAGAGTTAAAAATTTCTTGTGATATCTCTCTGTCCAAGGATTGAATAAGAATGGCGGCCTTTAAAGAACCTGGTAGATTTCTGGGATCCATATTTATGTTCTACTCGTTAACAGACATCCCTTGAGAGGATTAATTCTTTCCCAAGATCTTTTCATGGTCACCTTTCATTTAACCAACCCCTCATCAGCTCTACAGAGTTTTCCTTATCTCTTGCTATCATCTGCGCGGCCTTATCTGTGAAAGGCAAACCTTTCCTTCTCCCGAATTGTCTTTCGGCTTCTCCAACAGTCATGGGAAGTTTGTTTGATATGTCAAGATCCTTGATTGAAATAGAGGTCAACCATTTTATCAGTGGCCGGGCCACAAAAATGAAGGACAAGAGCAAAGAGAACCCCAGAAAAACATGCGTCATTAGAGGCATATGCTTTTTTAGGCCAGACAGCCAAGGAGTTTCAACCTTTTTCATTACATGTTTTGCCGCTTCCCCCTCGGCCAATCTTGCCTTTTTCCCTTCAAAGGGGATGTTGATAACCTCTAGCTGATCCCCTCTTTCGGGATCGAAACTCACAGCCCGTTTAACGATGTTTTCAAGTTTACTCATATCCTCTTGAGACCTTGGAAAATATTTCCAGTCTTTCCCCCCCTTTTCTCCCTTAACAAGCTTGTATATTCCATCTACAATCACGGCTACCGATATCTTCTTTATTTTTCCTATTGGCTCCACTACATGGCTCACAACTTTCCCTATCTCATAATTAACAGTCTTGTCTTGTTTCTTAAATTCGGGATTCACGGGGCCCTTTGTCACATTCTTTTTTGTCTTATCCGGCCCTACATTGGAAGCTACACCGGGGACGCCCATTGGGATGGTTTCCCTTCCGATGGAAGTTTCATTGAGAATTTGTTCGCTTCGGGCAACTTTGTTTTCCGGCTGGTAGGTCTCTTCGGTCTTTTCCTGCTGCTTAAAATCTAATGAACAAGAAACAGTCACTATCGCGTTGCCAGGACCTAATGCAGTATCCAGCATACCTTTAATTCTATCCTCTAAGTTTTTATTTACCTTGTTTTGGAATACTAGTTGATCCGGGTCGATAGCGCCTGCTTCAGATTTTCTCCTCAGTCCAGTGAGAAGGTTCCCCGAGTTATCCACAACTGTCACGTTTTCCGTTTTTAAACCGGGAACACTCGATGAAAGGAGATGTAGAATGCCTTGAACTTGTTCGTTACTTAACCACCGTCCGGGACGGAGTTTTAAGACCACTGAAGCGGTTGCCGGTTTTTCTTCATCTACAAATAAAGATTTTGAAGTCATGACAATATGCACCCTTGTGCTTTCAACCTCGGAAAAACCATTGATTGTACGAGATAGTTCTCCCTGCAGCGCCCTTTGATAATTTACGTTTTGAACAAACTCCGTCATGCCAAGTTTTGTATTATCAAAAATCTCGAATCCAACACCGGCACCCTGAGGCAATCCTTGGGAAGCCAACGCCAATCTTTCCTCATATATTTTCCCTCTCGGTATCAGAATGGAGGTTCCGTTGCCTGAAAGTTGGTATGGGACCTTCTCATCTTTCAGCTTGGCCAATATGGAACCGGCATCTTCCGGGGCCAGGTTCGAGTAAAGAACTTGGAAATCCTGCCTGTCTGACCATACAGTCAAAAAGAAAATACCAATAACTGTAGAAATAAGAACAGTAACAAGGGCAAACCTTTTACCAGGGCTGAGACTTTTCAGTAATGTCTTTACTTGTAAAAAAATTTCACGAAATGGCATGCTGACCTTTCATTTGATTTAAACTTGCATTCGCATAATTTGTTCATAGGCAGCGATAATTTTGTTTCGTACCTGCATCATAAGTTTAAAGGAGACTTCCGCCTTATCCAAAGCAATCATCGTCTCATGGATTCCTTTTCCTTTACCAGTGGCCAATTCTTGGATGGCCTTGTCTGCCTCGTTTTGGAGACTGTTTACCTCAGTTATTGAATTACTCAACATTTTGCCAAAAGAATTGCCCTGCTGCTCTTGGCTTTGTTTTTCATTAATAGGCGGGGAAAGTAATGGCTTTATATTATTTTGAATGGCGATCGTTTTCATTTTTAGCGTCCTATCTCCATGGCCTTTAATGCCATTTTTTTAGCGGCCTTGATTGCGGCCACATTTGCCTCATAGCTTCTTGTTGCCGATATCATATTTACCATTTCTTCGATTAGATTAATATTGGGCATCGCCACATATCCCTTATCATTCGCGTCTGGGTTTTGTGGATCATATCTCAAAAGCGGCTGCCTGCCATCATTGATAATTCCAACTACCCTAACTTCAGGCAAATTGGCTGTGACCTGATTATCCAGTATATTTTTAAACGAACATGAACCAGGGCACGCAGCAAATACTACATCTTTTCTCACATAAGGGCCCCCTTCCGGGGTATGTGTAGTATTAATATTGGCGAGATTACTCGAAATCACGTTCATTCTCACCCTTTGAGCACCTAGTCCTGAAGAACTAATGTTGAGGGCATCCAGAAAATTCATCGCTATTGGTTACCTCCTTGAATGGCATCTCTTAGTTCCTGAAATTTCTTAGAGAGAATCTGGGCCGAAACATTATACATTAGGCTGTTTTCTGCCAGGTTTGCCATCTCCTTATCAATGTTCACCGTATTCCTGTCCCCTCTTTGCATCTCTTGAGATGATTCAACAACCATTGGGTGTATATCATCAAGGTTGGTCCACGTTCCTGGCAAATGTGCAGGCTCAGTTCGCATAAGGTCCAGGTCTTTTTCTCCTCCAATTATCTTCCCCATTTCCTCCTCGATAACCATATCAAATGCCTTATAGTTTGGGGTGTCCACATTGGCAATATTGGATGCAATCAATTCATGCTTCATAGACCTGAGATCAAGAACTTTTCCCAATATAGTGAAAGTTCTATCGAAAATTCCTCCTGCTTGCATTTTCTAATCTCCTTTTTATGGATTCTTTTTACACGTTGAGCAAATAGCATGCCATGGGTCGCTATCGAGAAGAACATGTAATCTAACTTGTCAGCCTGACAGATTTTTTAGATGCTTTGGCAAGTATAGGATCCTCTCATCGCAAGGGTTTTGCATATCCCAAATGGGCAATATTTGCCTATTGAAAGGAGCGTTACAAGGCCATATCTTCCGGAGAAAACCGGACGCTGTTTATCAACAATCAACGTCTTAATTGTCTTCTTGGTACTCCCTCAATTTATTTCGCAGCGTCCTTATACTAATACCTAACATCTTTGCCGCATGTGTGCGGTTTTCATTTACTTCTTTAAGCGTTTGGAAAATCAGCTCTTTTTCCATCTCCTTTACTGATAGGCCCACTGTTACAGGGCTGGATTTCTTTGAATCATTTTCTGGGCCTTCAAGAAATAGGTGCTTCGGCAAAAGGACTTCCCCATCCCCCAGAAGTACCGCTCTTTCAATAGTATTCTCTAATTCCCTTACGTTTCCCTTCCAGTCGTATTTCAGCAAGAGCGCCAAGGTTTCCTCAGCCACTCCTGTCATCCTCTTGTTATTTCTTGAACTATATTTCTCCAAAAAATAATTTGTCAGGAGAGATATATCCCCCTTCCGCTCCCTAAGTGGTGGAATAGTAAGGGGAATAACATTTACCCTGTAAAACAGATCCTCCCTGAAGCGGCCTTCATTGACCGCGCTCCTTATATCAACATTGCTGATCGTAATTACCCTTACATCAATTGGGATAGGATGGCTTCCCCCAACCCGATCAATTTCTCTCTCCTGAAGGACCCTCAGGAGTTTGGCTTGAAGCGGCATGGCCATTTCACTTATCTCATCTAAGAGTATCGTTCCGTGATTAGCCAATTCGAATTTGCCGATTTTTCTGTTAGTTGCACCGGTGAAGGCCCCTTTCTCATGACCAAAAAGCTCAGTTTCCGCCAGGCTTTCCGGTAGCGCAGCACAGTTAACAGCAACATAGGGTCTTTCACTTCTGTCGCTGTGCCCATGTATAAAAGATGACAATATTTCCTTGCCCGTTCCGCTTTCCCCCATGATCAAAACAGTCGCATCGCTGGGAGCCACACTCTTGGCCAAGTTCAAGATCTTTAGCATTCTTGAATCCTGGGTTACAATGCTATTGGGCTTGAACTTTCTATTTGAATAGTTACTAAACGAATGGCCTTGGTCAGGGACCTCCAGGACTTGACTAACTTTTTTGATCGCCTCTTCCAGGGTCTCTGAGGAAAAAGGTTTTAAGAGGTAATCCGAGGCCCCTTCTCTCATGGCCTTTACAGCATTATTGATCGTCCCATAGGCAGTAATCATTATAACGGGAATACGAGGAGATATTTTCTTCACTTCGTCTAAGACCTGCATGCCGGACATCTCAGGCATTTTAAGGTCCGTTATTACTATGTTAAAGTCCTCCTCTCTAAATCTCTCCAGCGCTTCGAATCCGTTGGATGCGGTCTCAACCGAATATCCACAGCGATTCAAGGCATGGCTAAGCGCTATTCTCATGTCCGGCTCATCATCAACAACTAATATCGACTGTGAGAGCATCCTGCTTCAACTCCATTTTGTCCCGTTTTTGCGTTTATCAAAGGCAGGGTAAAAATGCACACTGTTCCTCCCCCTTCTGTACTGTTGATATCGACACTGCCACCATGAAGTTTTACAATATTATGGACAATCGGGAGCCCAAGACCGGTTCCACGCTTTTTGGTAGTGAAGAATGGATCAAAGATTTTATGTTTGTCGTCTCTGGATATCCCTATCCCGGTATCGTCGAATCTGATCTCTGCAAGATCTTCATTTCTATTTTCACCCTTTGTCTTTCTCACAGATACTGTCAATTTGCCCACATCGGGCATAGCCTGGATGCAATTCAAGATGACGTTCAGACACGCCTGTTTTAGTAATTCTGTGTCACCAAGTATCGTCAGGGGCTCCGAGGGAAAGCAGGTGGTGACATCAATTCCCCCATTTGAATTCAATAGATGGCCGGAAAAAAAAAGGGAATCATCAAGGAAATCGTGGATGTCGATTAGTTTGAAGTCTGGCCTCTGCTCCGGCCTGATAAATAGAAGGAGATTAGATATAATATTATTAATGCTTTTCACACCGGATGAGACATGCTCAGCAAGCGTTTTTAATTCCCCGAAATTTTCTAAATCCTTCTTCAAGATAGATGCGAAAAGCTCTATGCTACCCAATGGGTTCCTGATTTCATGTGCAATTTTGACTGCCATTTCTCCCATGGCGGCCAAGCGGTCTGTTCGATTAGCTCGCTCTTCCAGCTTTTTCATCCTGGTTATATCCTGCAATGTGAGGACTATGCCTATCTTCTTGCCATCTCCGTTTTTCAGTGGTGAAGATGAAAAGCTGACATGAAAAATACTTTTGCCTTTGCGCAAGATTTCTGTTTCAAATTCCGTATTTTTTTGGACATCCATGAGAGCGCTAAGGTCTAAATGAGAATCATTAAAAAAATTGGGCCCAAAAATTTCGGTAAAATCCTTTCCCTTAACTTCTTTTGAGGTTAACCCCGTTATGCCTTCCGCTGCCCTATTGAACGTGGTGATTATTCCGTTCAAATCAATGACCAGTACACCCGTGGTGACACTTTCCAGGATGTCATGAAGGTATCGTTTTACTTCTTCCTTTTCTCTTAATGATTTCTCCAGTTCTTCATTTTTGCCTTTTAATTCCACACGCAGTTTATTTACTCTTTTTTCAATATGCTGGTAGTATGTCTCAAACTTGAGAGCCGCACCGTTAAAAGATTTAATCGCGGTACTTAATAGCTTGATTTTATCGGAATTGTCAGTTTCCTGAACGGCTAATGGTGTTTTTTCTGGTTGCATACGCGATATCTCTCCCGCCAGTCGCGTTAGAAAAACCCTTCTACCCCTTTTTATTGAGCTATTACCCGTTAGTTTTGCCTCAGGCCCATAAGCTCCAGTTGTCCCTCTCCGCATCGCATGCATATCGAGATCCGCAAGAATTATGCCACTGCTTTTGGCATGAGCACCAGTCCTTCCAGGCGCTTTTCCTGGTTACCCGGGTTAGAATTTTGGCATGATTTTCCACTCTGGCGAGACAGATGTATGCAGTTTTGAGTAAAAGGATGCCGATGCATGAAATGATTATGTCAAATTCCAAGTAATTGGCGTCACATCTTTGACATAAACGTTAAGGAAGCACGGGAGGCGCTCATGGTTTTTTGGGCATTTGAGTTGATGGACAAGGTAGTAGTTCGGAGGCCTTCAGCCTTCAACATGAATTGCCGGATATTTACGAACATTGTTGCAAATGGTGTCTTTTTATTTTTTCTACAAGGGTCGTCCTGTTAAGTTGAAGGAGCTTGGCCGCCCTATTTTTGACCCATTTGGTCTTTTCCAAGGATTGAGAGATAAGGGCCTTCTCAAATTCGCTTACAGCGGTATTTAGACATATACCTTCATCGGAAATATCTATTTTTGGCAGCGACACGTGTCCATTTGCCCTCCGTACCCTTTCCGGTAAGTCCTTGGGCGATATCTCTCCCTGTCCTTTTAATATTACGACCCTTTCCATCATATTCCTAAGTTCTCTTACGTTCCCTGGCCATGAATATTTAACCACCAGATCCATTGCCTCATTTGATACTTCTGTAACGTCTTTATTTTTCTCCCGGTTAAACTCATTTAAGAAGTGAGAAATCAGCAATGGAATATCGGTCTTGCGTTCTCTCAACGGAGGGAGGGAAATAGGTATTACATAGAGCCGATAAAATAAATCTTCCCGAAAAGTGCCTTTTAGAACTGCCCCTTCCAGGTCCTGGTGGGTAGCGGCTATTATTCTTATATCAACTCTTATGGTCTTGCTGCCGCCAACCCGCTCAAATTCCCTTTCCTCCAACACCCTTAGCACCTTAACCTGGAGATCAGGGCTCATATCCCCAATTTCATCCAAAAAGATGGTCCCTCCATTTGCCAGTTCAAATTTCCCGGGTCTGGGCGATGTGGCGCCAGTAAAGGCGCCTCGAACATGCCCGAATAGCTCGCTCTCCAACAGGTTTTCTGGAATGGCACCACAATTTAACGGTATAAAAGGCCGACTTTTTCGATGGGAACTCTTATGGATTGCCCGGGCAAAGAGCTCCTTTCCCGTTCCACTTTCCCCATTAATCAGAATTGTGCTGTCGCTATCGGCCACCTTTTCGACGAGACTTAAAACCTGTCGTATCTCGTCGCTCTGACCAATGATATCTATAAATTTATGCTGAATATTAGATTCCCTCGCAACGACGCTATTCTTGCGATCTAGATCTTGATCCTTTGGTGCTCCGTTTTTGAGGGCTAACTGCGACAATCTATGACCTCCTCCACCACCGATGCCTCTAATTACGCCTTTCATCCTGAATGTGCCCCTATTTTAGATACAATATATAGTATGTCAAGAA
This sequence comes from uncultured Desulfobacteraceae bacterium, assembly GCA_964473615.1. Lineage (GTDB taxonomy): Bacteria > Desulfobacterota > DSM-4660 > Desulfatiglandales > Desulfatiglandaceae > CAYYPQ01. Next base: position 83,449 of record CAYYPQ010000008.1, read on the forward strand.
AAAAAAACACAATATGTGAAACAAAAATGGAAAAGAGGCCAATTCATTGAAAGGCCTTCAAAAATTAAAATTCAATTTCCTTCAGCCTTCTACCTTCAGCCTATCAACCTGATCAGTTACTCTTTGGAAAACAAACGCTTGAACCCTTAAAAATACTCGAATTCTTGACCACTTTCTCCAACTAATTGGGAGAAGAATCCTCCTTATTTACGGCCTCATGCAGGGCCAATTATTCTGAATAAACCAAAAAAATCCTAAAGTTTTTGAAAATACATCCGATAGAAAGATTACATGGGCAAAATAGCGACGAAAAAGGAGGTGAGAAAAGGAGGAAAGAATCGAAAAAATCATAACAACCTTTTGGCAAGAAATGCCAAAAATTTTAAACCTAGAAAAGGAGGGAAAAATGGCAGTAACAGATATAACATTGACGGTAGGGATGAGGCAAAACCTCTTCAGCCTACAAAGCACACAAAAGCTTTTGGAGAGGACGCAGTCGCGTTTGGCTTCGGGCTTGAGGGTTCAGAGCGCGATCGATGATCCTGTGGCCTATTTCGATGCCTTGGGCCATACTCAACGCGCGCAAGACCTTGGCGCGCGTAAGGATGCAATGGCAGAGGCCATCCAGACTATTACCTCTGCCAGTTCCGGTGTTGAGGCCATCACGAGTCTGATTGCGTCTGCAAAATCTCTCGCCCAGGCCGCCCTGTCGGGAAGCACAACAAGTGAGATAACTACTTTACAGGGTCAGTATTTTGATGTATTGAGCCAGATCGATTTGCTGGCCGCGGATTCAGGCTATAAGGGGATCAACCTTCTGGACAGTACCGCTGTAACCACTACGGTGAAGTTTGATGAAAATGGTACCTCTACGCTGACCATTACCGGGTTTGATGCAGCCTCCCAGGGTGCGACGCTCAGCCTTCAGACATTTGCCACAAATGCCTGGGTAAGCGCCGGTGGTTCGGCTGATTACCTTGAAGTTAACTCGGCAATAACAAGGCTTGACAGTGCAAGGACGGCTCTGAGAAGTGAAACCAAGAAACTGGCCACCAACATAAGCACAATTAACATTCGGCAGGATTTTACCGCCAAGATGATAAACACGCTCAATGATGGTGCTGCGAACCTCACAAATGCGGATATGAATGAGGAAGGTGCCAACATGCTTATGCTCCAGACACGGCAGGCATTGGGTACTACTTCGCTGAGCTTGGCATCTCAGGCAGCCCAGTCCGTGCTTAGGTTGTTCTAGGTATTCCAGACCTGAGGAATAGTTTCTTAAAACAATATTTGGCTGTGGGGGTTGGGCATATTCCCCCGCCCACCCCCAAGCCGATGTTGTTCCTCAGGAGGTGAAGCCATGATAATATCAAGCATAGCAACAGATCAGGCTCACTTAAATTCAAGTCGCACAAGAATCGGTGTGTTTTCAGCACAAAAACAACATGCCCCTAAGGGGCAGGGCCTTCAAGAAGATGGTTCATCGGAAAGGATAAGTGTAAACACAGGCCAGTTACAAGAGCCTGGTAAGCTTGAGGATGTCAATTCCAACATACCTGACTGGACGATGCAGACCATCGAGAACTATATTGATAAGATGAAGGCCAAATTGAAAAGAGTGATAAAAAATTATCCCCCCTTCCCACCTGGAAGTGAAGGACGGGTCGAGATACTAAAGAGTTTTAACACGTTTCGGAAACAGATCGCGCAGTTGACTATTCCCCCTGATTCCGATTCCATCAACGTTCCCAGACTGTCGGAAGGTGCAACGGATGAAGAGGTCTATAACTCGATAAAACGTCTCGATACGATTAAAAAGGCTACTACAAAAAAGATCACCCAATTACACGCAGATAACATTCCTGATTTTTTTGGGAGGCAGATAGAGGGATTTGCCGCAGAACTAAAAAGCACCGAACTCACGTATACATTGACCGAAGATTCAACACGAAGCCTAACTGAGGTCCGGTCTCAATTTGTAGAATTATTGAAATGAAGGATGCCACTGAAGATCACATTAAGGCCGCATGAACGAATGATCATAAGTGGTGCCGTCATTAGCAATGGCGACAGGAGAATTGATTTTTTCATAGAGAACAAAGTTCCACTCCTTCGCCAAAAGGATATAATGAGGGAGGATCAAGTCGACTCCCCCGCACGTCTAATCTATTTTACTATTCAGTTGATGTATATTGATCAAGAAAATCTGGTAACACATCACAATGCGTATTGGAAACTGGTTCAAGACTTTTTGAGGGCGCTGCCAACCGCTTTGGGATTGATTGACCGAATTAGCGAAAAGATACTAAGTAATAGTTATTATCAGGCACTTAAGCTTGCCAGAAAACTCATCGATTATGAAAAGGAGGTACTTAACCGTGTACAGGGATGCCATGAAAACCTATGAGCAAGTTGAGAAGACAACCGTATCTGGCCGTGAAACAGAGGCAAGGGTCCTTACAAAGGCAGCCCAGAAGCTCAAAGATTGTCAAAATAACTGGAATGACCATGACCGGGATGAAAAATTAGACTCGGCACTGAGATTCAACCAGCGGATCTGGAGCATATTTCAAGGTGAACTTGCGAAAGAGGAAAATCCACTGCCAAAACAGTTAAAACAGGATTTACTCAACCTGAGTGCCTTTATTGATAGACGAATTTTTGAGACCATGGCCTACCCCGAGCCAGGGAAACTTAATGCCATTATTAATATTAACCGTAATATCGCCGCCGGCCTCAGCGGTTCGCTGCAACCCTAAGCTCAATCAGGCCCTGTTAACCAATTCTTGCAGTTATAGCTCATCTCTACCACGAAGGGCACGAAGAAGTATTACCGCAAAATGTCGGGAGTAAAGTCGTGGCATTCTGCAAGCTGGGTAAACACCTTAGGCCTTGCCTCCTACTACCATAGTTAGCCTCAATTATTGAGCTATTATGTCATAATATTGGCTGATTCTGTCAAATGATTGGCAATTAGCTCAATTTTCATTTCCAATACATCCCACCTTAGTTCTTCAAATTCTTTGGAATCTGAATCCTAGGCCTTTCCTGGCATTCTTCTTGCCGGATGAATATCGTGGAACAAAAGGCACTTGAACAGGGAAACCTATGATCAACAATCGCTTTGATATCAATGAAAACCTGGATAAGGCAATTAGATTACATCTCTCAGGAAAATTAAGCCGAGCTGAAGAATTATACCTAAAGATACTATCAGTTAATCCAAATCATGCGGAATCCTTGCACTTGCTAGGTGTTATGGCTCATCAGAATGGGGATCTGGATAAATCCGCCAATCTAATCAAGGCCGCTATCAAAGAAAAAACAGAGGATCCTATTTTTAGATGCAGCCTTGGTGACCTTTTAAGAGACCAAGGCAGGACGAATGAGGCCCTTTCCTGCTATAAACATGCCTTAATATTAGATCCAGACCTTTTTGAAGCACATTACAATATGGGTACTACCCTTCAGGAGATGGGTAATTTTGATGAGGCGATTTCCTGCTATCAAAAAGCCGTCGCACTGAGGCCGGATTTTGCTGAGGCATACCATAATATGGGGTTAGCCTTCCAAACGCTTGGCAGGTTCGGTCAGGCAATATCCCACTATGAGAGGGCTCTCCAGTTAAATCCGGAAAAGGTTGAGGCATATTACAATATGGGCAATGCGCTTCAGGATCTGGGCAAATTCGATCAAGCCGTATCCTCCTATGAGAAGGCATTGCAGTTAAGGCCCAGGTATCCCGAGGCATATTATAATATGGGTAATGCATATAAAGATCTAGGACGGCTCAAAAAGGCGGAATCCTGTTACCAAAACGCCCTTCAACTGAGGCCGGACCATGCCGAGTCATACAATAACATGGGTCTTGTCTTGAAGGATCAGAACAGATTAGATGAGGCTATTTCTTGCTATAAGAGGGCAATTTCACTGAAACCCGCCTTTGTTGAGGCCCATTACAACACGGGTATTGCGTTTCAATTACAGGGAAGGTTCGATGAAGGCCTCATGCACTACAAAAAGGCCCTTGAACTAGATCCTGAGTACTCCCCTGCCAAGTGGCTTAATCTGTTATC
>CAYYPQ010000009.1:0-81621 GCA_964473615.1 uncultured Desulfobacteraceae bacterium
ACCAGTGACTCTGCGGATATGAGCCGCATGCTCTGACCGTCTGAGCTACACCGCCAGAGATTTTTAGCCTATAATCTATGAAACCCGATCTTTTTGTCAATCAAAAACACCATGCCCCCGCAAGGCGACATAACCTACCCATGAAGCCGCGTTCCCGGACTTGCCCCCGCAATTATCACTAGTACAAAAAACAAAGGCACAAAACGATCATCCTATGGGAGTACGCCTTGTGCCCTTTTATATCACCCCAGACCTTCTCGTTTTCGGTCAGGCCGGTCACCATTTAATTAGGAACAAAAATCTACAGGTATTTTTTTACTTCTTCGGTCAGGGCTGGAACAACATCAAAGAGGTCCCCAACCACTCCATAGTCGGCCTTTTGAAATATCGGGGCATCGGGATCCTTGTTGATTGCAACTATCACCTTAGAGGTACCCATACCTGCAAGATGTTGAATTGCCCCTGAAATACCGCAGGCCACATAGAGGTTAGGCGAAACCACCTTACCTGTCTGCCCCACCTGGTCTGTATGCGGTCTCCATCCTGCATCCACTGCCGCTCGCGAAGCACCCACAGTAGCGCCGATCAAATCAGCCAACTCTTCCAAAATATTGTAGTTTTCCGGGCCCTTCATGCCTCGTCCGCCTGATACAATCTTTTCGGCCTCTGTCAAATCCACCTTACCGCTTTCATCCTTCACAACATTTACTACCTTGGTCTTAAGCACGTTATCATCGAGGCTGAAAGAGGCATCAATAATCTCGGCCGACTTAGAGGTATCTGGCTCACCTATGCTCATGACATTAGGCCTGGCAGAGGCCATTTGCGGAAAGCTGTTCTCAAAGGTGACTTTGGCATAGGCCTTCCCCGCAAAGATTGGCCTAGTTGCGACAAGATTTCCGTCCTCCGCTGTAAAGACTGTACAGTCCTGGGCCATGCTGATACCCAAACTACCACATAGCCTGGCAGAAAGGTCCTTCCCCTGGGTAGACGCACCCATCAACAGTATGGCCGGATCATTGGCCTTCACCAATTCTGAAATTACAGACACATACGCGTCCGTTGTATAGGGTTCCAGTCTGGGATCATCGGCCACCAGTACCTTGTCGGCCCCATAATGCCCCAGCTCCGCGGCCTTATCCTTTATATTGGAGCCCAGTAATAAGACCGTCAATTCCTGGCCTAAGGCATCTGCCAAACGTCTTCCCTCGCTGACAATTTCATAAGTAACCTTGCGTATCGCTCCCTCTCTTTGTTCAGCAATTGTCCAAACTCCTTGTGCCATTTTTTATATCTCCTTATAGTCGTTATCGTGATCATGGGATAGACAGAGCCCATGGGGGCTTTGGGCAGCAACCCCAAGAAACCCGACGAACTCAATGACCCCCGGGGTAGTCCCTAGATAACCTTTGCCTCCTCATGGAGCAATTTGGCCAATCCGGCGGCCTTTTCCTCGGGAGTCTCTCCTTCAATGATCTTGCCTGCCTTTCTCTCTGGAGGCGGGATCAGCTCCAAGATCTTCAGCTTCCTTGCCTTTTCTCCAAATTCGGCAGCATCCAGGCCGAGGTCGGCCAAGGTCTTTTCATCAAGGGGCTTTTTCTTTGCCTTCATGATCCCTGGCAAAGAGGCATACCTAGGCTCATTCAGACCTTTCTGGGCAGTGATAAGAGCTGGCAAGCTTGATTCAATGATCAGTACCTCGCCCTCCACTGGTCTATTCACTGTAACAGACTTTCCATCTTCCGCCACCTCTACCTTCACAATCACTGAAAAATTTGGAATACCCAAAAATTCCGCAAGGGTGGCACCAACCACTCCCATATCATCATCCACACCACGTTGACCGGTAAAAATCAAGTCATATTCAAGGTCCTTTATTGCTGCGGCAAGGGCCTTAGCAACAGCGTAAGAATCGCTTCCCTCAAGGGCGTCATCACTGATAAGAATTCCCTTATCGGCGCCCATAGCCAACGCCGTCCGTATTGATTCTGTAACTCTCTTTGGGCCTAGACCCACAACTGTCACCTCGCCACCAAATTTCTCTTTGACACGCAAGGCCTCTTCTACGCCATACTCATCATAAGGGTTCATAACCCACTTGATGTCATCGGACACAATCGACCGCCCATCGGGAGCGATCTTGATCTGGGACTCCGTATCTGGAACCTGTTTCAAACAAACAATTATATTCACTTCTTCCCTCCTTTCACCAACTGGTCTCTTGTAAGAAAATATCATCCGCCATGTGATAGCGGAACAGACTGTCAGGCCTTGATACCGTTCAAGAAATATCCACTGATCTGCTTGGCGACAGTCCTAATATCATACCATTTGCGGCTTGACAATACCCAAAAACGCGACATCTCATCTAAGGCGCCAAAAAATGCCCTCTTGGCCACACCCGGCATTACATCTTTTTTGAAGATGCCCTTTTCTTGGCCATCTCGAATAATATCGGCAATCAAATCGAGATAGTGGGCAAACTTTTCGTTCTTGTACTCCTTCATAAACATGTCGCTTTGTCTGAGCTCAACCTGAATGATTTCAGCAATATGCCTGTTTTGCTCAATCAATCGCAGGTGCGTGAACGCGAACTCCTCAAGTTTTTTGATAGGATCATCCTGATGGGAGATCCTGGCCACCATGTTGTCGAGCACAAGTGCCATCTGTTCTTCAAAAAGAGATATCAAGATATCGTCTTTGTTCTTAAAATAGATATAGATCGTCCCGTCGGCAACACCAGCTTCTCTGGCAATTTCAGATATCTTGGCCTGGTAAAAGCCCTTTTTGGCAAATATATTGGTGGCTGCCTCAATAATTCTATAATATTTTTCGTTATTCTTTCTTTTGGCCATAGTAAACCTTTGATGAATGACTATTCATTCATAGATATTTGATACCACCCCCAGGGCCTTGTGTCAAGTTTTTTTAGGGCCTTTTAAAAAAAACTCTCAGTCCCCCAATAGTGCTTGACAAGAAACAAAAAGATAAATTAGATTAACTTGATTCAGGCCATAATAGAAATGTTTGCAATAAACTTAAACTTTAAGATTAAGGTGGCTAAATATATTTAAAGGAGGGGATATTATGCGAAAATTAATTATCCTGGCTATAATATCGATATTTGTATTGGGGGCATTCAATATTAACTTTGCCACCACGGCCTCGGCCAAAGACATCAAAGTCGGGGCAATCATAAACCTGACTGGGCCGGCCTCCACCTGGGGCCAATTTCACGCAAAGGGGCTAAAGGACTATTTCCGCTATGTAAATGAAGTAAAGGGTGGAATTGCGGGAAATAAGATAAATCTTACCGTCGTAGACCATGCGTACAAGGTCCCAGAGGCCGTCAAATATGTCAAAAAGTTTTGCACCCAGGAGAAGATGGATATAATCGCCACATGGGACGCAGGCTCCGGGATCATGGCAAAGCCGATCATCCAGAAGTACAAGATTCCCAATATTAATTTTTCTACATATCAGGGCATCCTGAAGCCCCCTGTAGACTATGCCTATCTCCCCTTTGGCGCTTACAACATGGACAGCTATGCCGTGTTGGAATATATCCGTACTATCCATAAGGGCAATAATCCGCCTAAAGTGGGGCTCCTCACCTATAATAATGCATATGGAAAATCTATCCACGAGGCCAGCAAGGAATACGCCGCAAAAAACGACGTAGATATCGTCGACATTGAGGAATTCCCCCCAAAGACGCTTGATCTGAATACCGAACTCTTGCGCCTCAAGAAGAAAGGAGCGGAATATATCTTTATGCAATGTCTTCCTTCCGCGATTATCATGGCCCTGAAATCAGCCGACCGTGTTAAATACGATGTGCCCTTCTTTGGCACATGGACGTCCACGGATCCGGATTTCTTTAGTCGCGGAAAGGGCCTGATCCGCGACCGAATGCACATGCAGTTCCCTGGAGGTTTACCGGTCGATGGGACGCCAGGGGTAGAGGTCATGAAAAATCTGTGGAAAAGATATAAGACCGTGACCAAGTTTGACGCCTCCTACTGGGAAGGCGTAACTATTGCCATGATCATGGAAAGGTCATTTGAGCGGGCAAATGAGATGTCTGGCAAAATCAATAGTGCTACCATCAATAATGCACTACAGACATTCCATAATGAAGACTTTGGCGGACTAGTCCCCAAGATCACCTATACCAGTACAGACCATAGCGCCTCCTGGATGGCAAGAATTGTTAAAATCAATGAAAATGGCACATATACACCTCTCACCAGTTTTTGGGCACCAGGCAAGGAAAAGGTCAAGATCGTAAAATGAAGGCCTTCCGTGGAGAACCAAGAATCTTCGCCTCCGCCCGCCAAAAAAAAAGGCGGGCGGATCTGGATATACGGGGCCTGACATTAAAATTCGGGGGAATAACCGCCCTAAACAAGATTGATCTTAGTGTGCGAACTGGAGAGTTGGTTGCCATGATAGGTCCTAATGGCGCCGGCAAGACCAGCCTTTTAAACTGCATTACAGGTTACTACAAGGCCCAAGAGGGCCAAATTTTTTTTAACGGCGAGGAAATAAGCAATTTACACACCCATGATCTTACAAAGCTAGGAATAGGGAGGAGCTATCAGAATATAGAACTCTTTCCCGGCATGACCGTTTTGTCCAATATGCTCTTGGCCCGTCATGCCCACTGTAAATACAATGTTGCACGGGCAGCCCTCTTCTCCAAGTCTGTCCGAGATGAGGAAGTGGCACACCGAGAGGTCTTGGAGGAGCTGATAGATTTTCTTGAAATGCAATCGATCCGGAAAAAGCTTGTGGGCTCCCTGCCATATGGAATGAGAAAGCGTGTTGAGTTGGGTCGCGCATTGGCATTGGAGCCAAAGCTTCTAATTTTAGACGAACCCTTTGCAGGAATGACCCTTGAAGAAAAGGAAGACATGGTGCGATTCCTGGTGGAATTGAACGAGGCATGGAAACAAACCGTGATCTTGGTCGAACATGATATGTCCGTTGTGATGAGTATTTCAAAAAGAATCGCAGTCCTCGACTTCGGGGACAAGATTGCAGAAGGATCTGCCGATTTTGTTCAAAACGACCCTCAAGTTATCAAGGCCTATCTAGGTGAGCCCTCCATAATTGAATAATAGATGAATGGCAAAAACACTAATATAGAGCGTATCAATCCGGAGATATTATCATCTCTGGGCGAATACACGTTCCCCCAGATTTTATCCAGACAGGCGGACAGACTGGGATCTGGCAGACTGGCCATCAGAGAAAAGGCTTACGGTATATGGCAGACCTATAACTGGCACGACTATCTCAGATATACAAGGCTGGTGGGTCTAGGCCTTATTTCTCTTGGTCTCAAAAGGGGTGAAAATGTTGGGCTCGTAGTCGACAATCACCAGGAATGGCTCTTCAGTGAGCTGGGTGCCCAGTCAGTAGGTGCAGTGACAGTGAATCTATTTACCTCTGCGGTAACAAAAGAGCTGGTTAACGGACTCAACCGTTTTCAAGCGTCCTACGTATTTGCCCAGGATCAAGAGCAGGTTGATAAACTCCTTTCATCCCGCGAAGAACTCCTTGACGTCCGAAAGCTTATTTATATTGATCCAACAGGCATGAGGACCTATGAGGATCCGTGGCTGATCAGCTTCAGCCAGCTCATCGAATTTGGGCACCAATTGGACAAAAAAGAACCCGAACTTTTTATAAAAGAGCTTTGGGAAGGAAGGCCTGGGGACATCGCCTTGATGCTTATGACCTCTGGCACTACAGGTGTCCCGAAATTGGTTATGCTGAGTTATGAGAACCTTACCGAAATGGCTCGAAAGTGGCTCGAAACATCTCCTATTGGTATCGGGGACAACTGGATTTCCATTAGCCCTACTGCCTGGATTGTTGATCAGATGTGGGGCGTTGGTGTGACACTGGCGGGTGGAATGGTAATGAACTTTCCTGAATCTACTGAAACGGCCACAGAAGACTTCAGGGAAATTGGCCCCACTGTCATAGTCACATCTTCCAGATTTTGGGAGGACCTCGCCTCCAAGATCAGGGTCAAGATCAATGATTCCGGTCTTATCAAACGTTCTCTCTACAATATTTCGCAGAGGCTGGGCGGCGCGGTTGTGGATCTGGAATCTCATAATAGGCCGATACCCGTTAATCTCAAGTTATTGAAGTGGCTTGCCGCGTGTGTTGTATCGCGGCCCCTGTTGGATCGAGTAGGGTGCCGAGGATTTCGGGCGGCCTATACAGGGGGACACCCCATTAGCCCTGACGTAATCCGCTTCTTTAGGGCCAATGGGTTAAACCTGAAGCAGTGCTATGGCCTGACAGAAACAGGAGGGATCTTCCAAGTACAACCTGATGAAGAAGTCAAGCCTGAAACTGTGGGCAGGCCCCTTCCTCGAACACAGGTGAAGATAACAGAGGATCAGGAGGTCCTTGTATTGAGCAAATCAAATTTTGTCGGCTATTATCAAAACCCTGAGGCCACGGCTGAGGTACTTGTTGATGGTTGGTTTCATACCGGGGACGCAGGGTACCTCGATGATGATGGCCACCTGCTCATCATCGGCCGAAAACAAGATATTATGAGGACAAAAAAGGGTGAGGCATTTTCACCCGACTTTATCGAAACCAGGCTAAAATTCAGCCCTTATATAAAAGAGGCCGTTATTTGGGGAGAGGCAAGGCCATACATCACGGGTTTTATCAATATCGATTTTGGTAATGTAGGAAATTGGGCGGAGGAAAGAAAAATTCCTTATACTACCTATACCGATCTTTCCCAGCAGCCCGCGGTTGAAGAATTAATTCGAGGCGAGGTTCGTGAAGTGAACGCCCATCTACCCAAACCCATGCAGTTGGTCAAGATCACACTCCTATTCAAATTACTGGATGCAGATGACGAAGAGCTGACGAGAACAGGCAAGGTGAGAAGAGGATTTGTCTTCCAACAGTATCAAGATATTATAAATGCCATGTATTCTGACAGGACCGAGTTACCTGTGACAGGACAAGTGCTTTACAGAGATGGGCATGTGGGAACGATTGAGACAACAGTAAAGATATTGACTGTCCAGTAAGGAGGCTGTGTCACTACCATGGAATTTTTCCTGCAACTTCTCGTGAACGGTATTTCCCTGGGTTTTCTCTATGCCATTTCTGCCCTGGGATTTGTCATGATTTTTAAATCGAGCAGCGTCTTAAACTTTGCCCATGGGGAACTTTTAGCCATAGGTGCCTTCCTGTTCTTTACCCTATCTTCTTGGGCCAAACTCCCAATTGGTATCGCCCTTCTGTTGACTATGATAGGATGTTTTGCCCTTGGCTTTATTATCGAGCGCTTTTTCCTGCGTCCTTTGATCGGGGAGGCCCTAATTGAAGTAATAATGCTGACAGTTGGTCTGGCCGCCATGTTCAGGGGATTATTACTCTTTGTCTTTGGCGGAGACATCCATAACTACCCTAAATTTCTGCCGGATACCCTTTCCGTTAACTGGGGCTGCATCCAAATCCCATCCGTGTACATTGCCACTTTTATTATAGGTATAGTCTTCCTTATACTATTCGGCCTCTTTTTTAAATTCTCATCTCAGGGCATATATATGAGATCCGTTGCGGATAACCAACTCGCCGCGCTCTCTCTTGGAGTCCATGTAAGGAGGGTCTTTGCAATGTCATGGGCTATCGCGGCATTGGTAGCGGCCATGAGTGGCATTGTATTGGGCATAATAAATGGCATCAATGTTCATGAACTGAGCTCGGTTGGTCTCAAGGTCTTCCCTGTTGTTATCCTGGGTGGATTAGATAGCATTGGGGGGGCAATCCTCGGCGGTCTGATTATTGGTCTGCTTGAAACATTCACTGGCGGTTATATCTCCACCTCTTTGAGGGAGATTATCCCCTATATTGTCCTCGTCTTTATTCTAATGGTAAGACCCTATGGCCTCTTTGGCCTTGTCGAAATAGAGCGCGTCTAGGGATCGAATTTCACAAGATACTATGGGTGGGACGATGCGTAGGCTCAAATTTCATACTTGCGGAAACTTCAAAGAATCATACCATGAAGAGCTCACAATATTTGAGACAGACTTTGGCAGGCTCTGGATCCTTATCGGTATTCTACTGCTTTTTGTCCTCATTCCCTTTATTAGCAGCCCCTATACCCTTTACATCCTGAATACGATAGGAATTTATGCCATTGCAGCCGTTGGCCTCAATATTCTAATTGGCTATACCGGACAGATTTCCCTTGGGCACGGGGCCTTCTTCGGCGTAGGTGCCTATACCGCCGCAATCCTGGGGACCAAAGCAGGCGTACCCTTTTGGCTTTCAGTCCCTGCTGCCGGCCTCTTTACTGCCGCCGTCGGGATGTGCTTTGGCATCCCTTCACTTCGTCTCAAACACCTTTATCTTACTATTGCCACCCTGGCAGGGCAATTCATCATCGAATATGTACTTGTTCAATGGGAAGGACTCACGGGAGGTCCGGAAGGGATGATCGTCAGGACAAATACCCTTTTTGGACTGGACTTGAGTAATGATCGCATCTTTTATTATATTATATTCATCTGTTTTGTAATAATGACCTGGGCATCTGTCAACTTGATTCGCTCAAAATATGGCAGGGCCTTCATCGCAGTTCGCGACAATGACCGCGCTGCTGAGGGCATGGGGATCCCCGTCTTCCAATATAAACTACTATCTTTTGCCATAAGCTCCTTCTACGCGGGGCTTGCAGGAGGGCTTTACGCCTATCACATGATGAGCATTACGCCGGAACCCTTTAATCTGTGGCTTTCTATTGAATTTATTGCTATGATAATTATTGGTGGCCTGGGAAGCATCCCTGGTTCTGTATTCGGCTCGATCTTTATCGTCACCTTGAACGAGGTGTTGAGCTATGCCACGGAGGTTCTGATGAATATGGGTTCATCCATGGGTGTCGCCATTACTATCGCCCCCCTCCGTGAATTCGTCTTTGGTCTGGCCATAGTGTTATTTATCATCTTCGAGCCAAAGGGTATTGCTGAGGTATGGAGAATTGTTCGATCTAATTTCAGATTGTGGCCATTTTCCTACTGATTCCTCAGAACTCAGATCTTTTGCGGTATAGTGACAAGCCCAGATATGTCAAAAAGGTCGTCGCTTATGGAAGATAATATTAGGCTACTTATCAATAATATCAGTGTCGTTTACTCTGATGTCATACAGGTTCTTAAAGGCGTATCTCTCACTATTAAAAAAGGCCGAATTGTCTCACTTCTCGGTAGCAATGGTGCAGGCAAGACCACTACGTTGAAGGCAATTTCAGGTCTACTTAAGCCCGAAAACGGCAAAGTCACCGAAGGGACTATAGAATACGATGGGAAACCAGTCCAAAATTCATCTCCCGAAGAAATCACACGGAAGGGGATCATTCTAGTATTGGAGGGGAGACAGGAATTCAAATACCTGACTGTGGAGGAAAATTTGAGGGTTGGGACTGCCACCCATTGGGGCAAGCCTTATAGAAGAGACCTGGAACTGGTTTACCATTACTTCCCTGCCCTACTCACTCGGAAAAAATGTCTGGCAGGTTATTGCAGTGGCGGTGAACTCCAAATGCTTGTAATCGGTAGGGCTCTTATGGCCCACCCCAGGCTCTTGCTTTTGGATGAGCCATCCTTGGGTCTGGCACCGCTACTTGTAAAAGACATATTTCAGATTATCAGGAGAATAAACCAGGAGCAAGGGACCACCCTTATGGTCGTCGAGCAAAATGCCAATATGGCGCTCCAGATTGCCCATTATGGTTATGTGATGGAGAATGGAAAGATTGTCATGGAGAGTAAGGCTGAAGAATTGCGTGAAAATCCAGACGTTAAAGAATTCTATCTGGGCACGGCCGCATCTGGTGCGCTGAAGTTATATAAAAACGTAAAGGCCTATAAACGCCGTAAGCGTTGGCTATAATTTTCGTGAAAACCCATATGCCCCGACAAAAACTCCATCATCACCTGGATTTAAATGGACACTTCTGATTCTTTTCCATCAGGCACCTTTTGGCATAAGGACTCCTTTAGAATCATCAAACCTGAAGACTTTAAGGCCCTGGGAATCGATGAAAATGATGCCCCCTTGGGGACCTTTCCCGCCCTGAAACACCCCTCCCACCTGTCCAGCAAATTTGGGGGCAATGCTTACGGATTCGGACTCTTCGAGGTGTATGACAGACTGAGGCCCAAGGACATAAAGCTGATACAGTCCATATCTTTTGATAGCCCCGAAGATATAAAAAGACATTACAAAGAACTAAATGAAATATACAAGAAGATTGGTCTGTTGATCAGGTTCTCAAGTCTCGGAAAACCCTACTATCTAATCCCGGTTCATCTGATCTCAAGCACACTCTCTCATATCAAATCAAAGGTTGATGAGATTACCAAAATAGTTGGTTATCACCGTAAGAAATACCTTAAGGAATATTACGATATCGGCTTACTAACCCACCAGGATGACCTATGCGCCGGCGAACTCACCTTTCGCTTTAAAGAACACCGTTTTGTAGTCCTAGACTCCATCGAAAAACTGCGCAGTCTAAACCAAACGCTAGACCTGGTCATTGTGACAAGGGATATCTATGAAATTATACTCATGAAAGATTTCGGTGATCTTTCTCACGGGTCCCATTCCAAAAAACGCCTGGATCAGCATGCAATTTATATCCTATGGCAAATCTACAATTTACTCAAACCGGACGGGGAAATCTTTGTCATAGCCGATCACTACACACCCAGGACTAATCAGACCACAAAACTGGTCTTCAAAACGACCCAGGAGGAAAAGAATTTTGTCTTGTTCACACATATGTTTAAGACCAAAAAAAGATATAAGACCAAAGACCACCCCATTCAAGTAAACCTCTTCGACTTCCAAAAGTATTTGGGGGGTCATTATGTGGAACAGGAAGTCCTAAAAGACCTGCTCGGGGGGAAAAACTTAGAAGACATGAGCCTTGAAGAGATGAACAGCCTGCCTTATTTCAACTTCCAACTTTCTGAATGGCCTTTATCAAATTGGCAGGAGAAGGTATGGCCCGGGCTCCTATCAATCTTTTTTGACAAGATATTCCTAAAACCCCTTATCCCACAGCCAATAAAAGAAGACTGGGAAAACCGATTCTCTTTCACCGACTACTTCCCAAATTATATGATTATATATCTAGGGCAAAAAAAGGAGTTGAAAACCAGCTTGTCTGAAGTCAAACGGGATGTGATGGATTCAAACCTAATAGGTTGCCCGACAGACCTTTTGGCCGACTACAGAAATTCATTTGAGTACGTGATTCGCACCCTCCGTGTCTTAGAAAAACTGAAAGGGGGACATTACAAAGGCCTACCGCAAACTCACATCGACCGCCTGAAGCAGCCCCTGGAAAATAAGGACAGGAGATTTCCCGCCCTGAATGATGTTATCCGACTGACAAATAAAATCGGTAGGCTTGAACAAATAATGGCCTATCTCAACCCTGATAATATCGAAGGTCCAAACACGAAGGTCTTAGAAAACCTTGAAATCCTGAACTTCTTCGGATTCAGCTATAACGAGTTAAGGGAACTAGTTTTGATCGTCCTGGGGCATACTCCCCTGGGACGAATCATATCAGGTAAGATGAATGAAAAATCGCTCAAACCCCTTTCTGATTTGGCGCGAAGCTATGACCAGAGGCAGGCAATCAACCTTTTGCGTTACTGCCTGCTGATGACAATGGCAGAGACGGAGGCAAGCAGAGGATCCCAGCTAAAGAATGAAGAATCTGCCGAACTCTTTGATATCTACGAGTCGGCGGTAAGAATCATTACTAACCGAGACCTCGACTGGGATAGCCTTCTGGATGAAAAGACAACCTCTGCAGGCGGCATACATAACAGGATCGTCAGAAAACTTCTAATGATGATGAATTATTTCGAATTCCTTGACAACTGGTCTGAGCTGAGCCAGAAGGGACAGAGGGAAAAAGAGGCCCTTGCCGACTATGATGATCTAAAACTGTCAAAAATAGAAAATGTAATAAAACTTGTTGATACCATAGACAAGTTTGAGGAGATGTACTTGAAATTTGATCCACTTCAACTACCTGCACTTTACAGAAAATTCCTTGAAGTGGAATTCCATGGAACTGGTCACATTTTTGAGAGAATAGATAGCCAACATGTATTCATACTTCTCTGGATTGCAGTCAACCTGGCACAAGGCGAAATTATAAATTATAACCCTATCCTGGCGGACGTTGATTTTGGGGTGATAGACGAGCGTCTGGAAAAAATCGAGCTGGAGACCAGATCCATTAATATCAGTTCCCTTGATCTGCCTCTTCTCGAACAATTCAGGCAACAGCTCTACCAGAATGGTGTATCATTTATCGTTGGCACCGGATTTCAGATAAGAGTAGATCCTAAAACCCAAGGCCTGGAAATTGCGTATATGGATATTGATAAAAATATTGATCAGCTAAAGGCCCTATCAAGAAGATTGGCAGGGCGCTTCATATCTGAAATTGCCACAGAAGAATTGAAAAACTTAGAAGGCCTTTTTTTCCACCTGGAAAGCTTTTACCAAAGCCATATTGCACTCCTTAATAAACAATATTCTGCACTTAAATTACCTGCAAGACAGAAACGATGGTTTCAAGAAGTGCAAGCCCTGAGGCAATATCTAAGGGCAAATTTCACGAGCGTAATTTTTCGCCCTGAGGACCTCCATACCGACTTGGACCTTCTTTACCAACACGCTCCGTCCTTATTGAATTTTGTCCTTCCCGAGTTTACTGCATTACAAGACCTGGACTACCCTTGGCACCTATATATGACCTCGCCGGTCACTCATTACATTATCACTGCCACCAAAAAATTTCAGGCCTTGATAAGAGATGACAAAGAGAGCTTCCAGGACATTCATTTCTTACACACATTGGCTCAAAAGGAGTTTGGGCCTATGGCCACAGGTATTGTGGGCATAACTGTATCCCAAATAGAAGAGCTGGAACTTATTATTCAGGACTTGCGGCCCAACCGCCCCCTATTTGATGCCCTTATAAAGTCATTTATTTTCCAGGATGTGGGGAGGATACCACGTCTGAGAGACAAATACAAAAATGGTATCAACCCGGCAGACTTGGGATGGACTGGTTCCTTTTTTATTGAAAAAGAGAAAATTGCCGAGAAGTATCATGTAAACAATCAAGGGAAGGCATATCTTATCTTTCTGGTCAGGCATCACAGTTTATTGCACCATATTGTGCGTGGAGAATTTTCTTTTTATGCCATACAAAATATTTTTGAATTGGGAGATAAATATCTCTTCGATGCCTTCTTTGTCTTTTCCTTTATAATGCTGGTCGCCATTAGACAAGACTTACTCCTAGAAGACCTAGCAGATCGGCTGTTCCAGATAAGGGTCCTTTGTGACAAAATCATTGACCACGAAACCACCTTTGAATCTGAACTGAATGAAGGTTTTCTCTGGCGCGGGAACCTGTTCTGTGCGCTCGAAAGATACCAAAGAGAAGGTCTTCCTGAAGGCGTCCCGCCATCGCGATATCTGGAATCTGAATCATGGGAGAAATTGGAAAGGTCAGATTGTATACGGCATGGCAAAATGATCTTTGCAATGGAAAGGATGCTCAGATTGCGAGGTATCAGATATGTCGAATTTCTTGACCTGGTAAATTTTATACTCAAGGTCCCTCTGAAATTCGCCTATAAAAAACGGAGATTTGCAAGTATAGGATATGCCACATATGAAAAAGAGGTCTTTGAGGCATTTCGTGTCTACAACACACTTCAAAATCTGAATGAAGAAACGAGAAACTTCATTTTGGAAAATCTTGTTGATGATAAAGTGCGCATTTTCGGGTATGAGAAGGTAAGCAGCTATCTGAGCTATGAAAATCAAATCAAACTTCTTTTAGTTGGTCTGTTGGGGTCCAAAAAATTCAGGCCAGACAATGCGCCAATCTGCATAAATTTTTTGAGCATAAGCGAAAAAATAGAAAAACGATATGAGGCCATCAATGACTACCTAAACACCCTCTTAATGGAGAAGCTATGGGGAAATAGACATCACCTAAATCACCTCTTCAAGGCAAAAACGGGTCTCCTGCTTAAAAAGGAGGAATTCCTAAATGTCTTATCAATTGATTTTCAAGACCGCGTTAATATATCCCACAAAATATCCTATATGGACACTATTAACAATGTAGAACAACTAAAAAGTTATTTTCATTACAGCCTTCGGTCCCTGAGAAGACACCCATTTTATACCGATGATTATGAACTGCAGCTTGAAAAGGCGTTTGAAAAGCGGCTAACTGAAATCACAGACACGATACTCATGCAGGCAAAAAAACAGATGGATCTTATCAATGACTTCAGTGAACTCTATAAGTTAGTGAGTGATCTCCTCGATAGGTCGTGGGATATTGGATTTTCAGGTGATCAAAAACAAAGGCTGAACGACCTTTACGAATTGAGGAAGGATAGCATAAAGAGAGAAAAGCTTTCAGAAATTGATACCATCCTGGAAAGGATCCACGATATCCAGGAATTAAAAGACTATTGGGAAAGCGTAAAGTGGTATTTACAGAGCAACCGGCGTTTCTTTGGAAAAGAAATTGAAAATCTCATAGCCAGGAAATTCGATGAAGTAACTGATCGAATAGAAGCATCATAATTCAACTTAGGTCTTCTTACTCCAGCAAGGCCTGTTTCAACCGAGATAATGTTTCATCTCGTACGCCACCCTTGGTCTTAAGATAATTGGTCGCCGAACCATAGGCCCGACGAATATGATCTAATAGAGACACCATGCCTTCTCGTGGTGCCGTGAAATAAGGAGCCACCTTTTCAGGATTAATGCCAAAGGCCCTCATGTAATCATAAATCTTTTTCAGCCACTTCGCAATAAACTCGTTAGAGAGACCATGGTCATAGATAACCGTCTCTTCTGGTACCCCAAGGGCAAGTAAGATCAAAGCCGCACAGGTACCTGCACGGTCCTTTCCCCCTGTACAGTGAAATACCAGCGGCAGACTGTCGGATTCGGCGAGATGATTAATGACCATGCCCCACTTATCCGCAAAATCATCAATATTTTTTATATAACCATTGACCATAAAGTCTCTTGT
This sequence comes from uncultured Desulfobacteraceae bacterium, assembly GCA_964473615.1. Taxonomy (GTDB): domain Bacteria; phylum Desulfobacterota; class DSM-4660; order Desulfatiglandales; family Desulfatiglandaceae; genus CAYYPQ01. The sequence goes on from CAYYPQ010000009.1 coordinate 15,161, forward strand.
TAGCCACCTTATGTCCCCCTTCTTCATCCTCTTTAAAGCGCTCACTGAGTCGAAGTCATCTTGGATTATGGGAAGATGAAGGTATTTCACTGAACCATCATCGGGTAACCTATCCGGTGCTACATTCACCTCTGCTGGAGTACGAAAATCGCAGGCGAGCCTTATTCCCATCCTTTTGAGAACGGCTTGGTCCCGGCCTGTGAGCCTGGCCAGGCTGTCAGATCGAAAAATCTGCCCCCACTTCACCTGGCGACCATCCAAGGTCTCATACCCGCCAAGATCACGGAAATTGACGGCCCCGTCCAAAGGCACACGTCGCTCGGCAGTGATTATCCCAGGGCCACCTTCCGGCACTACTCTAAAATAGTAGCGGATCTCAGGATCAAGCCCCAATATCTCAGCACAGGTAGACCTCACTACCCTGACAGCCGGAGGGCCTCCATCGAAGGAATCAGGAGAATCACCCACAAATATTGATACTTCCAGGCCATTGGTCCCCCCTATCCAGCTAATCTCGACCGCATCTGTTGAGATCCTGGCAACACTGAGATTTGATATCACGAAAGACCCCTTTTCATGAATAATAGAGAGCCACGCCTGTCAATGCCACCAGCCGTTTCATAAGAACCAAAGCAACTGGAGCTAGAGAGGGAGATAAAAATGAAGTGCTATTATCGTTAGGGGAAATATATGATGGAGGGCACCCTGTGTCAAACAAAAAAAAGCCTAACATTTACAGCAGGTTAGTAGATGACAATGGCCTTGCCCTCCGCTGATGATGCTTTCAAAGCGCCAAACTGTTGCTTAAGATGAAATAACAACAAAATCATCTTGCAATAAAATTCTACTTTCCATATAGATGTTAACATATTGCATTTCAATGCTCTCCTTGACAACTTGAAACTGTTTTTTGCAGAATTATTTCCGGCGGAAAAGGGGCATACAAAATAGTGAGAAAAAAGAAACAGCAAAAACTAAGAGGAAAAACGAAGATTCACCACCTCGAAAAGCGGTTTGGGATTATAGCAGTGGAGAAGGGATTTGTCTCAGCAGACAATGTTATGGAAGCACTAAAGGTCCAGGTAACAGAGGATCTCTCAAAAGGAGAACACAGGTTAATCGGTAGAATATTCTTTGAACAAAACCTCCTGACCCTCTCCCAGCTCAATCAAGTACTCACTGCCATGGAAAGAATATAGAGGTCACATCTTCTTACAGACCCCACAACGATAGCAATGGCCAACATGGCAAATGTCAGATTCCTTTGCCCTCAGCGCCAGGATGTGCTCATCTATTAGATGTCCTTTCAGAATCCCATGGTCAATAAAATCCCAGGGCAGAATTTCATCATAGCCTTTGGGACGGTAAACAAAAAAGTCGGGATTCATATTAGAGAATCGTAGTGCCTTTGCCCAATCCCCGCCTGATTTGTGAGACATTAGCAGGATTGGTCCGACCCTCCTATCCCCAACAGATAATAATGTCTGGACATAAGCCCATTTGGCGACATCAGAGTTTACTCTTATCCCTCCTTCTCTTTCAAGTGCCCTTTTCAAACATTTTTGCTTCTCCTTGAGGGAGGGAATAGGTTCAAGGCCGCAGTACTGAAAAGGGGTAAATGGCTTAGGAATAAAACAGTTTATGCTCAACTTGATTCTGCCTATTCTTCCGCGCGCTGCAGACACCTTGACCATATGATGTTTAATTACCTTCACAAGACCCACAATTTCATCAATATCCTCTCGAGTTTCCGTAGGCAGACCAATTAAAAAATACAATCTGAGCGCAAAATCACCCACATCTGCTATCAGTCGAGCCGCATCTATAATCTGATGTCTTGTCAGATGCTTATTAATAACCTTTCGTAATCTCTCCGAGCCAGCCTCCGGCGCTATTGCTATTGCCCTTTGGCCGACTTTTTTTAAATTATCAAGCAGTCCCCTGGTAATAGTATCGGCCCTCAATGATGAGACGGAAAAAAGGCCTCCTTTGTTTATAATCTGCGATGTAAGGTCTTCTATTCCAGGAATATCCGATATTGCAGCGCCTAACAATCCTATCTGTTGGTTGTTCTTCATAGCATCCTTAATGGAGGATCGAAGATCAGATTCCAAGTGAACTCTTGGTGGGCGGTACACAAACCCAGCCGCACAAAACCGGCACGAGCGTCCGCACCCTCTGCCCAATTCTATCAGGACCTTATCACCAAATTCCGTATCCGGTGTGGTGATCGTAGATCGGGGGACATGACTTCCCTTCCCGTACCCTGCCTGATGGGAACAACCTGGTATGATCCTTTCAGGCACCTGATTTTCTTTAGGCAGAAAGGCCTTGATGGTACCGTCTTGATAATACTCGGGCTGGTATAATGAAGGGACATAAAGGCCAGACAAGTTCTCGGCCAAATTTTTGAGCATTCCTGCCCTCACGGTATACCGGACGCGAAGTCCTATAAAGAGATCAATGAATTCATTGAGATTGGCCTCCGCCTCACCGATCAAGAAGAAATCCATAAAATGTGCTAAGGGTTCAGGGTTCAGAAAAGTAGTGACTCCTCCGGCCATGACAAGAGGACAGGGATCATATCTGTCTTCTGCCAGAAGGGGGATCTTTCCCAAGTCAAGGATGGTTAAAATGTTTGGATAGTCATTTTCAAAGGAGAGAGAGAACGCCAAAAGGTCGAATCTTTGGAGAGGTGTTTGGGATTCGAGGGAAAGGAGGCCTTTCCCTGAACGAAGGCAGAAGGACATCTCTTGACCTTCAGGGAGAAAAACTCTCTCAACAACGACGTCAGGCCTCTGATTTAGAAGGTCATAAACGATCTGGAAGCCTAAGTTTGACATGCCAAGGCGATAATAGTTAGGGAAGGCCAAGGCAACAGACAGCCTGCCGCCCCAATCCTTTCTTACAAACCCCTTTTCTTTGATCAGCTTGGCCCGATAAAGGGAAACTATATCACTGCACACGTCCCTAAAAACCTTATTAGATTCGAAACTAGGCCCCCATTAAGTGATCGACTCACCACCTACAAAACTAAACGTTCAACAAATCAATCGGCCTTGGCCCTAAGAAAGGTGGGATAATCTAGATTATCCTTGATACGGAACTTACTCAGGATACCCTTTTTACCCTCGTTGTTTCTCTTTTCCTTCACAGACGACATGAGGCCAAGCCTTTTTCTCTCGTAAGCAGGCTCATCCAAAGAAATACCATTCCTTTTCACCGTCCAATTTTCTTCAGCCTCCTCCAGGGTAATATCTCTTATCTTGACCACATTATCATGGACATCCCTGTAACGAGTAACCATACACTCATTATTACTATCTATGCCTGTAGCGATGACTGTCACCTTCACCTCATCTTCCACGGTATCATCAAAGACCACGCCCCAAAAAATCTCCGCGTCTTTGTTCACCTCTTCTTTGACATAGTTGGAGGCCTCACTAATTTCATCCATAGTCATGTCGGAAGGCCCCGTTATATTCATAAGGAGACCTTTGGCCCCTTTTATAGAGATGTCTTCCAGAAGGGGGCTGTTTATGGCCGCCTGAGCCGCCTCTGTAGCCCTGTGATCTCCACTGGCAGTTCCCATGCCCATAATTGCGGAACCCATCTCTTCCATCACCCTTTTGACGTCCGCAAAATCCAGGTTGATAAAGCCGTTGCTCATGATCAGATCTGATATCCCCCTGACGGCCTGAAGGAGGACATCATCTGCCCGTGCTATAAGTTCTTTGAATAAAGTACTGTTGTTATCCAATGTCTTAAGCCGTTCATTCGGGATAACAATCAGACTATCTACCTCTTCTTTGAGTCTCTCAATTCCTTCCATGGCCCTCTTCATCCTTTTTTCCCCTTCAAATTCAAAGGGCTTGGTCACAACGGCAACTGTCAGCGCACCGCTTTCCTTGCACTCGCGGCCCACGATGGGGGATGCACCCGTTCCTGTGCCGCCGCCCATTCCAGCTGTTATGAAGACCATATCTGGACCAGCAACTGACTCCCTGATATCATTAATACTTTCTTCCGCTGATGATTTGCCTATTTCCGGATCGGCCCCAGCACCGAGTCCCATTGTAATAGATGGCCCAAGCTGGATCTTATGAGAGCACAACGAGCGGTCAAGGTCCTGGCAGTCCGTATTGGCAACAACAAAGTCAACGCCCCTCAGCTTAAAATTAATCATGTTGTTGATGGCATTACCTCCCGCGCCACCAACGCCAACCACCTTAATCTTGGCAATGTGTCTTTCCCTTTCTTCCACAAATTCGAACTTCATGATATCCCCTCCTTTCTGTTATGCTTATGATTCTGGTGTGTTCTATATTACCTCCTTAAACCATCTCTTCATCCTTGTCATGACACGGTTAAAAATATTGGTATCCCTGATCCTAAATTTCTTGGCCTTCTTGCTCCTTTTTGACCCGTGAAGCACCAGGCCGACAGCGGTCGCATACATAGGTTTATTCACAACTTCCACTAACCCACTGATCCCTTGGGGATACCCCACTCGGGCAGGGGTATTGAATATCTGCTCTGCCATCTCGGTAACCCCCTGTAATTCCGCAGAACCGCCTGTAACGACAACTCCAGAAGTTATGCCATCCTCATACCCCGAGCTAGCAAGCTCGCCATAAATCAGGGAAAAGATCTCCTCAATCCTGGGCTCCAGAATCTCTCCAAGGATCTGACGTGATAAAATCCTGGGCTTTCTTCCCCCTACACCAGGCACCTCAATTGTCTCGTCCCTGCCGATTAATGATGAGAGCCCGCATCCGTATTTGATTTTGATCTTTTCTGCATCTACCTTTGGTGTTCTGAGCCCTATGGCTATGTCGTAGGTCAGGTTATCACCCCCTAATGCCAAAACCGATGTATGTTTGATGGACCCCCTTGAGAATATTGCCATATCGGTCGTCCCGCCGCCAAAGTCAATAAGAGCCGATCCTAGATTGCGCTCTTCTTTAGAAAGGACCGCTTCACTCGATGCCAGGGACTCAAGAATGATATCACAGACGTCTAACCCAGCACGATTAGAGCATTTGATTATGTTCTGGGCAGAGGTGACTGCACCTGTCACAATATGAACTTTTGCCTCCAAACGAACACCTGCCATCCCCAAAGGGTCCAAGATTCCATCCTGGTCATCCACAATGAATTCCTGGACAAGGGTGTGGATCACCTCACGGTCCATCGGAATAGCCACAGCGCTTGCGGCCTCAATAACGCGTTCTATATCCTTTTTTGTTACCTCTCTTTCCTTTAGAGCGATTACCCCCTGGCTGTTAAATCCTTTGATATGACCACCAGCAATACCCGAATAGACAGCGCTTATTTCACACCCTGCCATCGTCTCCGCTTCTTCTACGGCCTCTTTAATGGAATTCACGGTGTTTTCAATATTGATTACCACTCCCTTTCGAAGACCCTCTGAGGGGTGACTACCCATGCCGATAATATCTACCCCACCCGGACGAATTTCACCAACCACGGCACAGATCTTGGTCGTTCCGATATCTAAGCCGACAATAATTTCTCCGGACATCTTCTTGTTACCTCGCTCATTGGTTGATAACCAAATATATCTTAAGTGGTAACAAGTTGGCCGTTTGAAAACCTACTGCGCCAACTGATGCCAACTTAATTCAAAACATGGAACGCAGAAGAGGCGACCCATCGATGTCTACATCTACCCTTTTCCAAATGAAACCACTGCCTCATCAACGTAATTCAGATCTATGCCTGTCACCTGTTGAATCCGCCCAACTCGTCTAAGATGATGAGCAACCTTCCTTAGTCTGTTTAATTTTCTCCCAATATCTCCTTCTCCCCTATCCCTTGTGATAGGAATGACAGAAAGGTGGCGCATTAATGATATTTTTGCCTGGAGGCCGCTAAAATACAGCGACATGCCCCCATACCTATTTACATGGATCTCCGACAGATCGTTTAGTGACCAGGGTTCATCTTCAAACTCCAAAACCCCCATCACATGGACTGCAGTAGCCAATTCTTGCCTCAGGCCTTGTCCCTGTTCGGATACACCCGTAATGACAGGATAATCCATCTCGTCCCCATCGCTCACTTCTTTGAAGACCTCCCCATATTGATTCATATAGTACGTCTTATCCATAAGCACTAGTGCATAGGGAAGCTCCTTTTTAATATCAACCACGAGGGTATGTGGAAAACTCCTTTTCACGTTTACGGACCGCACCCAGGGGTGTGTGCTCATCTTTCTTTCTAACTGGTGAATGTTAATGGCGAGTAGACCTAGGTCCGTCGATAACCCGCACATCTGGATAAGTTCCTGCCTTATCTTTTCATCAACACCATTCACCACCACGTGCTCCAGTTTCAAATAAGGAGATGCTAGCAGATAGTGATAGGCCGACAAGAAAAGCAGGCTCGTCATTGCCAATATCATAAACATGACAAAAACCCTTAAAAGGCCAGACACCATGTGACGAATCAGGACAAAGGCGGCGGAAGACCTCTTTTTCCTTTTTCTTCTTATTGACTGCTTAGTTAAAACTGATTGCCTTTTCTTGCTTTGTCGTTTATTGGGTGTCTTTCGTATCATGGCCTTATCACCTCAATAGCCCCCAAACTCATCGTCCAACCACCTGAATCTCTGGTCGCAACTCTATTCCTGTATCATTTTTTACCCTCTCCTGCGCTAGATACATAAGGGCAAGGATATCCTTCGCCTTTGCACCTCCTGTATTCACGATAAAGTTGGCATGCCTTGTGGAAATCATTGCCCCTCCAATCCTTTTTCCTTTCAGGCCCGCGTTTTCTATCAGCCTGCCGGCATAATTATTAGGTGGATTCCGAAACACGGAGCCAGCACTTGGATATTCAAGCGGCTGTCTCTCTTTTTTCATCTTGAGGTAACCAGTGATTCGCTCCGATACCATTTTTTGACCGTCCAAACCCATTTCAAAAAAGACTTTAGCAATGACACTCCCCTCTTCTATATCAAGCCTCCTGTAAAAAAACCTGAGCTGAGATCTATCTTTGACAACCACCTCGCCCTCCCGGTTGATAAGATCAATTTTCTTTACTCTTGCTCCAATTTCCTTTCCAAAGGCACCGGCATTCATTGCCACGGCCCCGCCAACCGCCCCGGGTATTCCTGCAAGAAATTCCAGCCCCCTCAATCCCAAAGCACGGCAATGAACCAAAAGATCGACCAAGGAAAGACCCGCACCAGCATAAATGGCAAAACCATCCATTCCCTTTCCTTCCAGCGCGGCTAATGATCCCCGAAGCAGTATAACTAATCCTTCAAGCCCATCATCCTTTACCAGTATATTGCTGCCCCGCCCAATAGGCAGATAAGGCATTTGCTCTTTATTTACATAGGCAATAAGCCGACAGAGCGAATCAAGATCATTCACCTCACAAAGGGCATCTGCCCTTCCTCCCACCTGGAAGGTTGTATAATCAGCCATAGAGCAATCAAAACGAACTCCTTCCCCTAAAAGGCTAAGCAGGTCCTGTTTTTGTCTTTTGTCCATATGGCAAAGTGCATACCACCGTTTTTTCAGCTCTCAATCTATAGGCTATCTAACAGTTCCTCTCCTACTTTATAGATATCGCCCGCCCCAAGGCTAATGACCAGGTCTCCGGACCTCACGATTGATAAGAGAATTGGAAGAATTTCATCCTGGTTTTGGCAGTATATCACCTCTTTGTGTCCGTGTTCCTTTATGCCCTGAGACAGCCCCTTTCCGTTCACTCCATTAATGGCAGTCTCCCCTGCTGAAAATATGGAGGTCATGATAAGTATATCTGCCTGGTTAAAGCTAATGACAAAGCGATCAAAGAGCAGCTTGGTGCGAGTGTACCTATGAGGCTGAAAAACAACTATCAAACGCCTTTCAGGCCAACATTCCTTGACTGCCTTGAGCGTAGCCATGATCTCGGTAGGATGATGACCGTAATCATCAAGGACGATGACACCGGACCTTTCACCCTTAACTTGGAATCGTCTCTCCAGTCCTCCTAAGCTCTTGAGTCCCTCTTTTATAACCTCTGTATCCAGATCCAGATCAAGGCCGACGGCCATAGCTGCCAAGGCATTCAAGACATTATGTTCGCCCGGCATTCCCACTACGACCCTGCCCAACGAATGATTATGATATATTGCCTCAAAGCTGGTCCCCAGACTTTCCTTCTCCAGATCCCGGCCCCTCAAGTCCGTCTGCGAGGACATGCCGTAGGTCAGATATTTTTTCTTTAGATGGGGAATAATCCCTTGAATCTCTTCATTGTCCAGGCACAGTATGGCTGTACCATAGAAAGGAATCTTATTAATAAAATTAATAAAGGTTTCTCGAAGAGACTCTATGTCCCCATAGTAATCTATATGCTCATAATCCACGTTTGTAACCACGGCTATTGTAGGAGAAAGCGCAAGAAATGACCCGTCGCTTTCATCCGCCTCTGCAACAAGTATGTCTCCTTGTCCTAACTTTGCATTGGATCCTCCCCATATATCCAGCCTCCCCCCTATGACCACCGTGGGATCAAGATGGCCATGAGTCAAGATAGAAGCAACCATCGATGTGGTTGTGGTCTTACCGTGGGCACCCGCAATGGCCACTCCATATTTTAGGCGCATGAGTTCTGCAAGCATTTCTGCCCTGGGTATGACTGGGATATAGAGATCTTTAGCAGCTAGGACCTCAGGATTAGCTTCCTCTACGGCCGAGGAATATACCACCACATCTGCACCGCCCAGATGTTCTCTTTTATGTCCTTGAAAGATGTGGCATCCAAGGGCGGAGAGTCGTCTTGTCACCACAGTGTTTCTGAGGTCTGAACCACTGACCTTGTACCCCAGATTTATCAAAAGCTCAGCGATCCCACTCATCCCGATACCGCCGATACCCACAAAATGGATATGTCTTGTCTTGCCAAGTTTCTTAATCAATTTTTGAGTTCCATTGATACCTAAGGGGTTGATACTCTGTTCTCCTGTCTCTTCACACCAGGACACGTGTAACACCTTAGCAAATGACCCCGGCTTGGGCTTGCCCCACATGGGGCTTGGAATCGCGAAACTCCACATTAATCCCGCCCAGGGCGGGATTCACTTCACAACCTTGATTTCCGGTACATCATAGCCTAATTTCTCTGACTCCCGCATGGCGGGAGTTTCCCAACTAACAATGAATCCACTTACACATTCCCTCCAATTCATCTGCTATCTCCCTGGCAGCATCAAGCCTCCCCATTTTCCGTGCCTTCTTACCCATCTCTTCCAGGGCAGAGGGATCGTCCATATATTTCATCAAGATTTGGGCTAAGGCCTCACCAGATAAATCGCTCTGCTGTATCATCTCCGCCCCTCCAGCCCGCACTAGGCTCTTAGCATTGATCTCCTGGTGGTGATTCGTTGCATAAGGATAGGGTATGAGTATAGAGGCCTTTCCCAATGCGGCCAGCTCGAAGATAGTTGTAGCGCCTGCCCTGGTCACAACCAGACTTGCACGCCTATATGCCCTTCTCATATCCAGGATAAAAGGTGCAATTTCCCCTTCAACTCCTCTATGCCGATAATCCTCCATCACCCTTTTGTAGTCTTTATCTCCAGTCTGGTGAATTACCCTTGGACTCCTCCCCAACTCCCTTAAATATACCAATGCCTCTGCAAATGCCTCGTTAATTGCCCTCGCCCCCTGGCTTCCGCCTACAACCAATATAGTGAACACTTCGCTGTCTGGGACCTCTACCGTGTTATCAAAAAAGAGCTCCCGACGTACCGGATTGCCCGTCAAGGAAACCGATCTGGCCTTGAGATAATTTCTGCTCTCCTCAAAAGAGATAAAGACATGGTCCACAAATCTGGATAACAACCGGTTCGTGAGGCCAGGATAGGAGTTTTGCTCATGGATTGCGGTCGGTATTCTCATCAATTTGGCCGCTAGGCAGATCGGTCCGGCAGAATAACCTCCCATCCCAATAATCAATGCTGGCGAAAATTCTTTTAGGATATACATTGACTGCCGAAAACTTTTCGGCAGCTTCAGCAACACAGCCAGTCCCTTCTTCCATCCACGCCCTTTAACTCCCTCAATGTCTATATGCCTCACTTTGTAGCCATAACGCGACAATATCTCCAATTCCATCTTTCTATGCCCAACTACAAACAGGACTTCACTATTTTTAAACCTCCTTTCAAGTTCCCTCGCAATAGCAATGCCAGGGAAAAGATGGCCTCCAGTACCCCCACCGGCTATTATCCAACAAATATCTGAACCCGGAGCTCTTGAAACGGGATCACATATTCCGGCCTGCTTAAGTTCACCTTCCTTATTCCTCATTCATTTACGTCCTTGAGGAGATATTCAATAGGACACCTATGCTTAGCAAGGTGATAATTAGCGATGATCCCCCATAGCTCATAAGTGGAAGCGTAAGTCCCTTGGTGGGGAGAAGCCCCATGACCACAGCCATGTTGACCAATACCTGAAGACCGATCATGGAGGTCAATCCTAGGGCGAGATAGCTGCTATATAGGTCCCTGGCATCAAGAGCCAGTTTTATACCCCGCATGATAAAGGCACCAAAGAGGACTACTATGGCAACCACCCCCAAGAACCCAAGCTCTTCTGCCGCTATAGAAAAAACGAAATCGGTATGAGGCTCGGGCAGGTAAAATAATTTCTGCTTGCTGCCCCCAAGCCCCGCCCCCAAGATTCCGCCAGACCCAAAGGCCAAAAAGGAGTGAATAATCTGATACCCGAGCCCGCTTGGGTCCTTCCAACAGTTAATGAAGCCCAGCAACCTGTCTAATCTGTAACGCACCAGCCAGATAAGCAATAAGACAATAGATGCGAACAAGACCGTAACCGCAGCGAGCTGTCTGAATTTGACGCCACCCACAAATAGAAGCATCAAGACCCAGCAACCGATGATTACCGCCGTGCCAAAATCTGGCTGAAGGACCACGAGAAACATAAAGAGCCCTGCCACGAGCAAATGGGGTAATAGCCCCTTTGTAAATGACTCCATGTTTGACCCTTTTTTGGACATGGAGTAGGCCACATAGACGACCAGAGAAAATTTTGAGAGTTCCGAAGGCTGCAGAGAAAAGCCTCCAAATTTTAACCACCTAGATGCGCCACCGACCCTTGCCCCCAATCCCGGAATAAACAATAAGATCAGGAGGAAGAGACTTACGGAAAGCAATGGGTAGATCATTTTCGAGTACAGGGTGCATGGGACATTTTTTGCGCATACCATCACGCCAAGGCCCAAGATGCAAAACACGATCTGTCTCTTAAAATAGAAGTAGCTGTCCCCCAGGCGGTAAGCGGCGAGGTGCGAGCTTGCGCTATAGACCAGAACCAGCCCAAGTCCGATCAAGATAAGGACAGGTATCAGCAGCATATAGTCGTATCCAGAGTCTGTTGATTTTCTCTCAGCCATTAAAGATCCTCTCAACAGCGGACCTAAACGCCCGCCCCCTGTGGGAATAATCTGTAAACATATCAAAACTTGAGCATGCAGGGGCCAGAAGCACGGCATCTCCGCTCTTGGCATGTGAAAAGGCGACGGAGACTGCCTCATCCATATCTATGGCCATTGAAAAAGGTATAACATCCCTAAAAGATGAGGCCAGTAAATCTCCCGCCTCTCCCATAAAAATAGCCCTTTTTGCCTTACCCTCGGCGGCCTTGACGAGGGGGGCATAATCTGCGCCTTTGTGCCTGCCCCCTGCGATCAGGATCAGAGGCCGGTCAAAACTCTTAACTGCCTTTACTGCGGCATCAACATTGGTGGCCTTCGAATCATTGTAAAATGCCACGCCATCAAGTTCTTTTACCAGCTCAAGCCTGTCTGGAAGGCCTTTAAATGAATCGATAGTATTCTGAATAGACAATCCATCAATACCGAGTGCGAGACCGCCCAGCACAGCGGCCAAAACATTCTCCAGATTGTGCAGACCGGGAAGGGTAACTGATTCAAGAGAAAAGCTTTTGCTTTCCATACCATCAAATCCGGCCATAATCCTTTTCCTCTCTATAAAGCCATGTCGTCCTTCTCTATTCTCTGCTCCATAACGAAGGACAGACACCCCTGAAGAAGGATGGATTGACGACAGCTTTTCGTCGTCATCGTTGAGGATTACAAACTGGCCAGGCCCTTGATTGGCAAATATTCTTAGCTTGGATTGGACGTAATCTTCATAGCAGGAATAACGGTCCAAATGATCAGGGGAAATATTCAATACAAATGAAACAAAGGGGCAAAAAGTATCGACGGCATCCAGTTGAAAACTACTCACTTCAACTACTATATAATCCATCTTTGCCTTCCCTTTTGCAGCCCCTGTAACATACGCCATCAGAGGGGTCCCAATGTTGCCGCCCACAAAGACATCAAAACCTGCGTCTTCGATCAAGCGGCCTAATAATGTCGTCACAGTTGATTTTCCATTGGTACCGGTTACCGCAATCATAGGGACATCGACCAGGCGACTTCCTAATTCCAGCTCACCCATCACAGGGATACCCTCTTCAATGGCATTGCGAAGCAATGGCATATGAAGGGGCACGCCAGGACTAAGAATAATCATATCCACAGCGAGGAAACTTTCATTGCGGTGCTCTCCCATCTCCAGCCTGATCCCCAGTTCACGGATCTCGCTTAATGTATCTGGATCAAAATCGGTTTCAGGCCTTATTTCACTGACAGTTACGTTGGCCCCCTCCCTGGCCAAAAATCGAGCTGTCCATATCCCTGATGACCCAAGCCCAACTACTGTCACCTTTTTGGCAGAAAATTCTATTTTTTTGTTGTTTCGCATTTATCAGACATCTAAAATTAGTACCTTGGCACCTTAAAATTGGCTGTTCCCTTAATTATCATCTCAGCTTCAACGTGCTGATAGCAAACAGGGCCAGGATTATTGAAATGATCCAAAATCGAATGATGACCTTTGGCTCAGGCCAGCCCTTTAATTCAAAGTGATGATGAATGGGGGCCATCCGGAAGATCCTTTGGCCCCCAGTCAACTTGAAATATGCCACCTGAAAAATTACTGAAAAGGCCTCAAAAACAAATAACCCTCCCACAAGGGCAAGGACCACTTCCTGTTTGGTTATTACAGCAACGGTTCCCAAGACCGCCCCGAGAGGAATAGAACCCACATCTCCCATAAAAATTTCCGCTGGATAGCTGTTGTACCACAAGAAGCCTAGACCAGCGCCGACCAACCCTCCACAGAGCACACAAACCTCCCCCGCCCCTGAAACAAATGGGATCTGAAGGTAGGCGGCGATCTTTGAATGACCGGAGATATAGGAGAAAATCAAATAACACCCAAAAGCCACAATGAGTGGGCTGATCGCCAGTCCGTCCAAACCATCTGTCAGATTTACCGCATTAGAGGCTCCAACGATGATAAATACCACTAGCAGGATGTACCCCAATCCCAGATCCGGGCTAACCCCTTTAAAAAAAGGGAGGTTCAAATGCGAATCAAAGCCAGGATAGATATAGAGAGTAACGGCCACTATAAGGGCGGCAAATATCTGAAGGCAAAACTTTGAACTAACACTGAGACCCTGGCTGCTTTTCCTGGTTATCTTCAGATAATCGTCAACAAAACCAATTCCCCCGAAAGAAACCATGACAAACATCACGATCCACACATAGAGGTTTTTTAGCTCGGCCCAAAAGATTGTGGAAAGGATGACTGCGGGTAAAATAAGGCACCCGCCCATAGTTGGAGTGCCCTCTTTGGATTTGTGGTTTGGTGGACCGTCATCGCGTATGTACTGCCTTACCTGCATGTGTCGAAGTCTGTTTATGACCATGCCTCCAAAAATAAAGCAGATCAAGAGACCCGTTAGTGTAGACAGGATAGTCCTGAACGTTATGTACCGGAAGACGTTCAGAAGGGAAAAATCAGCGTGAAAGAAATAGAATAGTTTGTATAGCATGGGTGAACCAGGCCCTGTCCATCCCCATAAAAAAAGCCGGGGGGTCTATGTAAGTGATAGCTTGATTCGTTCAACCACCTTTTCCAGTCCTATCCTCCGAGACCCCTTGAGAAAAACCAGGTCTCGCTCCCTAATCTCATCCATTATCTTACTCGCCATCTCCTCATGGGTCTCTGCCACATACACCCGGTTTTGGGACATACCAGACTCCAAGGCCCCTTTCACCATCTCATCGGCATGCCCACCCATGGCCACAAAGTACTGTGCACAAAGGTCTGCCACCATGCGACCCGCCTCAAGGTGTGCCGGTGTCGAGGCGTCTCCTAATTCCATCATCTCTCCCAGACCCACAATAATTCTCCCGCCCTGATCAACCATCGACTTAATAGATTCAAGGGCCATTCTCAGGGATGAAGGATTGGCATTGTATGTGTCATCTACCATTACAATATCCCCTGCTAGCGAAGTCACCATAAACCGTCCTTCGACCCCTGAAAAATGATGCAATCCTTCCAAGATATGCTCGAGAGGTTCATTTAGGCAAAAAGCTATGGCCGCCGCTGCCAGGCCATTGAATACATTCTGAGCCCCGGGTGTTTTCAGCCTTACAGTCCAAAAATCACCCTGATACCGAAAATCAAAGGAAAGGCCCTCGCGGCCAAGGTTTTGGATATTGTAGGCCATTAGATCATTGCTCGTCATAGTCCCAAAGGTGACCAGTTCTTTTTGGAATAGAGAGCACGCCTTTACCAGAAGCTCATCGTCACCGTTTACGATTACTCTACCCAACGGGGAAATCTTCTCAATTAGCTCTGTCTTTGCCCTAACCACCCCTTCAAGATCTGTTACCCCTTCAAGGTGGGCCATCCCTACGTTGGTGATCACTCCCACATCCGGATCTGCGATTTCGGTTAGACGAGCAATCTCACCTGGGCGATTCATACCCATTTCCAGAACCGCGTTTCTATGATCTTGTTCCAGTCTCAGCAAAGTCAGGGGCATTCCGATCAAGTTGTTAAGATTGCCATGATTTTTAAGTGTCCTATAGCCCAGGTCCAGGATACCGGCCGCCATTTCCTTGGTAGTAGTCTTACCCGTGCTTCCCGTTATGCCAACCACCTTCACGCTGTGCCGCTGACGCCACCATTTGGCCAAATCCCCGAGGGACCTCAAGGTATTATCCACCATGATAACAACTGGGTCACCCGACTGGATATCTATGTGCTCATTTTCCCCGCCCTGCGCTTTCCGCCAGTGGTCTTCCTGGACTACAACTCCAGCCGCCTCCTTACCGACGGCCTCCTCAACGAAATTATGGCCATCGTATCTATCCCCGCACAGGGCCCAAAAAAGTTCACCTGGTCTTATGGTTCTGGAATCGGTACTGATCCCTGATAAAATAGTCTCTTGCCTTCCAGAAACCCATGTCCCGTTTATCGGAGATAGAACTTGCTTTGCGGTTATTTCACCCCAGGCAATTGGCATTCAGTGCCCCTTGGAAGCCGCTTCTGCCACCACCTCTCGATCATCGAAATGCCTCTTTTCATCTCCTACAATCTGGTAATCTTCATGGCCCTTACCGGCGATCAAGATCAGATCACCCTCACCGGCCATGCGGACCGCCATGCGGATGGCATCACGACGATCAAGTTCAAAGACATAACCGGAACCCATCACCTTATCTTCAGAGGTATACATCAATGCCTTTAGGCCCGATGAGCGCACCCCCTTTTCTATCTGTAATGCAATAGCGGAAGGATCTTCGGTCCTGGGATTATCAGAGGTAATAAAGACTATATCGCTGTGTTCCCCGGCCACATAACCCATTTCCCATCTCTTGCCCCTGTCACGATCGCCTCCGCACCCAAACACGGTGATTAACCGTCTCTTTGCAATAGCCCTTACTGCCTCCAATGCCTTAAGTAAGGCGTCCGGCGTGTGTGCGTAGTCAACAACAACGGTAAACGGCGATTCACCCATCACCAATTCCAGACGGCCAGGGACTCCTTTTATACCCGCCAGCCCCGAGGCCACTGTGCCCAAATCAATTTCCAGACACATGGCGGTTGCTGAAGCAGCCAAGATGTTATAGACATTAAAGTGACCGATTAATGGGCACCTAAAATCCGTTTTACCTGCTGGGGTCACCAGCCTTCCAATCAGGCCAGACCTGGTTGCCTGGACCTGCTCCGCCCTGACAACACACTCTCTTTTCAACCCATAGGTCACAACCGGCATATTGATCATTTTCACCAGCTCTTCCCCGCTCGGGTCATCCGCATTGATAACCGCCCTTGCCGAATCTCGCGTTCCCAATTCTCCTAAGTTCATGAAAAGCCTGCTTTTTGCCTCAAAATACTTTTCCATGGACAAATGGTAATCCAGATGATCCCTGGAAAGATTCGTGTAAACACAGACCCTAAACGGACAATCCCTGGTTCTTCCTTGGTCAAGTGCATGTGAAGAGACTTCCACGATTACGTCTGTAACTCCTGCGTCTTTCATCTTGCGCAAAATTCTCATTAGATCCAAAGACTCAGGGGTGGTTACCGATCCCTTGCATACATGCCCCGGAAAACGATAATTAATGGTTCCGATCACTCCGGGTTTTCTTCCCGCATCGCCAAGGATAGACTCAAGCAGGTAACTAGCCGTGGTCTTTCCGTTTGTGCCGGTGATACCAATAAGGTTCATGCCCTGGAAAGGACGATCGTAGAAGTTTACGGCCAGTTTGGATAAGGCCTCCCTGGAATCCCCAACGCGAATTATTGTGGTTTCTAAATCGTGCCACTCTTTTGCTCCGGTGGACTCCAAAACCAAGGCCGCAGCACCCATTTTAATGGCATCTTTGACAAAGTCATGTCCATCCGCTTTTGTGCCCTTTAAGGCAACAAACATATACCCCGGGCGTATGGCGCGTGAATCATAGGCAAGCCCCTCTATCTCTGGCTTGGAACTATCCCGCAATTCTTCGATCTCCAGCCCCTCGAGTAATTCACCCAGTCTCATCTCACACCTTCTAAGTTGGAGGCCTGAAACTGACCTTTACCATGCTTACCTTTGTAAGGGACGATCCAGCCCTGGGGTGCTGTCTGTATGCCAAACCCGTTCCTTCCAGACCCACCTTAAGGCCAAGAGATCTTGCCTCTTTAAGCACATCCCTCATACCAAGTCCCCTAAAATCGGGAAGCGATTTTGATCTCCCCAATATATCCTCCCCGATTGTCTTCACCTTTTCTCGAATCTCCGGTGGAGAATTTATCTTGCCTCCATTGAACCTCTCGCGTTCGGCATAACTTATCAAACTTGCCCGGCTCTGGGCAGGGTCCTGTTCCGCACCGCCATTAGCCACTACAACAGCTCCTATCTGGGGGTTTATCCGGAGGTAATTTAGAGACCACAGGCCCACCTCCCTGAAGACAGGCGCGGCTACTACTCCACCATAGGGCATTCCCTTCGGTTCATCGACAACGACTAATATGACCAGTCTCGGTTTATCCACCGGCACAAAGCCGACAAAGGTAGCCACAAATCTCTTCATGGAGTACTTCCTGGTTTCAGGATCCACCTTCTGGGCAGTGCCCGTCTTCCCTGCGGCCCTAAACCCCCTGATAGCCGCTCGTAAGCCCGTCCCCTCTTCACTCACTACTCCTTCAAGTATTCTGGAGACCCTACTGGCCGTCCTGGGTGACAATACCCTCCTTATAACCTTGGGGTGATTATTCATCACCCTATCTCCCGACTCATCGACGATTGCCTTGACCACGTACGGGCGCATTAATTTCCCGCCGTTGGCAATGGCGGCCATGGCCATAACCAATTGTATAGATGTGGTACTCACGCCCTGCCCAAAAAATATTGTCGCCTCATCAATAGGGCTTATTTTCCTGGGCGATCTGATAGAACCCATGCGTTCCCCTTGCAAACCGAGGCCGGTCTTGGCCCCAAAACCAAATTTTTTCATATAGTCATAGAACTTTGCGTAGCCCACTTTTTGGCCAAGCTTGATCGCGCCGATATTGCTCGAGTGCTTAATAATACCAGATACGCTCAGAACACCATACTTGTGGGTGTCGTGAATGACATGCTCCCCTAACGAATACTCTCCCTGTTCACAGTCAAACAGGGTATCGGGCGATACCACCCCCTCTTCCAGGCAAGCGGCCAATAAAAACGCCTTCATGGTGGAGCCAGGTTCATAGCAGTCCGTGATAACACGGTTTCTCCATTGATATGGTCTGTATTTAGAAAAAACATTTGGGTTGTATTCCGGAACCACTGCCATGGCCAAAATCTCCCCGGTCTCAGGATCAACAACCACACAGTGTCCAGCTTTGGCCCTTGCCTTCTCTACCGCCGCCTCAAGGGCCTGTTGGGCCTGGTACTGGATATCTTTATCTATTGTAAGGATGAGATCGTATATTCCGTGCCTGGACACGATCGGCCCGTTAATAAGAAAGGGGCGACCAAAGGCATTCCGCATCAGGGTAATGGTTCGCTCGGGACCACTTAGAAAACTGTCATACCTCTTCTCAAGGCCTTCAAGGCCTTTATTATCGGATCCAACAAAACCAATTAGGTGGGATCCAATCTCCCTGCCAGGGTAACACCGCTTGGTTTCTGTCGTTAGGCCAATCCCCTTTAACTTTAGGCCCCTTACCCTTTCGGCCCTGTCAGGGTCTATCCTCCTCTTTACCCAGACAAAGGGACGCTGCCCTTTTAACAGCTTTAGGATTTTGCCCCTTCTTTCCCCTAGGACATGGGACAGCTGTCGGGCCGTTTTATGCTTTTCCGTGATTCGATTTGGATGTGCATAGATGGATTCAACCTCAACACTCAGGGCCAGCACATGACCTTTGCGGTCGTATATGGCGCCGCGCTTTGGAAGGATCTTTATGGACCCTATGTAACCTGCACGTGCCATTGCCACCAGACGATCTTTTTGCAGGATCTGGAGTTGATACGCCCTGGCCAATATTGTTACAAGGCCAAGCAGAAAAAAACCTGCCACCACATAAATGCGAAATCTGATCCACTTTTTTTCCTTTACCTTCATGGCAATAAGATGACTTGTCCAGGTGAGGGACGCCTCATACCAAGCCTTTTCATAGCCAGCGCCTCTAACCTCTGGGGCGATTTCAAAAGGGCCAGTTCAAGTCTCAATTTTCGATTCGTCTCTATATAATCCATCTCCTCTTTCTTCAACTGGCTCACGTTGTAACCCAACTGGGTCCTTTCAAAGCATGACCACACATAGCTGATGCCGCTCCCCATAAAGACAAATACGGCAGAAATGATTAGGATAATCTGCCTTCTTGTCATATAGAATCTACGTCTCTTGGCCCTCAAGTTCTTGATCCTAACCCCTGATCTTGAGTTTCGTGACTCCAGCATCTTAGATACTCTCTCTGGCCTTGTCATAGCTAGATCCTTTCTGCGGCACGAAGTTTGGCACTGCGCGCACTCGGGTTTTCATCGATCTCTTTCCAAGTCGGTTGTATCGCTTTCCTAAACAATCTCCTGAAAAGTGGAACCTTGCCACAGGCACAATAGGGCAAGTCCGGAGGGCACGTACACCCCTTCTCCCAGACTGCCATGGCCTGTTTGACGATCCTGTCTTCAAGCGAATGATAGGTCAAAATTACTAATCGCCCTCCTTTGGCCACCAAAAACGGGATCTTATCCAAAAATAAGTTTAGGTTTTCCAGTTCTCTGTTTACCGCTATCCTAAGGGCCTGAAATATTCGCGTAGCCGGATGCCTGGTTCTGAAACGATAAGAGGGAGGATATGCCGATTTAGTTAGTAACGCCAACTGAAGGGAAGTTTCTATGGGATTTCTTCTGCGTGCTCTAATAATGGCCCTCGCAATTAACCTTGCCCTCTTTTCTTCACCGTATTCCCTAAATATGCCTTCAAGGTCTTTAAGAGATAAGGTGTTGACCAAATCATAAGCAGTCAGTTCACCGTCGGGGTCCATTCTCATGTCAAGGGGCTCATCCCGGCCAAAACTAAAACCCCTGCCTGATCTTTCAAGCTGGTACGACGACATCCCGAGGTCCAATAAGACGCCATCAACCGTATCTAATTCCAATTCCTTGAGGACCTTGTCCAGTTCGGTATAGCTTGCCCTAATTACCTGGACCCTTTCACCCGAGAAAGAAAGCCTTTTTCTGGATAGCCTTACGGCCTCTGGATCCCTGTCCAGGCAAATCAAACGACCATTTCCCTGTAGCCTCTTTACAATTGTTAGACTGTGCCCACCAGTGCCACAGGTTCCATCTATATATGTACCGTCCGGTAATGGGATAAGACACTTAACGGCCTCATCAACAAGGACTGGGCGATGAAAACATTCCAAGCTTGAGTCCTTTCAAATGCCCAACTCTGAAAGGGACTGACTAACCACTGGGAAATCTTTTTTGGCCTTCTGGAATTCTTCTTCCCATCTGTCCTTTTCCCAGATCTCAAATCTCTTTAGCTCTCCGACGAGCACGACTTCTTTATTTAGTCCTGCAATTTGTCTCAAGTCGATAGGTATTGTTATCCTCCCCTGTTTGATCGGGCACTCCACCGCCCCTGAAATAAAATATCTTAGATAGGTATTTACGGCACGATCGAACTGGGGAAGTCCAGCGGCCTTTTCTTCAATCACCCTCCAATCTTCCCTGGCAAACGCCCAAAGGCAGGTGTCATGGTTGGTGACGACAAGACAATCATCCGCCCTTTGCTCCATCACCTCCCTGAACCTTGCCGGGATGGCCAAACGGCCCTTACTATCAAGGGTATGTCGTGAACGTCCTCTAAACATAACCGACCTTTTATGCCACTCTATGGTACTTTACTCCACTTTGTGACACTATCAGGCAAAAAAGGTCCTTTGTCAAGGAAAAAAATGCAAAAAAATGAGCAAGTTGAAAAATTATTTTTTACTCGGAATGGGGCACAATAGGTAGGGGATAAATCTGGGGATGCAACTACATATATCCATATCCGTAACGCTTTGGCATTCTGAAAGAGATGGTGTGATAAAATGGGGAGTGATAAAAAAGGAAGAAATTGCAAAGGACCTTAAGAGGTTACATTGTCCTCACGTCTTTCTCTTCGAGATCAAGGCCAAGCTGCCCACCCGGGTTCATAATGTTGTTGGGATCAAAATGTCTCTTTATTGCACGCAATACATCCATCTGTTCCTTACCAAGGTGCTGTTCCATCCAGGGTGCTATCATCTTGCCCACTCCATGGTGGTGGCTCAATGAACCTCCATGCCTTTGGATACGGTCAAGGATACCATTCTGAAATTCCTTATATTCCTTTAGGTCATTCATACGTGTAATAAAGATAAAATACAGATTTGTTCCCTGGGGATAAAAGTGGGAGGCATGAGTCATACACACGGTGTTCGGACGGCCCTTAATAAAGGCCCTCACTCCCTGATGAAGATCGTGAAGATTATCCCATGTAACACCAGATTCAAGCGTATCAATCAGGATACCATAATCGTGTAAATCCTCTCGCAGATAAGGATCCGTATATCTCCCCTGTTCCCACTTTTTCGCGGGATAGCCCGTTAGATACATCGCCCCATGTCTTCGACAGATCTCTTTGACTCTTTTCTTTACGTTTTTGGAAAAAATCCTTTCACCTTGAGCCCGACCAATATATAGGCATCGTTTCCTGGGTTTATATCCACGAAGATCCATTGCCTTATCAATAATTGTCCCCTCTATACCGTAAAGCTTCAATGCCACCTCAGTCTCTTCCTGATCGGAAATCCTGAATACCGCCGGCATGCCAAACTCGCCTTGGCTAATCTCACGCGCCGCATTGACTGCATCTTCCCAGGTAGGGAACATAAAACTGAACCTCCTCCAGCTTTCCGGCATATACCTAAAGATCTTCAGTGTAGCGCTCACGAGAATACCATAGGCCCCCTCGCTACCCTTCATGATATCATTTACCTTCGGTCCAGTGGCCGTCCCGGGATAGTCCAGGGTCCTGAAAGATCCAGCGGGTGTCACATATTCCTGACTCAAGACAATATCGTACATGTCACCATAGTACGAAGACTCCTGTCCCGCCCCCAGGGCCAGTATCCACCCTCCCACAGAGGAATACTCAAATGATTGAGGAAAATGACCGCATGTGTATCTCCTCCTGGCATTAAATCTCTCAGGGGCATGGTTGAGCATCTCCTCATATGCGGGCCCAAGCAGGCCAGGCTCAACAGTAACTGTTTGATTTGCCTCATTAAAATTCAGCAGCCTATTCATGTTTGTGTTCATGACCAGAGTGACCCCCCCCTTCGCGGCCTTGAGGCCTAAAGTAACTGAGGAGCCGCCGCCGTATGCATACAGGGGGATCCTTTGTTCGTTGCAGTATCCCACCACCTCTTGGACATCTCGCTTTTCGCGAGGATGCACGACCACATCTGGAACATCAACCACGATGTTTTCCCGGAGCAGCATGGCCTCTTCCATTGTCTTGCCACTCCCGTATTTGACACGGGAATAATCATCTGTTTCTACATTTTCCTCTCCTGCAATCTCTCTGAACCTGTTTATCTGCTCATTCGAGAGGCCAATTGGCCTGTTCAACCTGACTGGTTCATTCCCCTCTCTCTGTCTTTCTTGAAAATCGGCATCCGTGATGTAAAGCCTTTCCTTCATCATCGCATAGAGTCTGGCATTGGGATGTTTGAAGGCGTCCGGCGCCCCCCATTTGAAAATAGAACGATATGTCCCTTTTTTTGGCACCTCATCCACCCAGTCAGGAAAAAAACCTTTCTTAGCGCTCATCTCTCTCTTCCTCTCTCACGCCTCTAAACTGTTCATCATCGAGGAAAAACTCATCTATCCGCCCGCTCTCCAGGTCTATGTGCACCATGACATTTCTGAAGGGTCTCCCGCGCTTCAAGATAATCTTGAAGACCTCCCCTGCCTGGAGGCTAGCCAAGAGTGAAGGCATTAGCGTGGGGACACCCAGGATTGATTCGGGCCTTGTGTGCCGGTCTGCTTCTATCCATTCACTGCCATACAAACTACTCAGGCCTGAATCCTGTGGGAAGATAGTCATCAACTGCCCCTCCAAGCCCGCAAGGGCACCGTGTACGAGAGGAATGCCCATCCTTTTGGTCGCACCCTCGAGAATCAATCTATCCGTCATATTGTCAAGGCCATCCACGACCACATCCGATTCGTGCAAGATTTCAAACTCATTGGCCGGGTTCAATCTCACGCCGTGGGCGATAATATCTACCCCCGGGTTGATAGACCTTACAATGGCAACTGACTCTTCGGCCTTAGACTTGCCTAAGGTGTGTTCACTAGACAAGACCTGCCTGTTGAGATTTGTTTCATCAAAGACATCATAGTCCACCACAACGAGACAACCAACCCCAAGCCTTGCGAGCAGCAAAATAACATTTCCGCCCAGGCCCCCGGCACCAACTATCGCAACCCGGGCCCTAGCGAGTTCCAATTGTTCTTTTAGGGAGATGCTTTCCCTATTTCGAATATATCGAAACGGGCAGATCCCTAAGCTCAGTGCCTCCACATACACATCATGAACATGGCACTGGAATTCATCTGCCAGCAACAAGGCCTGACTATCATCGAGGATCTTTACCTGCCTTCCCGCCGGGTCCTTGACCAATCTATGCCTCAAACGAATCAGGTCCCCCAGTTTCCCTCGCGACTCAGGAGCCATTTCCTCCTCTTTCAACTCCTACGCATCCACACAGGCCATCATTGATTATTAAAGAGAAACAAATTTTTCCTTGTGTGTAAAATCCCGCACTTCACGCCGTTTTGGTGGAGCAGCATCCTTGGCAGGATAACCCATAGGGATCAACGCGACCACTTCAAAGCCCTCGGGAACGTGCAAGTTATCCTTAGCCTTATTATGATCAAAAAGCCCAACGATCACCGTACCTAAACCCAGGTTATAGGCGGTCAGACAAATGGTCTGGGCAGCTATCCCGAGATCGAACATAAACCAGTCCCCGAATTTCGTTGTGACCTGCCCCTTATAATAGCCTGAACTCTGAAGTTTTGCACATAGTGCCAGAACAACAGGGGCCTTTGCTATGGCATTCCTCGCAGGGTTTACATTAACTAATGCCTCCTGGAGACTTTCCTTATTGGCAGGATCCCTGATTACAATCACCTCCCAGCACTGAGTGTTGGCCCACGAGGGTGCCCAGCGTACCGATTCAAGGACCCGGTTTAGAAGTTCCTCCGGCACATCCTTATCTTGGTATTTACGGACACTGCGTCTGCCCTCAATAATATCTATTAGATTATTCATATAGACTTCCTCCTTTA
Organism: uncultured Desulfobacteraceae bacterium; assembly: GCA_964473615.1. Taxonomy (GTDB): domain Bacteria; phylum Desulfobacterota; class DSM-4660; order Desulfatiglandales; family Desulfatiglandaceae; genus CAYYPQ01. Next base: position 39,445 of record CAYYPQ010000009.1, read on the forward strand.
CATGATATGTGTATCCCTGCACCCTAGCGAGTATACCATCTGCTTGCATTTGGAAGGGCCTCAGGGCATGAATTCGGCCTCGGCATCCCCTAACGCATATAAGAGAGTGGACACTCTGTCAAGCAGCAAAAGCCACAAAATTTCTTGAATATTATACATTCATGGTATATTTATTATCATCAATAGCCGAGGCACGACCCTCAAACTTTCCCTGTCTTTTAAGCCTGCTTGAGGTATTCTAATGAAAGAAAAGGAATGTTATAGTGAATTGCAACAAAGGGATAATGAGCTGGAGAAGGGTGCCATTAACCTCAAGAGGGCTGAAGAGGCCCTGCTGGAGAGCGAAGAAAAATACCGCTCCATCCTTGAAAGTATTGAAGAGGGTTACTTCGAGGTTGATATCGCAGGAAACCTGACCTTTTTCAACGACTCTCTGTGCAAGATTACGGGATATTCCCGAGATGAACTTTTTGGCAAAAACAACAGGGAGTACACCACCCCGAATACCGCAAAAAAGATGTATCAGGTCTTTAATCAGGTATACCGGACAGGGAAGCCCGCAGAGGTGACCAACTATGAAATCTTTAGAAAAGATAGCCGAATCAGTGTCTTTCAAATGTCCGCTTCACTGATGCGCGACTCTTCGGGTCAACCTGTTGGCTTCCACGGAATCGTGCGGGACGTCACTGAACATGTGCGTGCCAAGGAAGATAAAAAGAAACTGAAGGTGCAGCTCCAACAGGCTCAAAAGATGGAGTCGATTGGCACTTTGGCCGGTGGCATAGCTCACGATTTTAATAACCTGCTTATGGGTATGCAGGGGAACATCTCTTTGATATTGATGCAAATCAAACCAGGCCATTCTATATACGAAAAGGCGAAAAACATCGAGCAACTTGTCTATAGCGCAGCAGACCTTACCAAACAGCTTCTGGGCTTTGCCAGAAGAGGCAAATATGAGGGCAAACCGACCGACGTAAATGAATTGATTGAAGAGACCTCAAAGATGTTCGGCAGAACGAAAAAGGAGATAACAATTCATTCAAAATATCAGGACGGCCTCTGGATTGTTGAAATGGACCGAGGGCAGATTGAACAGGTCCTGCTGAATCTCTATATTAACGCCTGGCAGGCCATGCCCGAGGGTGGAAACATGTACATTGAGACTGAAAATGTCACCCTTGATGAGCACTATCTGAAGCCCTACGCCATCAAACCTGGTGGATACGTCAAGATATCTATTACTGACACAGGTATGGGCATGGATAAGGTTACCCGGCAGAGGATATTTGAGCCCTTTTTCACTACCAAAGAAATGGGCAGGGGGACCGGTTTAGGTCTTGCGTCTGTCTATGGAATCATAAAAAACCATGAAGGCTATATAAACGTCTACAGTGAAAAAGACAAAGGATCGACCTTTAATATTTACCTGCCCGCCTCGGGAAGGGAAATAACAAATGAAAACCACCTGGCTCAAGAGGTCCTAAAAGGGACTGAAACGGTCCTCCTTGTGGACGATGAGGACATGATTGTTGATGTCGGCAGGCAGATATTGGATAAAATGGGGTACAGGGTCCTATTGGCCAGAAACGGCAAGGAGGCCTTAGAAACCTATAAGGATAACCAAGACGAAATTGGGCTGGTTATCCTGGACATGATCATGCCACAAATGAGTGGTGGAGAGACCTATGACAGGCTGAAAAAAATCAATCCCGGGATCAAGGTCTTACTCTCAAGCGGGTACAGCATTGATGGTCGGGCAGCAGAGATAATGAAACGCGGGTGTAATGGTTTTATCCAGAAGCCCTTTAATATGAAACAGCTCTCTCGAAAAATGAGGGAGATCCTGGACAACGCGTAGGCATTATCACTGCCTACCCCAAAACAAAGAACACAAGCAGGAAAGGTGCCTGGGCCTAGGTAAGATAAGGCCCCCACTGTTCAGCCGTCTCCCGGATATAGCCCACCGGCACCTTTTCCATAATATGGTTATGGCCTGGTAACAAGGTGTCTACCTCCAGCTCTGCAAGGGCCAAGAGAGATTGCTTGAGCTGTGGCCCACTGGCCCCGTGAAGGTCAAATCGGCCAATGGCATAATCCGCGTAAATTACATCCCCGGGGATAAGGATCTTTCCAGGGCGGTTATAGAATGCAATTCCGCCCAGAGAATGGCCAGGGACAAATAATACCTCCCACGACATATCCCCTATTTCCAGTGTTTCACCGCCCTCCAACTTGCAGTCCGCCTCGAAGCAGAATGTCCCTGCTTTAGTTCCGTATTGGGCATGACTCATGTCTTGAAACATCTCCATCCCGTAGACAGTCCTCTCATCTCCATGCTCCAGGGGCTCCGCCTCGTTTCTATGCAGCCATAGCTGTGCATGCGGAATAACATCCAGGATCTCCGGGAGACAACCTATATGGTCGAAATGGGTGTGTGTCATGATCACCCTCTTGATATCCGACAGATCAATGCCCAGCCCTTGAACAGACTCGATCTTATATCCTCCCTTCCCCATCAGCCCTGCATCCACAAGGGAGATATCACCCGAAGAAATCTTACCCAGGACATACATATGGGAATCAGGGATCATCTCGTCCTGACCTGGTATAAAATAGACACCCTCACTAATCTCTTTCATGATTTTGCTCCCGCTAAAAGATATCCCTATACATCATCAGCGCATCCTGCCCTTCAGGATAGAAACCCTTCTTGACCTCGATCGGCACAAACCCATGTCTCTTAAAAAGCCCCTGGGCAGGTAAATTTTCTAACGCCGTATGCAGGAAGACTTTGTCGACATTTATCACAGCGGCCTTATTCATTATCTCCTTCATAAGGAGATCACCTATACCACATCTCTGCCTTACGGGCTCCACTGCAATTGCCAAAAGCTCACATGCGCTGGGCAAATACCACTTATAGGCGGGGCGACTAACCATGGCAAAGCCAGCAGGTCTCCTTTCCAGGGCGGCCAAAAAGGTCAATGTCAGATCTGTTAGAAACCAGCGAGACAAGATCTCATCATAGGGTCCGTACCGAATGAATACCTTTCTGCTCAGAATCCGGATATAGTCAACATCCGATGCCCCTGCCTCCCTCATTCTGACACGCCCTTTCCTGGATGACTTCTTCCTGAAAACTGCGCCCTTTTCTGTCCGGATAACCACCTTGCTTTGAGAATGCCCGGGACCTATCCTGGCCTGTCGCAGCCTTGTAATCCTTTTATTATCTCCATACTTGCCAAAGCGGCCGTGGATACTCATTACAAAATTCTCGTTAATACTTCAAAAGAGACTGCCTATTATGGGATCGCGTAATTATTCCCGTTGGTCAAGGATTCAAACTCTTCCAGTACTTGCGATGATTTCCCAAGACCCGTCCTATGATATGATCTAGCTTTCCCCGATCGGCACTCGACCGAATACCCTCACACTCGGTATCTGACAGCCCGGCAAGTTCTCGTAGAACTGCCCTGACAGAATCCTTGAGCCCGGTAAGATCATAGCCCCCTTCAAGGGTAATCACGACCCTACCATCGCAGCATTTCTCGGCAATATCCATGACGGTCCGGGTCAATCCCGCAAAGCCCATAACGGAAACGTTCATTCCACCCAACGGATCATTCTGGTATATGTCAAACCCTGCCGATATCAAAATTAACTCAGGGGCAAATTCCAGCGCAATAGGCCTTAGTACATCTTGGAAAATGGCCATATACTCGCCATCGCCATAACCGACAGATAACGGAACATTCACCGTAAATCCCTCTCCCTTTCCCTTTCCTACCTGTTCAAAGGCGCCACTTCCCGGATAATAGGGGTACTGATGGGTAGAAAAATACACGACAGTGGGGTCCTCCTCAAACGAATGTTGAGTACCATTACCGTGGTGTAGATCCCAGTCGACTACAAGGACACGCTTGAGATGGTGAGCCTCTTGGGCATACCTCACGCCCACGGCCACATTGTTAAAGATGCAAAAACCCATGGCCCGGCCCCGCTCTGCATGGTGTCCGGGAGGCCTCACCAGGGCGAAGGCATTGTTCAGTTCGCCTGATATTACCAGTGAAATAGCCTCACACAGCCCCCCGACAGCCAGAAGGGCCGCCTCGTAAGATCCTGAGGATGTGGAGGTATCAGGATCCAGAGATTGGCAAGATTTCCCCTCTGTTGACGCAACCATATCCACATATTCAGGGGAATGAATCCACAAGAGCTCATCCTTCTCGGCCCGCCTTACCGGGACCTCCAGAAATCGTCCTGCCATATCAGCACCTTCTAGCATGGCGTAAATAACCTCAAGTCTCTTATGGCTCTCCGGGTGAAAGGCACCCGGTCGGTGATTCATATACCTATTGTCCTTCACAATCCCTGTTTTATTCATCTTTCTCTCCTATAAGGGCAGTTTTTAATGGCGCATGGCGGCCCATTTCCCAAGAAACGACCCGGCAATGTCAAAAAACAGATGACCAGGAACATAATCTTCTATAACACTCTGGCCATTTTCAAACAGCTAAGATCCCACAATTTCCCCAGAATTTTTTTAGATATACCATTTGCCTGTCTTGTTGGTCAACAACTCTCGCCATTGACCTCAATGATCTTTCAAAGAGATCTTGATTAGAGCCGAATTTGTATATATAAAAAAAGGGCGTCTACATCTGATGAACTCATAAAAAGTCATTAATTAGACGGCACAGTAAAAAGCTCCGGATGCAAGTTGAGCTTGCGAAATCCCGCTATCGGGGGCACGCAAATATTTAGGAATCACCGCCAAAGAGCGGCATCTTCGAGACGCGTACATAGAAGTACGCCGCAGATGGACTTTTTACGAAGCCGTTACTCTATAATGCCATGTTCTTCTTTATTGCCGGGATACAACCCAAGACAATAAAACTGGACGACCAGCCCAGGATGTGCCCCTCTTGTGGCCTTTATCAGGCCCGGCTTAAGAGGATAGACCACTACCTGGCTGTCTTCTTTCTCCCTATTTTTCCGGTAAAAAAGGGGGGCCCGTTCCTGGAGTGCAGGAGTTGCGGAAATATTTTCCATGAATCGGGAGAGGCATTCTATGAACCCCCGCAAAGGCAAAGTTCTTGCCCTTATTGCGGCAAATCCCTCGAACCTACATACCGCTTCTGCCCTTTCTGTGGGAAACCGCTGTAGGTCTGGTTACAATGAATGATCCCTCAAAGAGAACATAGGGGCAAAAAAACTGCCAGGCTATGGGGCATTCCATTTATCTTTCTAAATATATCCTTTCTTGGGGTATTCACAAACATAGCCCTTTTCTATCTTTACCCGCTCGCCCTTAACGCCATGGGAGGCCAGACAGACGTCATCGGTTTTGTGATGGGCCTCTTCTCCATTGCTACTGTCACATCCAGGCCCTTATGCGGCAAACTAGTCTCCTCAAAAGGGGAGTTCAGGGTTATTTCCGCAGGCATTGCGGTGAGCCTGGTAGCATCATCGGCCTATTTCTTTATAACAGAAATTGGTCCTTGTATGTTTCTTGTAAGAGTGGTCCACGGGATCGGTTTTTCAGCATTTATATCCGGCAGTTTCTCGCTGGCCGCCAAGGCATTTGATCCCGGTAAACGTGGAGAGGCCTTTAGCATAATTGGAGCATCACTTATGGCAGCAGTGGCACTGGCACCACCCTTTGGAGAATCCCTGATCCATAAGTGGGGCTTTCATGCCCTTTACATTGCGGCTGCCATATCCCTCGTTTTGGGATGGATAGCCGCATTAGTAGCCATATACCCTATATCCCCTCCCCCCCCGAAAAGCGGCCAGACCCATGTCAGGTATCTTTCACTCCTGAAAAACAGATCTTTCATTTTTCTCCTATTCTCTACACTCATATTCGCCCATTGCCAGTCCACCGTGGGAAATTTCCTTGCCCTGATAGCCGCCGAAAAGGGCGTTTCCAGCGGCCGCTTCTTTTTTGCCACATACTCCGTAGCCATACTTATACTGCTTACCATGGGGCGCATAATTGACGGCTACGGCAAATTGTTTTTTCTGAAGTTGTCGTATCCAATACTGATACTCGGGATCTTGTTCATACCCGTGGCAATCGATTCAGCCTTCTTCCCTGTCGCGGTGATCCTATATGGCACCGGCATCGGGCTTCTCTTTCCTGTTCACAATGCCCTTGCCGCTGACCATGGGCGTAAGACCGAAAAGCCAGGGATCATGTCTCTTTTCACAGCCACTTACGATACAGGTTTTATAACAGGGGCCATTGTCTCTGGTTGGTTCGCATACCAAACAACCCTCGACATGCTCTTTTTCGCCACCGGCCTTTTCGGTTTGCTCGGCCTCCTTATCGCCCTGCTGGCACCGTGGGGGACGTCCGTGAAATATTAACTTTCTGATTCTTCTGCTTATAGCCTTATAACGAATCACCTCGCCTTCTTCTATTGACGTCCCTGGCCTGATTTTCTATAATAAAAAATAGATACTAAGACTTCCAAAAAGGAGATTGGTGATGAGAAAAAAGGTAGCCGTCATCGGATCGGGTCAGGTGGGGGCCACGGCAGCGATGCGCCTTGCAGAAAAGGAGCTAGCTGACGTGGTCCTGATTGATATCCTTGAAGGCGTCCCAGCTGGAAAGGCCCTTGATCTAAGTGAAGCAGCACCCATTGAGAAACATGATTCAAAAATTACCGGTACCACGGGCGACTATAGTCTGGCAAAAGGATCTGACATTGTCGTCATTACGGCGGGGATACCCAGAAAGCCCGGCATGAGTCGAGATGATCTTTTATCCACAAATATGGGCATCATGAAAACAGTCACAAGGGAAGTCGCGGCCGTTGCCCCTGACGCAATCCTGATTATTGTAAGTAATCCATTAGATGCCATGTGTCATGTGGCTTATGATACAAGCGGCTTCCCGAAAAACAGAGTGATCGGAATGGCCGGGGTCCTGGATTCTGCCCGTTTTCGCTCTTTCATTGCCATGGAACTGGATGTTTCCGTTGAAAACACGCACGCCTTTGTGTTAGGAGGCCATGGCGATACCATGGTGCCTCTTCCCCGTTATTCTACTGTTGCGGGAATTCCTATCACAGAATTAATGCCCCCAGCACGGATAGATGCCCTTGTGGAAAGGACGAGAAAGGGCGGAGCAGAGATCGTTGGCCTTCTAAAGACGGGGAGTGCCTATTATGCCCCCGCATCTGCTGCAGTGGAAATGGCTGAGGCCATATTGAAGGACAAAAAAAAGGTGCTTCCATGTGCCGCCTATCTAGAAGGAGAGTATGGCATCCAGGACCTATTCATGGGAGTCCCGGTCAAACTCGGGGAAAATGGCATAGAACAGATATTTGAAATAAAACTCACGCCTGAAGAAAAAGAGGCCCTCAACTACTCGGCCGACGCCGTACGCAAACTGGTTGAGGATATGAAGAGACTGGGATAGTATGGGGATTCCTGAATGTGGATAATACTGCTATTCTAGGCCAGCTCGAGGCATTGGCCCAAGACCTCGGAGTACAGATCCGTTATGAGTATCTGGAAGAAGAAACGTCCTTTCCTGGTGGAGGTCTTTGTAGACTAGGGGACCAACACCTTATCATTGTCAACGCAAGGGCCACCATAGGAGAAAAGGTCCAGACCCTGGCCCGGGCAATGAAGCGCTTTGATCTGGGACAGGTTTATCTCAAGCCCGCCGTCAGAGATTTGTTAGACGGGGTAGTGGGAAAAAGATAGACTACTACGAGACAAACGGCTTTTGTACTTTTTTTCTGGCCCTTTTTCTCGGCCTATGAGCCGTGCGCGTATATAGCTCCAGATACTTGGCCACGGCAAACTTCATTTCCTTCCTTGTGCAAATCTCCTGGATCCCCCGAATGTCGTGATAATATCCAAGCTGTCTATAGATATCACTTGAAATTTTGTGCAAATAATCTGATCGAACCAGTTTCTCATCCACATCAAATCCCCTGGCCTGCATCACCCTTGGGCCTGCAAAAATAACCAAGGCCCCGGGTTCAGCGATAACTACATCCCCAAGGGCAGCATAACTGGCAATTGCGCCGCCAGTGGAAGGATCTGCCAGGATGGATATATAAGGTAGACCCTGTCTCTTCAACCGATTAACCGATTCAATGGTCTTGACCATCTGCATTAAGGCGGATATCCCCTCATAGAGCCTTGCCCCCCCCGAGCAGCACAAACTGATAAATGGCAGGTTTTCCTGAATGGCGAAGTCGATTGCCCTCCTGAACTTCTCACCGAAAACCACGCCCATGGACCCGCCGCAGTAATAGAATTCACTGATAGCCATGACTACATGAAATTGATGGATCCGTGCGCTGCCAACCACGAGTGATTCCTTAAAGGGTGAGCGGCCTTCCTGCTTGGCCAAAAAATCGCGGTAGTAATCAGTTATGGCATCATCCTCCAGAAGCTGATCCACCGTCAAATTCCTGTAGAGCTCATGAAAACTCCCTGTGTCCGCAAGGCAATCAATCCATCCTGTTGCACCCAGGATATAGGAATACCCGCACTCTGGGCACACGTTAAAGTTATCCAGAAAGGTCTTGAGAGGAATCAGCCTTCCACAACCCTTCCGCCTCTTATCTCCTCCCTGACCACCACCGCATTCCACAAACTCCGTTTCGGTATCTTCCGGTTTGATATCTCCATAATCATCACGCACCTGCATCGTGCTGGAGTGATTTACGATCTTTATGTCAAGAGGGGGCTTTCTAAAGGCCTTTTTAATGGGTTTTTCTATGTACCTCCTGATGTCATGCAGGGTACCGCTGCCCTTGTAAAGGCCATACTTTTTGGCCCTTGCCTCCCGTTTCTTGATCAGTCTCTTTATGCTCGTACGGGAGAGATCCCTGACGGCCCTGGTCAGGAACGCTCCGATGTTGTTAGCCATTTCTTCACCGTTGGTCACGACCTCTGGTGAAGGAACAATCCGATCAATTACCCCAAGGCCCTTGAGCTCTTTTGCAGTGGGTTTCAGAATGGTCAGCGCATCCTGAATGCGCGTGGGATCACGAAATACTATTGATGCCATGCTTTCAGGAGGCGCGGTAGCATAAAGGGCATCATCCATTTGCCCCCTGATGTCTGTGACCTGCATGGCCAATGCCCCGCCACTCCCGCCTTCCCCAAGAATCAGGGAAACAGTCCGTATAGGTATGGTCAAGAATTCCTTTATCAGGTGAGAGATAAAAAAGGCCTGAAAACGCTGTGCCGAGTACATGGAAATGTCGGCGCCGTAGGTATCAATTATGCAAAAAACAAAGGTGTCCTCAGGATCAGAGGCCCAGGCCCTTTTCAGCACTGACATGACGAAAGAGTGATCATCGGAGGTCAGCATGCCATAATTCAGCTTCTTTAGGTCATCATCTGTCTTCAAATCTTCAGGTTTTGGCTTTTGCTGGGCAATAACATAGAGCTGTTTCTCCATAAACTGGGATGACCCTGCAAATGCAGAATCCCCGGGGGCATCAAAGGCCTTAAGCCCGGGAAAAAGTCTATCAACTATTTCCGTGGCCCTTGGACGAAAGGGATGTCTGGTGCGCCTCTTAAAGATATCAATAAGATTCGGTTTGGCCATGGCTATTTCCCAAATTCCCCTTCAGGCACTGGATCGCCCCCTTCCATATAATCTTTGGTCATGTCGGACATCCGACTAAATACACGTCCCGGTGTGAGAAGCAGCCGTTTAAAAAAGCCTACTACCTCTCTTCTTAGATTCTTTAAAGGGATATATTTCACATCAGGTTTGGACAGGGGACCTTTTACCCTGAAATAGTAGATGAGTATAGTCCCCTCCTTTCCGCTCAAGATATAGGTAACGTCTGGTATCTTGCTTATAACTAAATCGGCCGTCCCAAGAGGCTCTGTGCCCACTTCAAGATCAACCCACTCTTTTCCAAGGTCCAATGACCCCTTGGCTGCCGCATTAAACACCGGGCTCTTCATAATAAGGTCTTCCGTGTTTAGGACGCCCCTATTTATGGCTATGTGTCCCTTTATTTTCTCAAAATCTAACCCCTCCTTCGAAAAGTCCGTGAGCCTCTTTGAAAAAATGTTCTGGAGGCTCAGAAAATCCAATATCTTGAAGACCACACTGGACTTATTTATTCTGCCGTTCTCAACAACAATGTTGGCGCTGCCTGAAAGATCGGGAATAAGGTCTTTTATTTCCCTGCCTCTCGTGAAAAGGACCGCCTCCAGGTTAAGGTCCCCCTCCAGGTACCTCTCTCTAACACCGAGCGCCTTAAGAAGCTCCGGGGCTGGCTGGTTGGTCATCTTGGTGTACACGGAAAAAACGAGTTCAGGACTCTTCCCTCCTTTCACATGGCCCCTGAATTTCAAAATCCCATGCTCCATCTGAACGCTGGTAGGCTTGATAAAGATATTTCCGGACCGGAAAACGGATTCCGCCTCCAAAGGGCCAAACTTGAGGTCTTTCCATTTCCCTTTGAGCACACTCAACCTCAGATGTATCTCAGACCTGTCAATGAAGCCGCTTGCCGAAGCATCTTGCTCCTTGGCACCAGGGCCGGTAAAATCAGCTATTAAATCCGAAAGATTTAGGTACTTGGCGTTGACCCTGAGTTCCCCTTTCAGGCCATCCCAACCACGAAAATCCCCCTGCATGTGGATGGGACTTTGACCTACCTTCACGTCCAGAAAAGTGAGTGACACCTGTTTTCCGGAAAATTTCACTTTAAGATCGCAATCATTGATTGGGGACGGCAGCCCGCCCAAAACAAGAGAGAGATCTTTTGCCTCCATCTCTCCAGTCACTGAGGTTATCGAGAAATCCTTAAGAAAACCCTCCACCTCAGCATGACTCATGAGCATTCCTGTAGCGCTCTTATTGGGCCTCTTGAACCATATCCCCAGATCTTCCAAATCAAATCTTTTTGTCAGCAACGTTAAATGAAAGGGCTCCCTCTCTTCAAGGCCGTATGATCCGGATGCCTCAAAGGTAGACCCCCCCAATCGGCACCTGAAATACCTGAGACGAACCTTTTTTTCCGCGCGGATTTCCGCGCCGAAACTGATTTTATTATCACTACCTCCTGGTTTCATCACGAATGAGCTTGTCCCCATAGTCACGCCACCCAGACCCAGCTCACCCAGACAAGACCAAAGGTCTTTTTTCTTGGACACAGACAACCGGTAACCCGCGAGGCCTTTGAACTGCACATGCCCCTCTTTTCCTTGACAGAAATAATCCAGGATCTCGTCCATATCCCCACGGCCAACCAAGTAGGCATTTAACGTATCCTGTGAAGTTTCTGCAAAACCCGATCCCTGAAAATGGGACTTTCCCCATAGCCCCGTGCCCCAAAATTGTTTGCGCCCTTCTTCGTCAATCTTTAGCCACGCATCATCTAACGACATAGGCAGGTGCAAGGACTTATGCATAATCAAGCAATTATCGAACCGGAATTGGCCTGCCAAGATGCGGGGATAGGACCACCCCTTCTCATGATGAAACTTGATCTGGGCCTCGAGGTTTCCTGTCGCCTCCCTAAACCTGTGAAGCTGCTTGCGCAAGTCAGAGGGAAGCAACGCCAATTCCCTCTGTCGACAGAGGTCCTCAAGATGGAATAATCCATCCACCCAAACATCGTATGTGACGGCATGCCTGAAGAGGCCCTGGATATCCGCAGTGCCACCCTTGATGATCGACTCCCCAAAGCCAGCCTTTACTCCCGAGATACCCAGACCACCATTTTTGAGAGACACCTTTGCATATAGATCCTTGAAGGGCAGGATATCCTCATCCTTAAAGACCTCAATACCTCTCAATGTAATTTCCATCAAAAGACAGTTGGCATTTTCTGGGCGACCGATCCTTTTAATCCTGCCCAGGGCCCCTTTCAACGAAAAGCGGTCCAGTCGAACTTCACCGCCTGAAAGAACAGGAAAAAGCCGATTTCCGACCCAGGTGGGGACAAGGGGATCAGGGAATATACCCTTGAAGACACGGGAGGGCATAAAGGGACCATTGAGCTCAAGGGATATATATGAATTGGGGCTCTTTCGCAAATCTAAATCCATTCTCGCCCCCAGAGAAAAATCAGAACCATTTGCCCGCAAGCGCGAAATTTGCAATATCCTGTCCGAATAATGGGCGCCAAAATCCAGGGCAAGGTGTGGCAGAGAATACACCTTTTCTCTATCCGACTTTAACAGTGTGAAATTCAAATCGCTCCCAAAAAGCCTTCCCTCGGCAGATATGTCTCTACCGAGGGTGCCTCGCAGGTCAACCTGGGCCTTAACCCGGCCCTCTTTGGCATCAATAGCGTCAGGCCATGGGATCCAGGTCAGAGGAAGTTGACCCATCTCAAGTTTCAACTCTGCATAGATATCTGCATGCTCCCTGCTCTTTTGCCGGATGGTTCCCTCAACCTTACAGGATGCGGTACTACCATTGGAGTGAATTTTTCCTCGTAATCTGACCGCTAGGGCAATGGTGTCTCCAGGGATTTGAGTAAAATTCAAATAAAGGTCTTGAAGATCATAAGCCAAGTCCTTAATGTAGACCTCCCCATCCTCCACTGATAAAGAACGAAGTGTGGCCATCTTTTGAAACAGAAGGTCCTTATAAAATGTCTGTCCCTCCCTTCCTGAAAAACGCCATCCCTTTTTGATGGCCAATTCTATCTTGGGATGAGACAGAAAGACGTCGGATGGAACAATATGCCCCTTTATCAGCTCCCCTACATCAATAGTTACCCTGGCCCAAGAGGCAGCGATTCTTTCACGCCCCTCCCGTGACCTGGCGATCAGGTCATAGGCGCTGATCCCAATTCCTCGCCAGAGGCTGATATCTATTTTTTTCGCACGAATATCATATCCTGCGGCATTGGAGAGTCGGCCTAATAAGTACTTCTGAACCGAGGAATTCTGCAATATGGTGTGGAGCAGAAGGATAGATGCCGCGAAAAATAGAAGCACTAAAATGGAAGGGAAAAGAATGGGCTTTAGCCTTTTAGGGAACATTTTTTAAAATAGTCTTGAAGGATCTTTCTATGATCAAACGCCAGCTTCCCGGGAAGAGAATTGTGGTAAAACACCCCCAAATCACTGGCGTCATCAGCGGCCTTTGGATCTCCTCTTGCCCCGGCCACAAAAACCACGGAAATGGTGTGCTGTCGGGGGTCTCTGGCAGGATCTGAATATGCCCCAAGCTGATATTTTAGCTCTACCTCCAGGGAAGTTTCCTCGTTGGCCTCCCTGCGCGCGGCGGATTCCAGGCTTTCGCCATAATCAACAAAACCCCCAGGTAGGGCCCACCCAAACGGAGGATTTTTCCTCTTTATAAGCACGATACCATATTTTTCTTGCCGGGAACTATTTTTGTGTGAACCCTGCTCCAGCTCAATAATAATATCCACCGTTGGAAAGGGATTACGGTATCTTTTCACCACCTTCCCGCAGTGCGGACACAAAAGTTGTTCCTTCATTGCGTCTGATTTGCCTCCAGAAGTTGGTTCTTCACGTAAACCATCCTCTGAAAGGCCGTAAAATTGGTCAAGACGGCAAGCAACAGGAAAACCATCACCATAAGAATATGACCGACCGACGGGATACATGCCGACAGCGATCCGAGGATCAGGAGGATAAACCTCTCCGGTCTCTGCATCCATCCCACTTTGCAATCTATCCCCAGGCCCTCTGCCCTGGCCCTCGTATAGCTCACCATTAACGATCCCGTGGTGGCCAGGATAATGAAAATAACCGCCCATGGACTTCGAAATGGACCACCTGAAAAATGCCACGCAAACCCCAGGAAGATAAAAATCTCCCCAAACCTGTCAAGGGTGCTGTCAAAAAACGCGCCAAAGCGGGAGTTTTTACCCGTCTGCCTTGCAAGCTGCCCATCCAGTACATCGCAAATACCGGCCATGGCCACAACCAACGCCCCCCATGAAAAGGACCCGGTACTGTAAACAAATCCAGCCGCCACACTCAAAATAAGGCCGGCCAGGGATAGCCCATTGGGATGCACGCCCAACCGGGCCAAAAGACTGCTAAGAGGCGAAACTATCCCAAGAAACCTTTCTTTGATCTTCTCACTAAAGAAAACAAATTCTGCCATTTGCAAGTCCTTTTCTAAAGACTAATTGGATCAAAAATATCTCCAGAGGGACTAAAGTGATCTAAAATGTCTAATCTCTCTGACTCCCGCATGGCGGGAGTTTGCCAATTAACAATCAACTGTCGACAAACCATATAATTGGACAACCTTTATATGAGTTTATAGCTCCACACACAGACCTGAGGTACACTATCAGAGGGAAAGGCATTTGTCAAAAATGATCAGCAGTTTTGGTCCTGGGTCCAAAATGACCAAAAAAATGTATCTAAAGAATCACATTGACCTTTCTGATGTAATTCTTAAAGAGACGCATGCCACCACCTTCGCTTACCACACGCATTATCTCCAGAGGTCTCGTCACCACCACACCAGATAGAATACTCACGGCCGAGTCTGCAAATGCCTCAGGAATTAATGGCGTTGAAGCACCAAGCAAGGCTATTTCTCTGCATGACCGGGCTGCGTCCAGGAGATCATCAACGGTCCGGTTCAGTATAGACGTGGATGTAATCAGGGCCACATCACAATGGGGCAACAGCCTGAAGGCATCAGCCTGCGGCAATATATCCCCTTTTTGACGATCAACCTGCTCAAATATATTAAGGGACGAAACCTTTTTCCGTAGCAACGGCACCATAGGCCCGAAATATCCTACCATCCCAACTGTATCGTCCGAATGGAGCGTCAAATATTCCAAGGTATCCCCTTCAAGGACATCATCTTTACCGGTATTGGTCAGGGCATTGGAGGTCGCGAGTGCAACCGCCGCCTCGATCTTATCCGTAGAATCAAACATTGTGAGCAGTTCGGCGGCCGGTCTTCCCCGAAGGGGACGAAGTCCTCTAAAGACGGTGCAACCCCCGGTCAAGTCCCTGTGAAAGGTGTACGCAAGACCCATTTGACCATTATCAAGAAGCACGGCAGTGTAACCCAATCCGATACGGACGTCTGTCACCAAGGTCTTTTTGGCCAGGCCAATGGACACGTCTCTGATCTTCTGCCTAATGTTCATTAAATCTGTTTCTCAGTAGTTTGCTGTAAGGTCATCATAGGGATACATTTCATTTTCAATTGCAAAAGGGTGCTTGCCGAAAATGGAAAAATGTCCAGGAAGGATGCGTATGCCTCTTAATATTCAGGAGGCATCTCTTTGAGCTGGGCGAGGGAAAAGACAGGCCCATCCTTGCACACATATTGATCCCCAATATTGCACCGGCCACACATTCCGATACCGCACTTCATACGCATTTCCAGTGAAAGGATAATGCTTTCCGGAGGGAATCCCAGTTTTTCCAGGACAGGTTGTGTGAATTTGATCATGACGGGCGGACCACAGACGATTGCTATGGCGTTATCCGCACTTGTAATCTTCTGTTCAGTTATAGTTGGAACAAACCCCACGTTATATTTCCAGCCGGGATCATCAGTGGCATCCACCGTGATGTGCATATGGATATCATCTCTTTGCTCCCAGGCAGCCAGCTCATCGCGATAAAGCAGCATACCCGGGTTTCTTGCCCCATAAACCACAATGATGTCCTTGAACCTGGGGCGATTTGCCGGGTCAATCATGTATACAATGCTCGACCGCAGGGTCGTGAAGGCAAACCCGCCGCCGATGATGACCACATTCTTCCCCTCCATTTCCTCCCAGGGGTACCAGTTGCCGAGAGGGCCCCGGATCCCCATCACATCTCCCTTCTTCATGTTGTGGAGATGGCTGCTGACGAGCCCGACCTTGTTGACCGTAAAGGCCACGAACCCCTTCTCTGTAGGGGAGGACGCGATGCCTATGGGGATCTCTCCCTTGCCGGGGATGGAGAGTTCGGCAAACTGCCCGGGCGTGTAGGCAAATTTCTTTTCATCTTCAGGATTGAGAAAGACGAATTTGAAGGTCTTGAGATTCCGGTCTTCGGTCTCTGTGGTAATATCATCAATGCGGACCGGATAGGGGAGATAGGGATTTTCCAATGGAACATCCTCCTCTATACTTAATAAGTGAGCTAAAATGTCTAAAGTGTCTAAAGTGGGCTAAAATGCCAGAACTTGCCGATCAACGCCCTAGCCGTAGTTATTCATCAATTGCAGAACTTCTCTTATGTCTATATTCACGGGACAATACCGGACACACCTGCCGCAACCGGAACATTGAACTCCATTATTATACTTATCCACATAGTATTTCAGCTTGTGCAAAAACCGCTGCCGTACACGCTGGACCTTTTTGTCCCTGGGGTTATGGCCTGACCCATGCAGGGTAAAGAGTGGAAACATACACGAGTCCCAATTTCTGAGCCTGTCGCCTTGTTTTCCCTGAATCTCGTCCTGGATATCGAAACACCAGCATGTGGGGCAGAGGAAGGTGCAGGTCCCGCAGTTAAGACACCGAAATGCGACCTCTTCCCAAAAAGGGGCATCGAATAGTTCATTCAGCACCTTTTCTTTCAGGGAGTCCATCGGCAGGGCGGCAGGCATGTCTCCCTCTGCCTTCAAAGACAAGGCATCGGCCTCTTCCAACGACTTACTACTCGCCTGTTCTCCACCATTCATGCTGTTCAGCAAGGCCTCGCCCTTATCTGTCAAGGTCCTTGCCAAGAAGGTGTCACCCAGGTCATACAAGAGCACGTCAAGACCCCGTTCGTCAAAGGGACCGCCCCCCACCGAGGTGCAAAAACACGTTGCACAGGGTTCATTGCAACCCAGTCCCACAAGGGTAGTCGACTCGAATCGCTTAACCCACCAGGGGTCCTTGTATTCAGGGTTATCAAAATTCAGCTTTACCAGTTGAAAGGCATGGGCATCGCAGGGTCGTATTCCTACAATGGCCTGGGGAGAAAAATCTTTTTTCGCCTCTTTCAGGGTATTTGCATCTGGATCGTCCTTATCGAGTGTGTATTGAAACATCCGCTCAGACTGGGGATATACCAGGGACTTTGGTGAAAGCCGGGTATTTTGGTACCCAAAATCCGGCACTGTCCCGTTCTCCATTTGTCGAAATACATGGAAGTCCCCATCCCTGGCCGGGACAAATACCTTGTAGCTGCCAGAGACGGCCTTAAGGGCCTCAAGCCATTCTTCCTTGGTGAAGATCCTAGTTGTCATTGAAATTACCTCTTTGGGGAACTTCTTTTCTGTTCGTTCCTAACAAGCTATTTAGGCTGAAGACTGAAGGCTGAAGTGTTTTGAAATGTCTCAACCATCGAACAAAACTAGACAATTCTTCTTTCTAAAACCTTGCGGTCAAACGGCGCAAGCGCCTGCCCTGCCCTGCATCCTTCCGCCTTCTACCTTCTACCTAAACACCTAAGCAGTTCCACCTCTATTTAATGAAATCATTATAATCATCAGGCCTGTATACATCCAGCGGTGGCCTCTGCTCCAGGCCGAGGCCTGCCTCCCAGGAAAAAAATTCCTCGGCGTCCTTGTTTAGCTTTTTGGTAAATTGTCTCATTGAAATGCCCATGGGGCATACCCGCTCGCATGCACCACAGTCCGTGCACCGCCCGGCACAGTGATAGGCCCTCAAAAAATGAAAGGTCATGGTGTCGATGGGATCATTGCTCTTCCCCACCCACTGTGGCTGCGATTCATCTACAAAGCACGTGGGACAATAACATAATGGGCACGCGTTCCGGCATGAATAACAACGGATGCACCGTGAGATCAAGCGCTGGAAAAAGGCCCACTTGTCATCAGGGGCCATGCCCTCAATCTTCTCCACATCTTTGTAAGAGGCAATATCCTGCTGCTCTTCCACAGGATCGGCCACCATCTCATCATACTCGACTGGATTCCGGTGGCGGCATACAGCACAATTGGTCTGCAGGTAATCCGCCTTATCAAAACTCTTTTCAAAATCTCTACCCCTGACCGTAAACCTGTCCCCATTTTCTTGGATATCCAATATCTCCTTTTGCTTGACCGCCCTCGCCACCGCACGGTGATCAATCATACCACTGCAAGGAATGCCAACAATATATAATTGCTCTCGCTTGACTTGATTCTCGATAATATGGGTAACAATGTTCCTGGAATTACAACCTGTTGCCAGAATGCCGATCTTGTCGGTCCTTCCGGTAAGGTAATTGCATAGATTCAGGCCACAATTGCTGTCCCAGTATAGGAGATCCACTTTTTCAGGTTCCCTGATCAGGACAGGCTCATTCATCATCGGTACTGAGCCCTTTTTGTACCCGATAAAGACGTCCACCTGTCTTTCTTCCAGCAACCTCTTGGCTATTTTCCTTATCTTCTCAGTATACTCAATCATTATGCAACCTCGGCTTGTCTCTTGATTAAGTGCTTGGCCGGTCCCAATGCCTTGACCGCCTGGCTCACCTCCCCGGCCACCTCGACAAACTTGGTTGCCTCAGCAGAGCTAATCCACGACACATGAAGCCTCCCCGGTTCTATACCAACATGCTCCAGGAGGTTTTTCAGCAGGGCAAATTTTCTTCTAGCGTAATAATTACCTTCCAGGTAATGGCAGTCGCCTGGGTGTCACCCCGATACCCATACACCGTCCGCACCATGACGGAGGGCAGCAAGGATAAATTTGGGACTGACCCGGCCGGAACATGGGACCCGTATGATCCTGAAATTGGGCGGGTACTGGAGGCGGCTCACACCTGCCAGGTCTGCCGCGCCATAGCTGCACCAGTGACACAGAAAGGTGGTAATCTTGGGTTGCCAGTCGTTCATAATCTTACTCCTCATTTCCTCAATTATGGGTAGAAGCCTGAAGGCCAAAGTATTTTCGAGCATTAAACCGCCCAACCAAAACTACATCTCATTAATCATTGCCATAATCTGCCCCTGCTCAAAACCCCTCAAATTGAGGGCACCGGAGCGGCATGAAGCAACGCAGAGCCCACAGCCCTTGCAGAGGGCCGGGTTAATTTCGGCCTTCCCGGCGAAAGGTCCTTTCTCGATAAACGAAGGCGCCGAATAGGGACAGATGGAAACACAAACCCCGCAGCTACTACAAAAGGCGGGATTGGAATACGCGACGGTACCACTTACTTGAACGGTCTGTCTTGCCAGGAGCGTCACGGCACGAGAGGCCGCGGCCTGCGCCTGTGCAACCGATTCATCAATGGGCTTGGGATAATGTGCCATCCCGCAAAGGAAAACGCCGTCCGTGGCAAACTCCGAAGGGGCCAGCTTTGGATGTGCTTCCACAAAGAAGCCGTCGTCATTCAAAGGGACCTTGAAGTATTGAGCCAGTCTTTCATCCTTATAAGGGACAATGGCGGAGGCCAGGGCGAGGAGTTCCGCTCGTATCACAAGAAGACGCTGCAGGATTGGATCGACCACCCGGATTTCCAGACCGCCGTCCGTCTTTTTCACCTGGGGCTTCTGATCAATGCTGTACCGGATAAAAATGACTCCCGCCTCACGCGCCTTTCTGTAAAGTACTTCCCGCTCCCCATAGGTCCGGATGTCCCGGTACAGTATATAGACGTCTATATCCGGGTTCATCTCTTTTAAATGGAGTGCGCTCTCCATGGAATGGGTACAACAGACGCGTGAACAGTATGGCCTCTCAGGTTCCCTGGAGCCCACACACTGGATAAAAACCGCCGTATTGATGTCTTTGAACGATGAAGGGTCGTTGATGAATTTTTGGTCCAGCTCCAAATGGGTCATTACCCTGGGATCTTCCCCATACAGGTACTCCTCGGGCTTGTACTCGGATGCCCCGGTAGCAATCACGGCGATCCCGTGTTCAATCTCTTGCTCTTCGTCACCTGATTTCAGCGTTGTCTTGAAATTGCCAACAAAGCCATCCAAATTGCTCAATTCCGTGCTGAGGCGGATATCGATGTTATCATCGTGTTCCACTGCCGTAACCAGCCTTGAAAGGTCCTCCTGGACATCTTCCCCTTTCCAGGTCCTGTAGAGATTTAGGGCCTGCCCCCCCAAACTCGAGCCCTTCTCCACCAGACAGACCTTGTACCCCTGTTCACTCAAGGTCCTGGCAGAAACCATACCTGAAATACCCCCACCAACAACCAGGGCCTTCTGATTGATGTCCAGCTCCGTCTCCTTCAGGGGCTCCATCAAGGCCACCTTGGCCACTGCCATACGAACCAGGTCCTTTGCCTTTTGAGTAGCCAGCTCCGGATTGTCCTTGTGAACCCAGGAGTCTTGATTACGTATGTTTGTCATCTCGAAGAGGTACTTGTTGAGCCCTGCATTGACCAGTGTCTCCTGAAAGAGCGGTTCATGGGTCTTTGGCGTGCAAGCGGCCACTACAATCCTATTGAGGTTTTCCTGCTTTATTACCTCGCTTATAATATCCTGGGTATCCTGAGAGCACGTATAGAGATTATCAGTGACATATTCCACATAGGGGAGAGATGCCGCGTAATCCCTCACTTCAGGGACATCCACTACCCCACCGATATTTATGCCGCAGTGACACACAAAGACGCCGATACGAGGCCTCTCACCAAGTATGTTCCGCTCTTCGGGAACCTCCTTCTCTCTTGTTAAGGTATTCCTTGCCTCACTCAACAGAGCGCCTGCTTGTGCCGCAGCGGAACTGGCTTCAATAACCGATTGGGGGATATCTTTGGGACCTTGGAAGGCACCGCACACATAAATCCCTTCATGAGAGGTAGTAACCGGATGAAGAGAGGCGGTCTGGCAGAAGTTCCCCTCAGTGAGATCAATGTCTAGTTTTCTGGCCAGATCCACTAACTCTGGCGGAGTTTCCAGCCCTACTGAAAGGACGACCATATCAAATGATTCCTGGACCAATTCTCCGTTTTCGTCGGCATATTTAATAACCAGATCACTATTTTCTTCGTCGGGGTCAATTGTATGTACCCTGGAACGAATAAACCGGATCCCATGTCTTGATCTTGCCTCGTCATAATACCTCTCGAAATCCTTGCCATGGGTACGCATATCCATAAAAAAAATCGCGCAGTCCAGGTCATTTCCAGCGTGTTCCTTGGCAATTACGGCCTCCTTGACGGCATACATACAACACACCGACGAGCAATATGCGTGGTCACATTGGTTTGTATCCCTTGAACCAACGCACTGGAGCCATGCAATCTTTTTCGGCTCCCGATCATCAGAAAGTCGAGCGAGATGGCCCATAGTGGGGCCTGAGGCAGAAAGGATCCTCTCAAATTCCATGGAAGTAATGATATCTGGATTGCTTGCATAATTATATGTCTTAAATCTTGAGGGATCAAAGGGTTGGAAACCGGGTGCCAAAACGATAGAACCCACATCCAGCTCAACTATCTCACCTTGCTGTGCATGCGTTGTAAGGGTAACGGCTCCGGCACCACAGGCCTCTACACATTGGAAACACTCACAACAATAGCCGCAATTGAGGCAACGATGGGCCTCCTCTTTGCCGGTCTCCTCATCATAGCCCAGTTCTGTTTCCTCAAAATTTCCTTCGCGCTCCACTAGCGTAAGCTCCGGCATTTTGGCCCTTGCCTTTTTGGTTTGATCCTTCGGGATCGGTCGATAATAGGGGTTCTCTTTGGAAAGGGGCTCTCGGCCCTCCGCCATATCCTGGCCATCCAGATATCTGACAACGGATTCGGCCGCCTCACGACCTGCGGCAATTGCCCCGATGGCTACCCAGGGGCCAGTCTGGGCGTCGCCACCCGCAAATACCCCGTCGCGTTCTGTGGCATATGTAACCGGGTCCACCTCAATCGTGCCCCAGCGAGAAAAGCCAAGGTCAGCCACATCCTCTATGCTGGAAAGGTCAGGCCTTTGGCCAATAGCCGGGATAAGCTGATCGATATCAACGTCATACTCGCTTCCAGGAATCGGGATCGGTCTTCTCCTACCCGACGAATCCGCCTCACCCAGCTCCATACGAATACACCGAAGTCCCACCACATTGCCGTCTTGAGTGAGCACCTCTTGGGGTGCGGAGAGATAAGTGATCTTGGCACCTTCTGCCTCTGCGGCCTGAATCTCTTCCTCCCAGGCAGGCATCTCGGCACGTGTCCGACGGTAAATAATGCGGACCTCCTCCACACCAAGACGAACCCCGGAGCGGGCTACGTCAATGGCCACATTACCCCCGCCGATGATAGCCATCTTTTTCCCCACAGGTACCTTTCCTGTGAGATTCACTTCTCTCAAAAAATCAACCCCTTGTCGTACGCCTTTAGCCTTTTCACCGGGTATGCCCAGCTCTATCCCCCTGTGGGCGCCAATAGCCAGATAGACCGCCTTGTAGCCCTCCTTGAATAAATCATCCACGCCAGACTCAGGGCCAACAGGAGAATTGGTCTTTATCTCAACACCCAGATTTGTGATTACCTGAATTTCTCTGTCCAAAATATCTCTTGGAAGACGATGCCTGGGAATGCCGACCCTCAACATGCCCCCGGCCTCGGGCAGGGCCTCAAAAATGGTGGACAAGACACCTCTACGTGCGAGATGATAGGCACAGGAGAGACCAGCAGGCCCAGAGCCTACAATCGCGACCCTCTCTTCCCTCGGAGGTGGACACTCTAAATCGATATCTCTTGGATCAAACTGGTCAGCGGCCAGGCGCTTGAGGTCCCGGATAGCCACGGGCTCATCGACCTCACAACGGCGGCATGCATCCTCACACCCGTGTGGACAGATCCTGCCAAGGACACCTGGCAGGGGCAGGTCCTTCATGATAATCTGAAGGGCCTCTTTATACTTGGCCTCCTTGACCATCTGCACATATCCCTGGACATTCAGACCCGCGGGGCAGGCCAAACGACATGGGGCGTTATCCGCCTTCTGGATGGCAAAGGCCCCTGGTATGGCCTGGGGATATTTCTTATAGGTGGCCTTCCTGTTTATGAGTCCTTGATCGTATTCACTGGGCAAGACCACGGGGCACGCTGAAGCACAATCGCCGCAGCCCGTGCATTTTGATTCGTCAATATAACGAGGGGTCTTACGGAGGAAAACCTTGAAATTTCCTCTATACCCATCAACCTTCTCCACCTCGGCGCAGGTTATTAGATCTATATTCAGATGCCGGCCGACCTCGACCAGTTTAGGCGAGATGATTCACATCGCGCAATCATTGGTAGGAAAGGTCTTGTCCAATTCGCTCATCACGCCGCCGATTGCGGAGGATTTTTCTACCAAATGGACAAGATATCCCGAGTCGGCAAGATCCAGTGAGGCCTGCATCCCAGCAATTCCGCCTCCAACCACCATTACGGATCCAACTGCTTTTTCAGACATTAGGCGCTCCTTAGCTCGAATTTATGGCAAATAATAACCCTGAAACATAGCCTGACCCCGGTGAAATTGTCAACCCAAATTCAAAATCTTTGTGCCAAATACTCGGGAAAACCGGCAAACAGGCATACTATGCACCCAATATGGCCTTGAAACCCTCGCCTTTCCCGTGCTATGCTCTCTTGTACACGAGTTAATGGAGTTCCCGAGATCGAAAAAACCTATTTTTAACTCAAGATAAATCATATTGAGACCATGAAAGAGACCTCCATAATGAATATAGGTATCGTTGGCGGTGGACCATTTTGCAAAGAGATCATCGAGAAAACCGCATTGGATTATAGTAGAGAGTCGGTTAACGCCCGTTTTGTCGCCGTGGCAGATCCGGATCCAGATTCCCCTGGAGTGGTCATCGCCAGGGAGCTAAAATTGAAAACCCCTAGAGATTATCATGAATTATACGAAGCCCAGTACGACCTCGATCTGATTATCCTCCTTCTTCCCGAACAAAGTGTCCTTGAGGACATCCTCAATACCAAACCCGCTAATATCCGCGTTTTGTCCTGCCAGGTGTTTGAGCTCTTCTGGAAGGCCATCGGTATAGAAGAACGCAAGTCTAGAGATAGGGCCAAGGAAATGGAGACTATCCTGAATGGCATTCAGGATAGTATCTTGGTCATTACGCCCGAGAGGGAGATCATCGAGGCCAATGAGCCGTTTCTAAGTCAAATGGGGTATTCGCGTGAGGAGGTAATCGGCCAGAAATGCCATGAGGTCTTCCAGAAGGGCAGCTATCCATGCAATGACGGAAAAATTGTTTGTCCCCTGAGGGAGGTCATACGTAACAAAAGGCCAAGCCAGCAGATCCTCACCCGTGTAGACCACAATGGTGAGCTTCGTGACATCGAGGTCACCATCTTCCCTATCTGGGAAACAGACGGAAAAATTTTAAGATTTATTGAGATCAGCCGCGATATTACGGATCGTAAAAAGGAGGAGAAGGAAATCAGGCAACGCCTCGAGGAGATGGTCGAAGAGCGCACCAGACAACTCAAAGAAACACATGAGAAGCTTCTTCATCAGGATAAAATGGCCTCTCTTGGCAAGCTTTCGGCCTCTGTTGTGCACGAGATAAACAATCCAATTGCGGGCATGCTAAATTTTATCCTGCTTATGAAGCGAATTATAGAGGAAAAGGACCTTGATCAAAAGGGTATCACACAATTTGCGCAGTATTTGGGACTCATGGAGACAGAAACACGACGCGTCAGCCGAATAGCGTCTAACTTGCTGGCCTTTTCAAGACAGTCAAAGCTGGAATTAAAACGTGTTGATGTGAACCGGCTTGTAGAAAAAACCCTCCTGTTGAATGAAAACCTGCTAAAAATTAGCCGCGTGAGACTCGAAAAAAATCTGGAGCCAGGGCTGCCGGAAATTGTCGGGTCCGAGGATCAACTCCAACAGGTATTTATGAACCTGATTTCCAACGCTGCCGAGACGATGGACACCATAGGGGGTGGTGTTTTGACGATAAAGACCACACATTTATTGAAAGATAAATCTATCATGGTCTTCTTCAGGGACTCGGGAGTTGGTATCCCAGATGAAAATGTTTCAAGGCTCTTTGAACCTTTCTTCACTACCAAGAAGAAAGGAAAAGGGGTGGGTCTTGGGCTCTCCGTAGCTTACGGTATTGTGGAAGAACACGGGGGCACCATACAGATAGAATCATCCTTGGGAAAAGGCACTGCCTTTAGCGTGCTTCTTCCCGTGGAGGCCCACGGGAAAGCCCGTGGAACCACCTAGTTTCGCCAGATTGCTTCGCAATCGGCGGGACTTAGTGATATGACATCCAGACCTTAATCCCGACCGCAAAATGTCGGGACTAAAGCCGTGGCTTTCAGTGGTCGGGGTAAATAACAGGAACGGAGGCGTTCATGGGCATAGCCAAAATACTCATTGTTGATGACGAGCTTATTATAAGGGAATCGTTAGCCGGTTGGCTGGAGAGGGATGGCCATCATGTAGACAAGGCGGCGAGCGGGGAAGAAGCCCTGAAGATGATGGAAAAGGCCCGGTACGACATTCTCCTTCTTGATATAAAAATGGATGGAATGAGCGGCCTGGAGGTACTTAAACGGGTAAATGAAGGCGACCCGGATGTGGCCGTCGTCATGATCACCGCCTATGGCTCGGTTTCCACGGCCATAGAGGCCATGAAAAACGGGGCCTTTGACTACCTGATGAAGCCTTTTGACCCGAATGAACTGGGGCTCTTGATCGAAAAGATCATTGAACGCCAGGCCCAGGATCGAGAAGCCCTTTTCTTGAAAGAGGAATACAGGGAACGTACCCGCTTTGAGAGCATGATAGGCCAATCCAGAGCAATGCAAGAGGTGTTCAAGTTGATAGGGGACGTGGCTGACACAGACTCCACTGTACTGATCACGGGTGAAACGGGCACGGGCAAGGGACTGGCCGCCAAGGCCATTCACAGCAAAAGCCCTCGCTGTGACGGACCTTTTGTGTCAGTAAATTGTGGGGCCTTTCCCGAACACCTCCTTGAAAGCGAACTTTTCGGGCATCAGAAAGGGGCCTTTACAGATGCCAAGGTTACCAAGAAGGGGAGGTTGGAGATGGCCCACGGAGGGACCCTTCTTCTGGATGAAATAGGAGAGATCAGCATGAGGATGCAGATTGATCTCTTGAGGATAATGGAAGACCGCGTATTTTACAGGGTCGGGGGAACACAGCCCATTGAGGCCGACTTCAGGGTAATTGCCGCCACCAACAAGGACCTGGCCCGGGCGATCCGTGACAGGACGTTCAGGCAGGACCTTTATTATCGACTCAATGTGATCTCCTTTGTCATGCCCCCACTGAGGAACAGAAAGGAAGATATACCGCTCATTGCCGAGCACTTCTTGCACCGGTTTTCCCAAGAGAGCAATAAGCCCATGGACAGGATTAGCAGAGAGGCCATGGATGAAATGATGCTTTACGAATGGCCGGGAAATGTGCGCGAATTGGAAAACGCTATTGAGCGGGCCGTAGTGGTGGGCAAGGGTCGAACGGTACTGGCAGAGGACCTCCCGATCTTTTCTCCGGAACATCGGGTAATGGCCGGGCATAAATCACTGAAGGAGACTGAGAAGGCACATATCATAAGAATCCTGGAAGAAAATGACTGGAACGTCAAAAAAAGTGCGGAAATTTTGCAGATCGACCGTTCCACCCTGTACAGCAAAATCAGGCGATATCAGATTCGCAGGCCAGATTGATTACCCTACCACCACATAGCATCATTATTTCCCCCATCGATTTCCTGGATACAGAACTTCTGAACCGTATGATCAAGGAACTGGTCTCTGTATTCGGTTTCCCCGTTGAAATCATGTCTCTTTTGGACAATCTGGAATTTGCCCTAGACCGCCAGAGGAGGCAATATAATTCGACCCTGATCCTGGATGCCTTGGACAGGCAGGCACCTCCCGGAGTTTTGAAAGTCTTGGGAATTACGAGGGAAGACCTCTTTATCCCCATTTTGACCCATGTTTACGGTGAAGCACAGTTGGGAGGGAGGGCCTCTATCATTTCCACAAACCGGCTCAAACAAGATTTGGCTTCTATAGGTCAAGAGGAACAATATCATTGGAGAGTTATTAAAGAGGCAATTCATGAACTGGGGCACACCTTCAGCATTCGTCATTGCAAAGATCCTGGATGTATCATGCACTACTGTCACGCGATGGCAGATGTGGATAGAAAATCCAATCACCTATGCAGGTATTGCAGTGTCCTTCTTATAGATGAAATAGAAAGGCTGAAGGGCGGGTAGCCTTCAGCCTTTGGAGGGAAATGCAAAATGCATTAATTGCGGAGGAACAGATGTGTAAGCCTTTTCCAACCGAGCTTGGGGATTTTGCCAAGGATGTCATTGCCAAGGAGGCCTCCGTCGGCACTTAGAGGCCCTTCAACCTCTTCAATCACCTGGAAAAGACGATCCACCTCATCTCCTATAAAGGCCTTTGTCTCCTCATTAATAGAAAGGTGCTTCAGATCTTCCCGCAGCCTTGGTGAATGAACAGTCATCACCCATCCCTCGGTATAAGGAGATTCGTTAGCCCGCTCGCCCTGTTCACGTAAACTCGAGTTGATGGAGGTTACGACCCCGGTAACTGGGGAGAGCATCTCGGCCGTGTTATTGTCTCGAATGATGGATATGGCCTGTTTTCCCTGCTCAACCTGTTTGCCCATGAGAGGAGACTCTATGCGATCAAACGGGCCCAGGACCCGGAGGGCAAAATCATCAATCCCGATACGCACGGAAGAGCCTTGCTCCAGCTTGACCCACATATGCCCTTGGTGAAAATAATAGCCTTGGGGTATCCTAAATCCCCCAACTTCAAAAGATTCGATCGGGGCTACCACGGCATGGACTGTGTATTCGTCGAAGAAATACTGGTCAAAATCGCAGTTTCGGCACTGGTAGTCATTGGTGCATGATCTGTACTCGATGTTTCCCTTCATGTGATGAATGCATGGCCGCTGCAACTGGGGCCGTTCCCTAAGTCTGTCTTGCCACAAAACGATCTTATCACGCTTTCCGCGCGACTTGGCAGTCTGTCTCTTCTGGTCCCGGTTTTCACGGGCAGCACAACGTAACGCCCTGTCAAACCTGCAATCCCTGCACTGGTAATCTCTGTAGCAGTATTTCTTGCGTACAACCCCCGCCTGCATCCAGATGCAAGGGGAATATTCTTTTACTGCCCGCTTTTCCATAGCTGTTTGATCCATTTTGCTATTCTCCATTTGTATCTGCCCGGGTGCTCAGGTTCAGGGTCCAGTGTTCACGGTCGTTTGCCTTATCAAATCGATCAGGTCTTTAGAAAGGTACTGGTAAGACTTTCCCATCCCAGGCCAGGCAAATTGCCAAATATATCATCTGCAAGATGGCCACCGTCAGCGGCAAGTGGGCCAGCCACTTCTTCGATCATACCTTCCAATTTGGAGACTTCGCCATCCAGCCATCCCAATCCAGTAATGTCATCCATCAGATTTTTCATGGTCTTCTTGAGGTCAGGGTTGCGAAGAACGAATAGCCACCCTTCACCGTAAGGCTCACGGTTGGTCAACCCGGAGTCATCTCTAACTCCGGAATTCACTTCCATAATAACACCATCAACAGGAGAGAGGACATCAGCCGCATTGTTGCCCCGTTTTAATCCCCAACCAGGTGTATCCTGGTCCAGTTCTTTTCCCATCAAAGGGAGATCCAGTGCATCTGCCTTTCCCAGGAGTTTCAGGGCAAAATCATCCATCCCCACCCGGATATAACCCCCACTTTCGATACGCGCCCATGCGTGCCCATTGTGGAAATAGTAGCCCATGGGAACCTCAAAACCCTTTACCCTGTGCACCTCAGTAGGAAATCCTCTGGTTTTCGTGGTCCAGACATCCTCAAAAAACTGGTCAAAATCGCAGTGAGAGCACTCATAATCATAGGCACACTGCCGTTTAGCGATCCTGTTGGTGAGGCTGTGACGGCAGACCCTTTCCAGGCCTGAACGTCTCCTCATGGCATCCTGCCAGGTCATCTGCCTCCCCTGTGATGCCTTCTTTTCCATTCCCAGATCATACTTACATGTGGTGCAGTCATAGTAATTATTGCAATTCTTAAATTCCACCACACCCGCCTGCATCCAGATGCAGGGGTTAGCACTTTGTCCCTTCTTATCCGGTCTGACCATCCATACCTGGCCCCCCAAAACCGCTCCAATTTCCTCTCTTGCCTTCAAATCTTGAGATGCACCCTTCCTGTAAGAAGAACCGTACCCGACCTGACCTCTCATATTTTCTTTTATCTCTTTTGCCATTTCCCTCGCTCCTTCTTCAAAAAATTGAATGTTTTTTTATTATAATAGAGCAATATGGATGCCAAAAGGGGGAGGATGTAGATATATGGCTGAATCGACAGGATAAATTAGTTTATGGATCTACTGCATGCCCGTGATTGGACGGTGGCCTCAAAAATCGTAGAGGGATTTTCCAACACCATAGGGCAAAACCGGCTGTCTTCTAAGGTCATTTAGAAAGAAATTATCTTGATTTTCAAACTATTACACTTGGTGTAGTTATTTACAACATGGCGGTCTTGATTTTCAACACCCCTTTTCATATTAGGCTACCCTTGCATTTTTCCACCAGAAGCGTACCTTTAATGGCATGCAGGCAAAACGCGTCAGGATAAATCAAGATAAGGGGAAAAAGTGTATGGACAGGAGGGCCTTCTTGAGGAATAACCTTTTTCGTGTGCTTTGTTCAATTGGTGCAGCCGTTCTTTCCTACCCCATCCTGGCCTTCCTCACGTTTAGAAAGCCTCGTGACAAACGGGTGATTTTTCATCTTTTAAAAGACCCTCAACCGATCCTATATAAGGAAGGTGTCTTTTTGGTGCCCATTGGCCGAAGTCATCGGGCCTTGTCAGCCCGCTGCACCCACCTGGGCTGCACACTAAACTATGACCCTGTTTCCCTGAAATTCCGATGTCCTTGCCATGGAAGCCAATTTGACATCTCCGGAAAACGAATTGCAGGCCCTGCCAAGAGAGACCTCCAGGTCCTTCCCATAGACAAAAAAGGCAAGGGAGAACTGGTAGTCACTCTTAAGCTATAGGAACAAAAAATGTTGCTCGCTGAATATCGCAATAAAAACCTGTCCAGATGTTTCCCCCGCCTGGGGCTTGCCAGCCTGCTACTCTGCCTGATATCCGGAGCCATTCTCAGTTTCCATTACCGGCCTATGGGGAATGTCTTTCAGAACGTAGAGGAGATCACCTCTGTCGTCCCTTATGGACGATTTTTTAGGCAACTCCACTACGCTTCAGGTCAACTCTTTGTGATCCTGATGTCCCTCCATACCCTGGATCACTTTCTAAGGCGGCGTTACCGGACATTTGGCCCAAGACAGTGGTCCCTTCTCATAATCTCCCTCGCCCTGTGTTTTCTTGCCCTCTTTACCGGCTTCATCCTCAAAGGGGACAAGGAAGGTCTTTTTGCCGCTCGGATCTTTATGAATATCTTGCGCACTGTTCCTCTGGTGGGGAACCGCCTTTCCAACTTTTTTATCTTGCCTGGAGACAGCCTTTTTTTCCTGCCCTACCTATACCACTGTATCTTTCTTCCCCCACTCATATTCTATCTCCTCAACGCCCACACCCGCGAATGGCTCCCAGATGCTTCATTCCTTCTCGTTACCACGGTCGGCCTCTTTCTCTTTGCCATCTTTATTGACCCTTGGATGGATATTCCACCTGATGCTATTGTGGGCCTGGTGAAGGGACCCTGGTTCTTCCTGGGCATCCAGTGTCTCCTCAGATTCCTACCACCCTTCTATGCGGGGTTACTGGTTCCAGGCATGGTTGTGTTATGCATCTTTCTTCTCCCTGTTGCAGGAAAACGTCTCGGTAAATGTCTTCACTACTCCATTCTTGGTGTCCTTATTCTCTATGCCCTCCTCACTCTCAAGGAATTTCTCTTTGGCCCATAGGATTTGACAAATATTCCCATCCTCCTGTAGATTCTAACCATGCCCTGCTCCTATCCCATCATTCTTGCACATGGAATTTGTCCCTTTGACTGGGTGCTCTCCCGCGTCCGCCTGAGTCATAGGCCCGATGATGACCGTTATCACTACTTCCGGAAAATCAGAAGCACCCTGAGGGCCAGCGGATATGATGCCTTTCATAGCCGGGTGAGCTGGGCAGCAGACATCAAGAGACGTGCATGGGACCTAAGAGGTGAACTAAATAGGATCACCCGTAACTTCGAACGCCATCCCAGAGTCCATATTATTGCCCACAGCATGGGAGGACTTGACGCACGCTATATGATCAACCATTACCACATGGAAGATCACGTGGCCTCCCTGACGACCATTGGTACGCCCCACCTGGGCACTTCCTTCGCTGACTGGGGGCTCAAGAGATTCGGAGGTGTGATCGCAATAGTACGTACCGTGTTGTCTCTGGATCTCCGCGGCTTTAAAAACCTCTCAAGGGAATACTGCCGTGGCTTTAATCGGCTCTGGGAAGACTTTGAACGGTATAATACTGTTGCCTATCAGACCATCGCCGGAGTACAACCCCTGGACCGAACCTTTGCGCCCCTCAGGCCATCCTACCGGATTATCTGGAGAAAAGAAGGGGAAAATGACGGCCTGGTATCCCTCAAGTCCGCCATGTGGGAAGAGCGATATTTTTTGGGAAAGATCGACGCGGATCACCTCAACCAGATCGGCTGGTGGGACAGGGGAGAGGCCAAGGGGAAGATGAACCGCGAGGCCTTTGAAAAGGGGATCAGGGAGATCTACCTTGGGGTGGCAGGGGGACTCAACAAGTTCGAGCCATGACAGAAAAACAGGAGGTGATCTAAATGAAACATAGGGTAAAAATCATAGAGGGTGATATCACCAAACAGGAGGTAGACGCTATTGTCAATGCGGCAAATAACTCCTTGCTGGGAGGTGGAGGCGTGGACGGCGCCATCCATCGCGCCGCCGGGCCGGAGCTTCTGGAAGAGACCCGCAAGATTGGAGGATGTCCCACGGGCGAGGCCAGGGTGAGCAAGGGATATAGGCTCCCGGCAAAATGGGTAATCCATACGGTCGGACCCATCTGGAGAGGCGGAGACAAAAACGAGGACAACTTGCTGGCCGGTTGTTACCGAAACAGCCTGGACGCGGCCGCAAAACTGGGCGCAAAGACCCTCGCCTTCCCATCCATCAGCACTGGCGCCTACAGGTTCCCGTTAGAAAAGGCAACAGAGATTGCCCTTAAGGAGACCAAGATATTCCTGGAAAAGAATCAGACCCCGGAGCAGGTAATGTTTGTCTGTTTTGGTGAACGGGTCTTGAAAACCTACCAGGATACCTTTGCTCGTCTTTTTGGGGGTCTAAAACCCTAACGCCTGGTTGATCAGAATGACAGTGACGTCCGTAAACATGGGTTTACGGTGGAGGACTACGGTGATACGACAAATCCTTTGTGGAGAATTGCAGTCATTGCACACGCCCGTCTCCACACAGGGTGTTTCCATGTTGAGGCTCTTGGCCCTCATGGGAGCCGCCACCTCCCGCACCCGGCTAAGTGCCCCCTCAAGATCCTGAGTCACCTTATTCATCCCTGCAACGATCACCACCTTTTTGGGCCCGAAACTCATAGAATTGGTCCGGTTACCAACGCCGTCAACATTCACCACCTCACCCGTGGCAGAGATGGCATTTGCACTGCATAAAAAACAGTCACAGCGTCCCTGCTTCAGACGAATCTCCAGATCCTCTTCAAGGCTCAGGCCCTGCTGCCAGTGGTCATAGATGGTCTTGCCGCGTTTTTTTAATTCATCTATAATCCTCAGGGTCCTGGTGGTGTCTGAACCTCCAAAGCCAAAACTCTCAAACCCCTGAATCATTCCCAGGATCAGACCGCGCGCTGAATCCGTGTCCTCCACAAGATGCGCATCAAATCCATGTTTCTTCAGATTTTTGATGCATCGCTCCCCCAGCTTTTGCCAGAGCCAGCCCTTATACGACTGTTCTGCCTCTAATGTCATTACTATCTCCTCCTATTCCAAGCGTTTGGCTCGCGCCTTGATCAATTCCGCCACAATGCTGACCGCAATCTCTTCGGGGGTTTCTGCGCCAATCTCCAGTCCGATTGGAGAATGAACCCGGCCAAGATCCTCCTCTTTGAAGCCCCCCTTCCGTAATCTTTCAAAAATAATACTTCGCTTGCGCACGCTTCCGATCATGCCGATATATCTGGCATTTGTCTTAAGGGCCTGAGCCAGGACCTCCTCATCATGCAAATGACCACGTGTTACAATAACAATGAAAGAGCCCTCATCGATATCCAGGCGCTCCATTATCTCCTCAAAGGATTGCTCCAGGACCTTACTGGCCTCGGGAAAGAGATCGGGATCTGCAAAATCCTTCCTGTCATCAATCACCACCACCTCAAAACCAACGCGGCCTGCAAGGGGGACAACCTCCCTGGAAATATGGCCCCCGCCAAACACATAAAGGTATCTACGTGAGGCTATCGGCTCCACAAAGATATCAACTGGCCCACTCTCCTCGGATAGGGTTATGGTCATTGGCCCGCCCTGGGACAGCATGTCCTCCATACGACCCAGGAGTCTTTGTTCCAATTCGGGACTAACCAAAGGCCTTCCCATATGCCCTTCACCAGGCCTTAAAAGGTCCTTAAGAACTCCTTGGGATTGGTATTTATCAGGGTCCACAACCGTTGCCAGAACTCCTGTGCCGCCATGGTTATAAATATTCAGCACCTCTCGGAACAAAGAGATATAGCCCTTTTCGGGTGGGACGGGTTCCAAAAAGACTTCTACCTCTCCGCCACAGAGCATGTCCGTTCCTTCCACGTCCTTGCCCTTGAGGTCAAATTTCAGTCGTTTTGGCCTGCCTGAATCAAAGATTTTCCTGGCCTCTTCAAGGGCCTGGGCCTCTAGGCGACCCCCACCGATTGTACCGATCAAGGAACCATCTTGGGTGAGGAGGCATTTTGCCCCAATCCCCCGTGGCGAGGGACCTGCCTGCCTGATAATGGTCACGAGGACCGAAAAACGACCCGCGCCCATCTGCTCATTCATTGCCTGGTAAATCCTTTTCACCTCCCATTCTCCATTGCTATAAAGTTGCCTTGATTTAAGGACCCTATGACCACACGGTCTATTCTGATCTCTGAGAGTTTAAGGATGCGTTGGGAAAGCAGTTGGGAGTCCATGACATCCCTTAACAGATCCATTTTGTTAAGAAATACTACCCTCCTTGCGGATCTTGGGGATCCCTTAAAAATCCCTTCTGGATCTGCAAAGATTTTTGCCACACTCGATGGCGTCATGATTTCACCGGGTCGAAGCCCGGTAATCCGCTCAAATCTATCTCCCCTGAAAACGTTCGCCTCACAAAAAGGAGCACCAAGGGACTCAAGCCCCATGACTGCCACCACCTCGGTGGCAGAAACCGGAATAACGGGTTCATGTTCAGCGGGCACCTTTACGGGCCGCCCGGAAGCACCATCGGCCTCCACAACAAGGTAGTCCAGCCAAGGGGCAAGGTAAATTGAATCGGCCAGCCCAGGGGAAATTCCAGCCACTTTACCAGATGAATTTACCTTCTGGCAGACGAATACATGGCCATACCTCTTCACCTCTCTCTTGAGGTCATTTCCAACAGGGTATCCCGATGCAAAAAACACCCTGGGTGTCTGCCTTGCCTCCCAAAGCCAAATCTTTGTGGTGGTTGTCGTTACAACAGGATTGCCCCTCTTACAGAATTCCCCTGCCAGGGCAAACATGGCGGTCGTCTTTCCACCTCCCCCCACAATGGCTATATGCCCTCTTGATCCCAGCGCCAGAGCAGAATTCAATTCACGGAAGACCTTTTCCATAACACGGCCTCATTTCTTTCTGAGCACCCGGCTATCCCCCACCCTGACGGTAACCTGGGCCCGGTCGAAGTATTCGATAAGGGGGATGGTATACTTCCTGGACGCACCGGTCATATCCTTAAACTGCGGGGTGGTTATTTCACCGTTTTTTTTCAGAAAATCGACAAGCCTCTTCTGCAATTCATCGATTGACTTTCTGTGAAAATAGAGGTCTTCCTTGACCTTCAGCAACGCCCCTCCCTTAAGTATCACAGCAAGCACCTCGGCCGCTGTATTTCCGGGTAACTCATCTTTAATCTCCTTAAAATAAGGAGGCTGTAACCCCCCCTTTAAGTAGATCTCCTCTAGCCTCTTTCGCGCCTTTTCCTGGTCCTGTGCCAGAGTCACCCGATGATCCTTGAGACGAACGAGGTCTTTTTCCTGCACGATTTGCCCCTCTTTGGTCAACATATTGATGATGAAATTGAAGAGCTTGGAATTTCTGGAACCGGTTGTCCTTGATCGCAGTTCTTCCTTTGGCAACCCTACCTTCAGCGGGAAATCCTTATGGTATTTGGAAACGGTCTCCACCAATTCGTTCCTGGCCTTTTGCAAAAAATCCGCATGGATTAGGACTTGATTTTCCTTGTCATATTGAACCACACGTCTCTTGGCCTTCAGGCCCTTCAGGACGTCGTCCAGGCGTTTCCTGCTCATGTTGGCAAGAAAAGGAAGCTCGGCCTGTCCCGTCCCCATGAAGCGACCCTGGGCCACAAACATCTCCACAATTTCATCCGCCCCACCCTCATGAAGCACCTTCATCTCTGAGAGTGCCGCCTCTGAAAACCGCCTCTTCTTTTTTGGGAGGGCATTCAGGATTTCACCACCTCCTATGGTCCTGACGGGGGAGTAACTGCGCAGTACATACCGGTCATTTCTGAGCACGGCCGTGGACTCATCAAGCCTTATCTGGGCAAAACAGCCCTTACCTGGCTCGAGCTCATTCCGGTCCAGGAGGACCACCGTGGATATGATCTCGGAGGTGCCGGTATGGAAGCGTACCTTGGTGCGATTCTTGATTTTTCTCGGGGCGCTGGGGAGAAGGTCCAGTATAACGTCGACCATGTAGGTGGGTCTGAGTGCATCTTTAGTTGCGAGGATATGGCCACGATGTACGGAGGCCTTTTCAATGCCTTGCAGATTCACGGCAGTGCGAAGCCCCGCCCTGACCTCCTGGACTTCCCTGTTGTGGACCTGAATCCCGCGTATCTTTGATGATATCAGGTGTGGGTATATGGTGATATCGTCTCCCGTGTTAATTCTTCCTGAAACAGCGGTTCCGGTAATCACAGTACCAAAACCCTTCATGGTGAAAACCCGGTCAATCGGTAGACGGAAGACGTGGCCCACTTCCTTTTCCGGGATGTCCTTTGTCAGGGCATCAAGGGTTGCTACGAGCTTATCTATGCCTTCTCCAGTGGACGAAGAGGCCTCCACAATGGGCGCGTCAGCCAGAAAGGTCCCGGAGAGGTATTCGCTGACATCCTCTCTTACCAGCTCAAGCCATTCCTGGTCCACCATATCGATCTTGGTGAGGACCACAAGACCGTGGTGGATATCTAAAAGCTGGCAGATCTCCAGGTGCTCTCTGGTCTGGGGCATGACCCCTTCATCCGCGGCAATGACGAGGGCCACCAGGTCGATACCAGTGGCACCCGCCACCATGTTCTTGACGAATTTTTCATGGCCTGGCACATCCACAATACCGAGGAGCTTGCCTCCAGGGAGTTCAAGGTGTGCAAATCCGAGTTCAATGGTGATGCCCCGCTCTTTTTCCTCCTTGAGCCGGTCAGTATCTATCCCGGTCAATGCCTTAATAAGGGAGGTTTTACCGTGGTCTATATGGCCTGCAGTTCCTAGTATGATCTGTTTCATGAGTCAATTACCTCTATAACACTTCCCAAGGCCCCATAAAATCCCCCGGGACACCAGGGACACACATTCATAACACCCATCATAATAAAAGGCAATGCGGCGCACAACACCTTGCCCATTTGGTCGTGCTGGCACCCTTTCATTGCGCCACAAACGCGAAAAGGCATCCCCCTTGATTTTTTTTGCATGTGACTTAAAATAGAGTTTTTATTTCAATGATTTTTGTGATGGGTTGATATATTCTGTTTTTTAGCCCTTTTCAAAATGATTCGCTCCACTTCGAGCGAATAGTGGTGTCTGTTCTGAGTGATTGTCGGGAGGGCGCCGTCATTTCAGCTAGACATCTACAATTTTTGAAAGGACAACTGATGTCAAGGCATTGATTTAAAGAACTTTTTACACGATACCACAACCAGGGATTTCAAGAACTTTGAGCGGAAAGGGGTCGCCATGCCGCCGGAAGACAAAGGACACGGCCCTATTCCCTGTCCAGTTCGGCGGCCGATGGGCCATGCTGCATCGACCCGTGTCTGCCTTTGCCAGCGTGGGTACACTTATCTGGATTTCCTTCAGCCCAGACATTTTGGGCTGGCTGAAAATACACAATCAAATGGAGTGGAATTAAGGACATGAAGATAGCTATGCTCTCTCCCATTGCGTGGCGAACTCCGCCAAGGGACTACGGCCCATGGGAGAACATCGTATCCCTTTTGACCGAAGGCCTGGTGCGACGCGGCGTGGACGTAACCCTCTTTGCAACAGGGGACTCCGAAACCAGGGGAAGGCTCATTTCTGTTAGCCCAAAGGGTTACGAGGAGGACAAGGATCTTCTGCCCAAGGTCTGGGAATGTCTCCACATCTCCGAGCTCTTCGAGCGGGGCGACGAATTTGACGTGATCCATAACCATTTCGATTACCTGCCCCTGACATACATGAACATGACCTCCACACCGGTTGTCACCACCATCCACGGATTCTCATCGCCCAGAATATTGCCGGTGTTTAAGAAATATAATGACCGAGCCTACTACGTGGCCATCAGTGAAGCGGATAAAAACCCGGAGCTCAATTACATCGCCACCATTCATCACGGGATTGACCTGGTTCAATTTAGTTTTCGGCCCGATGCCGGCGATTACCTTCTTTTCTTTGGACGCATTCACCATGAAAAAGGGACAAAGGAATGCATCGAGATCGCGAAAAAGACTGGGATGAGACTCATCATTGCGGGGATTATCCAGGACGAGAGATATTTCGAGCGCGAGGTCAGGCCGTACTTAGATAATGACCGGATAATCTACGTAGGCAGCGCCGGACCGGATAAGAGGAATGAACTATTGGGCCAGGCTTACGCCCTTCTCCATCCCATCAATTTTGATGAGCCCTTCGGTCTATCCGTAATCGAGGCCATGGCCTGCGGCACCCCGGTTATTGCGGTCAAACGCGGCAGCATGCCCGAGGTGATAGCCGACGGCCGTACAGGCTTCCTGGTGACCAGCGTGGACGAAATGGCAGAGGCCGTTCCCAGGATTCGCGAAATTGACCGCGCCAAATGCCGCAGGTGGATTGAGGACAGCTTCAGTGTGGATCGCATGGTGGATCAGTATATCCGGACCTACGAAAAGATACGGCAAGAGGGCAGGCGCGAGGATCACCGGCCCTGGGGGTTTTATTATATCCTGGCCGATGAAATTGACCACAAGGTAAAAAAAATCACGGTTTACCCCCATCAGCGCCTTAGCTACCAGCGCCATACCCACCGCTCCGAGCACTGGTACGTCTTTAATGGGCAGGCGGTCGTGACAAAAAACGGAAAAGATAGGACCCTAACCAGCGGCCAGGCCATTGACCTCCCGGTTGGAACCTGGCATCGCATCCGGAACCCGGGCGATGATAACCTGGTGTTTATAGAGATCCAGACAGGTGATTACTTTGGCGAAGACGACATCGAGCGATCAGAGGACGATTATGGAAGGGTCTAAGAGCAAAAGAAGGGCCCTTTGCACTCTATGAAGAATACGGGGTGGAGGACCCGCCGGCAGAAAGGTGGGCTTCCCCATGGCATTTCCAAGGGCCTTTGTAAATTCCCTGTTCGTGACCAGTTCGAATTGAAATTCTCTGGAAGGGAACCTCTTTCGATTCCAAGGGAGTGCTGTTTTGATGAATGGTCACCTCAAAGAGGTGATCAGAATGAAACGATTAAAGAATAATTGCAGAATATCCGCCAAAACGCAAGAACCTGCCGCACTTTTCTCCCGGGATCCACATTGTGACTGAAATTTTACACTTTCGTGACTCATTTTCCATGTGGTGTGTTTATCTTCAAATGAAAGCGAAGAAAAAAGGGAAGCCGCCTCCAATCGGTTTTCCGATCGGTTCAAGGACGAAGAACCTTACAACTTTAAGGAGGTGATTGATATGAGGTGGGGTGTACTTTTTACAATATTGATTCTGGCAGGGGCACTTGCAGTCGGCCTCCACTTCTGGAGTAGAAACACGATGGCAAACCAACAAAGCGGCCTGGCCACCGCCACCTTTGCAGGCGGTTGTTTCTGGTGTGTGGAGTCGGACTTTGAAAAGGTCCCCGGTGTGGTTGAGGCTATATCCGGCTATACCGGCGGCCACACGGAAAACCCTACCTATGAGGAGGTCTCAGCCGGAGGAACGGGACATGTGGAAGCGGTGCAGGTGATTTATGATCCCAAAAAGGTCTCCTACAAAGAGCTGCTGGATTATTTCTGGCGTCACGTGGATCCGACCGACGCGGGTGGGCAGTTCGTGGACAGGGGGTCGCAATACCGGAGCGTTATCTTCTATCACAATGAGGAGCAAAAGCGCCTCGCGGAAGAGTCGAAGACGGCGCTCGCGAAATCGGGCCGTTTCCATAAGCCCATTGTAACGGAGATCGTTCCGTTTACCAAATTCTACAAAGCGGAGGATTATCATCAGGACTATTACAAAAAGAATCCCGTCCGGTACAAATTCTATCGCTGGCATTCCGGTCGTGATCAGTTCCTGAAGAAGGTCTGGGGCGATGAAAAAGAAAAGATGGCGGAGGATCCCATCGGGTCGAAATATATGAAACCCGCCGACGACGTGCTGCGGAAAAAACTGACCCCGTTGCAGTATGATGTGACGCAGAAAGAAGGAACCGAGCCGCCTTTCAAGAATAAATACTGGAACAATAAAAGGGAGGGCATCTACGTGGACGTTGTTTCAGGCGAGCCCCTTTTCAGTTCCCGTGACAAGTTTAAGTCGGGAACCGGCTGGCCCAGTTTTACCAGGCCCCTTGTACCGGCTAACATCGTGGAAAAGGAAGACCGGAGTCTATTCACGTCCCGCACCGAGGTCAGGAGCAAGCATGGAGATTCGCACCTCGGGCATGTCTTCAACGACGGTCCGCCTCCTACCGGGCTCAGGTACTGCATGAATTCTGCGGCCCTCCGTTTCATTCCCAAAGAGGACCTGGAAAAGGAAGGCTACGGCGAGTATTCGAAACTGTTTTCCGGAGACCGGGCGGCTGGAATGAATGAGAATTGAGAGCAGATGATGTTTGGAGGATTCGATCGCTTGATGGATAATGCCGGTTAAAACGCCTCTTCCGGGTTGATAAGCATTGGGTCCTTGACGGCGGCATCCCAAATGCGGGTATGGGGGTTCTGCTTGACCTATTCCGCCTTTTTCTTCCCCTTATCCCGCTTTTCCTGCCTCTTTTCCTTTAATGATTTGCTTTTCTTCTTCTTGACATCTTTTTTGGTGTCCTTCGATTTAGCCATGACTATTCTCCTCCGGAAGCAGAAGGGAAACCCGCATTGAAACCTTCGGGCTTCGGCGCCTCCGCCTCGCCATTCATCATTTCAGTTCCGCCTTGAGCGGGACAGGATATTCGGAAAGGTACCGGGTCTTCATTTCCACCATGAAGTGAAACATGAAGACCGGAACTTATCATACTCCAACAGAAGATTATTTCAATACTTTCCCGGGCAGCAAGCTGGTGTCGGGTCGAACCAAGTTAAGTGGCTGAATATAGTAAAAAATCCGGGTCCAGAGGGCCCGGCTTTGGCTTGTCCCCAGAGGGGGCCTTGTTTACCCGCGTATCGCTGGAGTGACTAAAGTGATCTAAAATGTCTAAGGTGCCTAAAGTTAAGGAATTTCATGCCAAAACTTTAGTTCACTTTAGTTCACTTCGAACTTTAGTTCACTTCACAGTCTTGATTTCTGGTACGGCATAGCCTAATTTCTCTGACTCCCGCGTAGCGGGATCTTTGACGGTCCCTGAGGACCAGGTTTCCCAATTAACAATGAACATGACGTCTTAGATGTAGCAATTTTCACAGCCTCAAAATGAGTATTCTTGGGAAGATATTACTTGAATATCAACATGATGGCCTGGCGACCCGCGACCAAGTCCTGTCGATTGACAATGGGAACCTGATGGTTACTTTGTAACTGAGATAACGCCCGCTACACAAACCCGCCCTGAAAAAGGGGCTACGAGCCGGGTTACAGGATCTTCTATCCACCCGGCTTTTTTGTCCGCCTTCGCGGAAGACCATAGGTTTAACCGTGGGTTCAATTGGAGGTTATATGATGCAGAAAACACAAAAATACCGCTCTTTTTTTTCGGCCGATTCTTTTTCTCGAGTGGATAACGGGGACGACAGTCTGTTTTATAAGAAGGATCGATTTGTCAGTCACCTGGATTCCCTTGCCCTGTCAACCGTGGAAAAGGTTATCGGGGAACTTAACGTGGAAGATCACCCGGCGATCCTGGACTTGATGGCCGGGTGGGATTCTCACATCCCCCCTGGACTGCAACCCTCTCGCGTTGTCGGACTGGGGCTGAATGAGCATGAACTCAAAGAGAATAAAGTTTTGACCGAGAGGGTGATTCACGATCTTAACAAAGAACCAGTATTAGCTTTTCCCGCTAACACGTTCGATGTGATTCTCAACACAGTCTCTGTGGACTACATGACAAACCCGGCGGAGATCTTCCGGGAAGTGGGCCGAGTCCTAAAACCTGGTGGTCTTTTCCTGGTTCTCTTTTCGAACCGTTTTTTCCCGGAAAAAGTGGTCAAGGCCTGGCAGGACGCAGGCGGAGAGGAGCGGATCATCCTTGTAGAAGAGTTTTTCACGCTGGCAAAGTGCTTTGATGAAACGACCATTTTTGTCTCCAAGGGCAAACCCCGTCCGGTGGATGACAAGTATGCCCACCTGGACATCCCGAGCGATCCAATTTACGCGGTATATGCCGAGAAAAAGGGGGGAGATCCAGCAAGAAAAAAACGGCCAAAGGTCACCCTGCCATTCGGTGAAAAACCCGACCCGGCGGAAATCGATAAGAGGAAAACAAAGGTGAAAGAAACCCTAGAATGCCCCTATTGCGGCGAAAGATTGAAAAAATGGCTCGTGCCCGACAACCCGTTCTGCCAGACGTGGGACAATGATTACATGTACATCTGTTTCAATGACCGATGTC
>CAYYPQ010000010.1:0-65617 GCA_964473615.1 uncultured Desulfobacteraceae bacterium
GACCGATCTTTGTGTCAAGTTCTGAGAGCTCTAGTGTGGGATGCATGTTTGGCTTAAGGGCTAACGTTGATTCCCTGGGCCACAAGGCCCCATGAATATCTAATTGACATCCTTACATAACATGTATATCAGTTAACAGCAATTGAAATCAAAAGAGGTTCCGCATGAAGGCGATGATTCTTGCTGCAGGCCTTGGCACAAGGCTGGGGGCCCTTACTTCAAACAGACCAAAGGCACTCGTCCCAATAGGGAATAGGCCGGTCATTAATAGGGTAATACAATATCTCAAGGATCATCACTTCAGCGAAGTCGTGGTCAATGCCCATCACCATCACCGCCAGCTTGTAAAACACCTGGATGAAGGCAGGCCCTTCGAGATGGACATCCAGGTCCGAGTAGAACCGCATATCCTGGGTACCGGAGGGGGCATCAAAAACGTTGCAGACTTCTGGGATTATGAACCATTCCTGGTTATCAACGCCGACATCCTGACAGACATTGATCTGACCAAGGCCTATAGAGCGCACCAAAACAATAAGGGCCTGGCGACCTTAGTCCTCCATGACTATGAACCCTTCAACCAAATCCAGATCGATGACCAATTGAACATTTTGGACATCAAGGGCCGGGGCCGGCCCGGCAGACTTGCCTTCACCGGAATTCATATTATTGAGCCAGGGCTCTTGAATTACATCCCTGATAGGGTCTTTTCGAATATCATCGATTGTTATCGCAAATTGATTAAGCTGGGCAAACCGATCAAGGCATACATATCAACAGGACATGACTGGAGGGATATAGGAACCATCGAGGGCTATATCCAGGCCAACAAAAAGACCCTGGGGGACCATGCCTTTTTGCTGGGGCCTGGCCATAAAGTTCATCCTTCCGCCAGGCTGGAAGATTGGGCAATCATCGGCGAAGGGACACGCATAGAAAAAGGGGCAGAGGTCAAAAGGTCCATCCTCTGGGATCGTGTCAGAATCAAGAAGCGGACAAAGGTCATTGACAGCATCGTAACGTCCTCAAGAGTAGTAGGGCATGACCTGGTTGACAAGGTCTTTTAGAATACCTGGGAGCTGTCTGCCCAGCCCACGGCCTCCAAATAATATTCTGGGATCTTTTTCTCCTCGATTCCGGTCTTTGCAACCATCCTTGAAACCCCTGCCCAGTCAGCCACCTCATAAAAGGAGATAATATTTACATAATCGGCCAGTTCCCCCTCTCCCTTCACCAGGGCGTCTTTTATCCGCTCAGACAATGGCAGTTTTTTCAAAATGTTCTCCATTGAATCATCCAGTATGGCATCAAT
This sequence comes from uncultured Desulfobacteraceae bacterium, assembly GCA_964473615.1. Taxonomy (GTDB): domain Bacteria; phylum Desulfobacterota; class DSM-4660; order Desulfatiglandales; family Desulfatiglandaceae; genus CAYYPQ01. The sequence goes on from CAYYPQ010000010.1 coordinate 1,313, forward strand.
GAGGGAGAAAAGTCCCACCGTAAAAAGCTCCGATCCATCCTTTTTTAAACCGCCCGGACCTAAAAGCTCACACATCCTGGCCCTGATAATCGATGACCTGACAAGCTCGTTAGGTTTGTCCGAGGCCAGCCCCGCCATGGCGATTAGTGAAACAAAACGCCTCACCTCTTTCTCTCCCAAAAGGACAATGGCGTGCTTGATAGAGGATATCTCCTGGACCCGTTTAAAAAAGGCGGAATTGATATAACGCAATAGTTTGTATGAGATACCTACGTCACTGCTGATAAATTTTTCCAGTTCGTCAAACCTGAAATCCTCCCTGTTGGCCTCGGCCATGACCATCATCAGATTGAGCTTGGATGGGGAAATATCCTTGGCCTTCAATGTCAGAGGCTTAGAGAAGAAGTATCCCTGAAAATATCCAAATCCCAGGTCCAGGGCCTGTTGGAACTCTTCATAGGTTTCGACCTTCTCGGCCAAAAGCTTAACCTTAAAGTGCGACAACTTATCAATTAACGAATTCATTTCATCAGCAGGCGTGGACATAAAGTCGATCTTTATGATACTAGCCAGGTCAATTAGTGGCTCTAATTCGGGCCTAAAACAAAAATCGTCCAGGGCGAGCACATAACCCTTGCGGACCATCTCCTTGCATGCCGTGACTACCTCTTCGTCCGGCCTTACTTCCTCTAAAATTTCTATGCCGATCCTTTCCGGTGGAAACATGGTGGGGACCTTTCTGACCACAAAATCCTGAGGGAAGTTGATGAACACCCTCTTCCCGGCCGATATGCGATCGATCCCGATGACAAAAAAGCTATTGGAGAGGACCTTAGAGGTGGCGGTATCGCCGTCTATTTCTGGAAAGAAATCTGATATCCCATCTCTGAAAAGGAGCTCGTACCCCCATCTCTCCATTTTTTTATTGAAAATAGGCTGCCTGGCTACGTAAGCTTCCATAAATCCTCATTTCACCTTTCTGTCCCCAGAATTATTTATTTAGGTTCTTCTCCCAATTAATTTGGAGAAAGTGGTCAAGGATTCGAGGATTCAAGGGTTCAAGCGTCTGTTTTCCAAAAAGTAACTAATCAGATGGATAGACAATCTTCCAACTAAATACCTGGGTAGTTACGCTGATGGGACTTTTGCCAGAGCTTCAGTTCTTTGTAATTCTTAGGCATTTCACCCTAATCCCTGAATCCTTGACCCCTAGGACCCTTAGGCTATCATCAACTCTTTTGGACATGACCCTTTATTTATTACTGGAGCGCTATTCCCAAGGTTGAAATAAAATCGGGTTATTGATATCTATATAATGTTTATCTATGACTACTCAGGTTCAAAGTTCAAGCAGCCAACCCTGAACCGTGAGCCTGACAACCTGAGTAGTTTCTCAAATTTATTATCGGTATATCTTGCGCCAATCTTTAATCCCGCACCAGAATATTTGTATCATGCATCCTGATCTAAAAAAATTTGTTAAGGATTTTCTTAAAGATAGTGGCAATCCAGCCAGCGATATGAATTTCCTGCAAATACCTGGTGATGGCTCAAAACGCCTTTTTTGGCGCATAACCCTTTCCACGCCAAAGGCCCGTCTTGTTGCAATGGCCAATCCCCCGATAAGCGAGGCATTGAGGCGTGAAAACCTCGCTTATGCAATGATCGGAACCCACTTACTCAGAAAAGGGGTCCCCGTACCTCAGATCCACCGCTATGATCTTGACCGTGGATGGTTCATAATGGAGGACATGGGCAATACACGTCTTCAGGACCTGGTGGCTTCCGGGTCAGACCCTCTGCCCACCTATGAAAAAGTACTCGAACGCCTTTTTCGACTTCAGATCGAGGGTGCCCGGGATTTCGACACTAAATGGTGCTGCCAGACAGAAAAGTACGACCATGTGGTAATGCGTAAATACGAGGCGGATTACTTCAGAGAAGCCTTTCTTTATCACTATCTGGGCCTCAAAAGGGAATGGCCCGAGCTTGAACCCCCATTTGTGCACTTGGCCCAAACCGCCTCCAGGGCCGATAACAATTTATTCCTCCACCGCGACTTTCAATCCAGAAATATTATGGTCTCAAAAGAAAAGATCGGGATCATTGATTGGCAGGGAGGCCGGCTAGGCCCCCTCGGTTATGATTTGGCGTCTCTCCTAATTGATCCTTACGCCGGTCTGTCTTCCGGGCAGAGGCACCAAATCTATCATGGGTACTTGGACTTGGTCAAGGCCCATAACAACGAATGGGTCGGGCCCTTTGAGAGGTCTTTTCCATACCTCGCCATCCAGAGAAACCTCCAGATACTAGGTGCCTTTTCATACCTTGCAACGATGATGCACAAAAAGCATTTTGAGGCTTATATACCAGCGGCGCTGAAGACCCTCCATGAACTCCTATACCAGCTAAATGACGGTCAACTCTCCCCTCTAAGCCGTCTCGTAGAAGACCTCATACATCGCCAAAAGAGCCTGCGCGCCAGCCTGGGTGCAACCTATTTGCCTTAATCAACTTCTCTTGGCTCGGTGAGAAGTCTGATGCCTTGTAAACCAAAATGTCTAAAGTTAAGGAATCTAAGCTTGGCCTGAGAGCTCCTTTTCCAAGAGATCCAGGACGTGTACTATTCCTGCTTGCCGCAAGTTCTTCTTGCTCGCCGCGTAGGCGGGTAAGTTCAGACTCAACAGTTCTGCAGTCGCGGCCTTCACTTGCGCTGCCAAACTATCGGCATCTTTAGCTATGGCATCCAGTATGCCGCGTTCCAGAGCCTCGTTGGGATTGTAAGCCCTTGCGTGAAGAAGAGCCTCGTTGCGCCATTGAGAAGGAATGGCGGATTCGGCTATCAGAAACATCCAGTTGGGCAAGGCAATGCCAATCGATGTCTCATTCATTTGAATCCGGTAAGGTCCATCGATGGAAAAACGGCGATCGCACGCGAAGGTCAACATAGCCCCTCCCGCAACCGCATGTCCGGTAGATGCCGCTATCGTGGGAACTGGAAACGAGAAAACGCGAAGCATGGTGCGGGCGAACGTTGTGGCGAAATCTCCCATCTCACTTGCAGAAAGGGTGGGCAACAGTTTCAAGTCAAGCCCACCTGAGAAGAAACCCGGGCGGCCCTTAATCACAAGTAGCTTCGCCCCGTCATTCTCGGCCTGATCCATGCTTTTTCCCATCTCTTCAAAAAATATCCAGTTCATTGAATTGGCTTTACCGTCATCCATCGTGATCTGGGCAATTCCATCCTCAAGGCTATAGGTCATTTTTTCCATAGTCCCTCCATGTTTGTATTGACCAGAAGTGCATTTCTTGGAGACTTGAAGAAATCTTTTTTCTGTTATGAAATCTCGGTTTTCATCTCTCTAGATTTACTATCTCCTATCTCCTGCAATGTTACAGGTTGGAAAAATTTGGCGGATATCTTGGATAGGGGATTCTTTGGCGTACCGATTTTGGCAATAATAAAGAATCCGAGTCCAGAGGGCATGGCTTTGGGTGTCAGAGTGAATGCGATTACTATGTAACGGTTACGCTATTTGAGTAGTTGAAAAAGCCAGAAGTTTGATGCGCGTTTATCAAATGTGAGCACAGATTCACAGCCTGAAAATCTCGCAGAATGCGCGATCAGAAGATCTGACAGATCCATTTTGGTATCCAGTGCCGAAGAAAGAAAGTTCAAAATTGCTGATTGTGCTTCAAATTCCAGAATGGGCATTAGTAAAAGCTCATTAATGGAATCTGTTATCTTTTGTCTGGGAATCTCATAAACAGATTCAAGCACCCATACAGTCTCAAGGACAACCATCAAAGGTATAAACAATACTTCCTTATCGGATTCGGCCTGTTTGAATATTCTGTAAACGATTTTGGCCTGTTTCTCGTCATCCCTCACAAGGAAGCGAATCAGCACATTAGTATCCAACGCCTTCATTTGTATCTCTCCCGAACATTCTCTCTTATCCCCGCATCCATTTTCTCAATAGAAACCGGCTTCCTCCCTGTCACATGTAACCTTCCAAATACATCGTCTACTTTCTTGGTGATCGGCCTAAGAAGCGCTTCTCTATTTTCAGTGATGACAAATTCGATCTTATCTCCTGCGTGCACCCTCAGATAATCCCGAACTGCTTTCGGAATAGTTATCTGCCCCTTGGTTGTGAGTGTTGCTAATGCCATGGGATTTTCCTCCTTACTATTTTACAATATTCTTACTTTATAGTAAGGCATTACAGGCCGATAGTCAATACATTTATTTGACATAACAACGGCTCTCACGGTCGAGGGCCCTGGAGTGGCCCAAGTCCTTGTGAAAAGCCATATTGGGTTTAATTTTTGTCTTGAGATATCCCAAGATAGTTGTACAATATTAGCTACATGTACAGGTGGTGTATCTTGAAAGCTATTTTCTATACTGCCGCAAGGCAAAATGCTATTCGAGAAAAACCATTCTTGGACAATAGCGACAATTATTTATGAGTGAATCGTTGTCGAGTTTTTGAAAGGACCATCTAAGGCCTACCGTGGCCAAAGGATAAGGATCAATATCCTGACCAACGGTGATTGGAGGAAATAATGGAAGACTGCATTTTTTGTAAAATCATCAAAGGAGAAATCCCAAGTTTCAAGGTCTATGAAGACGCTAAGGTCTTTGCCTTCGAAGACATAAGCCCTATCTCTGAAGGTCACACACTCGTGATCCCCAAGAGGCACGCCCAAGACCTATGGGAGATCTCCAGCGAGGATCTGACGGCAGTACACCTCGCCTCAAAGAAAATCATTCAGGCCATTAAACATGCCCTGAACCCCGCCGGGGTAGCGTGTCTCCAGTTAAATGGAAGGGGTGTTAACCAGGTGGTGCTGCATTATCACCTCCATCTTATCCCCCGTCCCAGCGGGGGCGCCGAACTCCCCATGACCACATGGGAACTCAAAAAGGGGGACATGGAGGCAATTAAGCAGGTCGCGGAAAAGATCGCCGCCTTTATAACTTGATGAGGCACTATTCCAACAATTCCACGTTCCAATAAAGATAATCCCGCCATGAGTTGGGCACTTGCCTGACGCCCACGGTAATTTTCAGGGCCGGGATCCAAGTGGGCCGGGAGGGCTTCCTCACAAGCTTCATACGCGCCTCCTTTGGAGTGCGCCCGCCCTTTTTCCTGTTGCACTGGACACAAGAGGTCACGATGTTTTTCCACTCGGTCTTACCGCCTCGTGATCTGGGGATAACATGGTCATATGAGAGTTCCTCGGGCGGATACCTCCTCCCGCAGTATTGACACGCATACCTATCTCTTGCATAAATGTTCTGTCTGGAAAATTTGACCGGAGACTTCGGCCTCTTCACCAGCCTGAGTAGCCGGACTACCGAAGGCAGTCTAATAGTGAAGCTGACCGAGTGGATCTCACGCCCATATTCCTCCAGAACCTCCACTTTCCCCAACAGGAATAATGTGATTGCCTTTTTCCAGTTGATGATCTTAAGTGGCTCATATGTGATATTTAAAAGGAGGACATGTTCCATAACATACAAACCGTCACAATTATGAAAAGCGTTTCTAGGTTATTTTTGGCGGAGTGTAACCCAGAAAAATCAAAAATACAAGAATAAAATCAACTACAAACCCTTTTTTTTCTCCTTTACCCCCAGCATTTTTCTGGGACTTTATCTGTATGTCAAGAGGTGACTGTTCAGGTTCGTTAGGCTGTAGCCTGAAGGCTGTTAGTTTTTGCGCACCTTACAACGGCTGCTCTACTCATTTGGGAAGTCAGCCTGAGCAGTTATGTCAAGAATACTGTATCGGTCAGCACTATAGGGGCATGAAAAACCTGCCGGGGGAGATTGGAAGCAGGGTGCCCAATGATGCGCACCAACCTAGGGCCGGCCAAACATGGATAAGGAATCTTTGACGTATTGTTTATTAGAGAGCCTCTTGAGGCAGGGGAAAAAGGGCGCAATATGCCTTGTCAGAGGAATAACGACAGAGACAGAAATGTCCTACCTGGAGTTGCACCGGGATTCAAACCGGATGGCCAATTCCTTCCTGAATCTGGGCATCAAGAAAGGAGACAGGGCGATCATATACCTGAAAAAATCCCTTGGCCTTGTGGTTGCCTATCTTGCACTTCAAAAGATAGGGGCTGTCGCGGTCCCATTGAACCCGGGGTTCAAGAAATCTGAAATGTCCTATCTGGTCAAAAACAGCGAACCAGAATTAGTCCTGTTAGGCCCTGAACAGGAAAGAACTGTCAAAGCCATTATGCCCGATTTAACCGCTATCGTGATCCCTGAGGAAAGGCCCTATCGGGGTGCAGATTTTTTTAGAAATGCATCTGATGCACTGCCTCCCGTGGATATACAGGCAAGTGATCCAGCGCTGATTGTCTATACTTCAGGGACAACTGGAAGACCCAAAGGGGTTGTTCTTACCCAGGGAAATCTCCTGCATGACGCGAGAAAGATTGTCAAGGCCTGGAACATTACTGAAGCAGATGTGCTCTGCCATGCCCTTCCACTCTTTCATGTCCATGGCCTTTGCTTTGCCCTCCATACGGTCTTGATGGCAGGGGGTCGTGTGCTCCTGCTTGACAAGTTTTCCCCGGAAAATGTCATAGGGGCATTGTCAAGAAAGGGGGGCGAATTCGCCTGCACTCTATTTATGGCCGTACCCACGATGTACAGGGAGATGATGGATTACCTGGAAGGCAAGAATATTGACTTTAATCATGTACGGTTGTGGACTTCCGGGTCCGCGCCCCTCCCTGCCAGGGATTTTGACAGGATTAAGAGGGTGTTCTCCAAAGAACCCGTGGAGAGGGAGGGGATGTCAGAGACCGGAATGAATTTTTCAAATCCCTTAGAGGGGATCAGAAGGCCTGGCTCTATTGGACTGGCCATGCCGGATCTTGAGGTGAGGATTGTAGATCCCGCGACATCTGTGGACGTGGAGCCAGGAGAAACAGGCGAGATCTGGCTAAGGGGGCCCGGAATTACGCCGGGCTACTGGCGAGACCCCGCGCAGACGGCCATGGCATTCGAAAAAGGCTGGTTTAGGACCGGTGATCTGGGACGGGTTGATGGGGAAGGGTACTATTATCTCACAGACCGCATAAAACATATCATCATCTCGGGGGGCGAGAATATCTCGCCCAAGGAGGTTGCGTCCGTCATAAACGGGTTTGAGGATGTGGTTGAATCCTGTGTCGTTGGTGTCCCGGACAAGAAATGGGGAGAAAAGGTGGTCGCCGCCGTTGTGATGAGGCCCGGATCCGCGGCCAAACCCCACGATATCCAAGAATTCTGCAAGAAACACCTGCACAAATGGAAGTGCCCCAAGAAAATCCTTTTTGTAAAAGTGTTACCAAAGAATAAGATGGGAAAGATATTGATAGAAGAGACAAAAAAATTCTTTAGGCCAGGATTTTTCTTTGAAGTTTGAAAATGTTTGTTGTAGTATTTAAGGCTAGACGCGACAGAGTTATATACACACAATTTCCTTTTGACTTTCACCACCTTTTTGGTGCCAGGAGGATGAAAAATGGCAAAAAGACGTGCCGCACAGGTTATAGTAATAGCCTTCTTTATCCTTTCAATGGTAATTGCGTTCTGGCTGATTAATTATGATGAGATGATCAGGGCCTTTATTGCCATTTTCATAATAGTGGGCTGGTTTTACGCTATCCTGGTATTAGAGATAAAAGGGGTAATAAGGTTTTCTGACAGCGAGAATGCCTTGAATGGGCCGGATAAACCTGATAAGTCTGACACCTAAGAAAATCAAGCGCAGGCCTCGGAGATGAAACAACAATAACTGGAGCTGCGGGAAAGCAAGGCAGTGTTAAATCGTTAACACTGCCTTGTTTGTTAAATCCCAAGATTATCTCTAGTTGGCCACAGCCCCCTGAGGCGCAAAGATACCCATGGAAGAACCCTTGTCTACCAGATAGGAGGAGGTTACCTTACCTTTCTTAATCTCTAATACCAGATCCTTTGCCTGAGTCTTTCCGAAGAGCACCACAAAGAAACCACTCTTGTTCTTATATGCCCAGTATTCGGTTATCCCTGTGTTGGCGACGCAATCTGGTACCCCCAGGGTCGTTATTATCGATGCTTTACTCTGACCATTAAGGCCTGAAGGCACATTAATATCCGTATAGGTTACATTGGCCTTGCCAAAGTTGCCAAAGGCACAGCCAGTTATCGATACCGCAACGAAGAGAAACCCAAAACATAGCCCTAAAACTACTATCTTCCTGCTCATATTATCGCCCTCCCTTAATTGGCTACCGCCAAAGGTGCTGTCATAATTCCAATAGACGAGCCCTTGTCAATCAAATAAGCCAGTTTTACCTTTTCATTCTGAAATTGCAAGATCAGGTCCTTTGCATCTGTCTTGCCAAAGGAAACATAAAAGCTGAAAAACCAGCCATTATTATTCCTGTAGCCCCAGTATTCGCTAGCGCCCTCACTCATTACATAGTCTGGATTCCCCAAGATCTGCATAATAGACGATTTATTCTGGCCAATCAGCCCCGATGGCACATTAATATCAAAAGGAGTCATATTGGCCTTTCCAAATTCACCTATGGCGCAACCTATTTGGGAACCCCCTATGAGCAGCAAAATCGAACATAAAACTAATCGCCGCGCCCTCTTATTGTTCATCCCACACCACCCCCTTTCTTCGTTAACATCCTATCGCCAACCTATTTTTTCCGCCAGTAATAATTCGCTTATCTATACCAAGCTGGTCTGCATTGTCAAGAGCAAAAGCACAGGGGTCACATCCCAAAAATTAAGAATTCAGCTCGATTCATTGCGACTTGAAATAAAGATCCCTATCAATTATATAGCATAGCTTGCGAATAGATTAATCCTGTGATTCAAATACTTAATTTTTAAGATGTGACCCATTGGAGGCAGGCATGCAGAAAATAAATCCGATAAACTACAAAATATACCTTGAGCCTGATTTAAAGGATTTCAAATTCTCAGGCAGCACAGAAATATTGCTGGAATCACCGAATCCGATAGATGAGCTTACCTTGAATGCGTTGGAGTTGGCAGTCTGGAATTGCAGGGTCAGGGGGAACGACAAATTTTTGAGTTGTCCCTTCTATGTAAATCCCGAGAGAGAAGAGATAAGAATCTCCCTTCCGAACGAAATGTCAGGGATCATTACTCTGAGAATAGATTACATGGGAATTATTAATGACAAGATGGCAGGATTTTACAGAAGCAAATATCTTTATGGAGATGAACCGAGATTTATTGCAGTGACCCAGTTCGAAGAAAGCGATGCGCGAAGGGCATTCCCGTGTCTTGACCATCCAGCAAAAAAGGCCTCCTTTGACATTGAGATGATCATCGATGGCGAACTTGTGGCCATATCCAACGGGCCAATAATTGAAGAGCGCCCAACGGCTAATGGGAAAAAAATGGTTAGATTCCAGCAAACCCCAAAGATGTCGACATATCTTCTTTTCTTTGGGGTGGGCGACTTTGAATTCATCGAAGACCCGAAGGATGTGCTGGTCCGCGTGGCCACCATACAGGGCAGGAAAAAATATGGGGAATTCGGTCTCGATTTTGGGAGAAAATCCCTCGAATTTTGTGAAGACTATTATGGAATTGACTTCCCCCTCCCAAAGCTGGACCTGATTGCAGTTCCGGACTTTGCCTTTGGCGCAATGGAAAACTGGGGGGCCATCACATTCCGTGAAAATTTGCTACTTCATTATCCGGATATCACATCTAAAGAGGGTGAGGAAAGGATATGTGAAGTTATCTCCCATGAGATGGCCCATCAGTGGTTTGGAAATTTGGTTACCCCATCTGACTGGAAATATCTTTGGCTCAACGAAAGCTTTGCCACATATTTTGGTTTCGGCATTGTGGGCCATTATCACCCCGAATGGGACATATGGGATCGATTCCTTTATTCACAGACCAGCACTGCCCTTGATCGAGATGCCTTAGTTGAGACATTCCCCATAGAGATCCCTGGTGGAGAACACGTAGTCATCAACACCGCTACCGCCCCGATTATCTATAATAAGGGGGGCAGCATTCTAAGACAGATAGAAGGATATATCGGGAAAGATACCTTTAAAAAGGGCCTCAGACACTATTTGAAGGCCCATGAATATGCATGCGCTTCGAGTCGAAATCTATGGGAATCATTTGAGGAAATCTCCCGGAAACCCATAACCAAGATAATGAGAAGTTGGATTGAACAGGAGGGCTTTCCACTCATAACCGTTAATAGAGACGGAAACAGGCTCCTCCTCACGCAAGAGAGGTTTACCTATTTGCCTAATGAGTCAGAACAGAAATGGCTTGTCCCGATTACCCTCAGGGTTTTCTATGATAACGGTGATTCCAAGACAATTTCGCTCCTCCTCGAAGATAGACCCGTGAGTATAGATATTGAGGAAAATGTAATTGCCTACAAGGTCAATGATGGCCAAACTGGTTTTTACAGGGTCATGTACGATGACAAGGCCGCCCTGAATGAGCTTGGGAGACGTGTGTTGAGCAAAAAACTTCCGAACGTGGACCGATGGGGCATTCAAAACGACCTCTATGCACTCGTCAAAGGTTGCGAAGTCAACCTGGATGACTATCTGGACTTTTTATCCAACTACACCCATGAAGACGGCTTCCTGCCCCTCATTAGTATCTCAAGCAACCTATTCCATGCATTCTTGGTCATGAAAGATGCAGAAAAGGAAAAGATTGCTGGCCTCGGAAAATCAATACTTGAAAATGTACTCGCAAAAATCGGGCATGACCCGGATGCAGGCGAAAGGCACTCGACATCCATCCTCAGGGACCAAATCATATTGCAGGCGGTGTTATATGGTGCTCAAGCTATTCAACGCGTTGTCTTGGACAAATTCAGGTCTCTCATGCACGGTGAACCCATACATCCGGACATCATGAGGAGTGTTATGCAGGTGGGCGCCCTAAATGGCGACAATAATGTCTTTGACTGGTTTGAGGAAAGGCTCAACTCATGTGATAGCGAACACGAAAGGATGAACATCTTGATGGCCCTGGGCAGGTTTAATAACAGGGAATTGATCGAAAGGGCCTTACAATATATATTGGACAAGGTGCCGAAACGCAATAAATTTGTCCCATTAGCCTCTATGGCATCTAACCCGCACGCCACACCCTTCATGTGGGACTGGTATACATCTCATTTAGAAAAGCTTGAGCAGTTTCATCCGTTGCATTATGAGAGGGTGATTGCAGCGATCGTTCCGGTATCCGGGCTTGGGAGAGAAGATGAGGTTACGGCCTTTTTTGAGGATTATGTACGAGGGAATAATACCGCCATAGATGCCATAAAATTGTCTTTGGAGAGACTCAACATCAATTCTAGATTGAGGAAACACAATGGCCCTTGAAAATCATTCGTGCTTAAAACCCTTTTCGTTAAAGAGCCTAAGAGTTACATCGACCACGTCAGGATCATAAAGGGTCCCCTTTTTCTCTGAAATCTCCTCCAGGGCCTTATCGATCCCAAGGGCCGGCCTGTAAGGCCTATGGGAGGCCATGGCCTCGACCACATCGGCAACCCCCAATATCCTGGCCTCCAGCAGGATTTCTTCACCTCTTAATCCCGAGGGATAACCAGAGCCATCAATTCTTTCGTGATGCTGAAGCACTATTTGGGCTATCGGCCATGGAAATTCAATGCTTTTTAATATGTCATACCCCACCCTGGGATGCGTTTTTATCAGATCAAATTCGATTTTGGTTATCTTCCCGGGTTTGCTCAATATTTCTGCGGGGATGGATATCTTACCCAGGTCATGAATCACTCCGGCCATGCTGATACCCTGGACCCGATCGTCCGAAAGCCTGAGTTCTTTCCCGATGGCAAAGGCCAGATCAGCCACGCGCTGTTGGTGGCCGGCGGTATAAGGGTCTCTCGTCTCAACAGTCAGGGCCATGGCATGAATGCTTCCCTCCAGTGCCTTTCTCAGCCTTTGCATACTATCCCGAAGCTCTGATGTCCTATCTGCCACCTTTTTCTCAAGGCTCTCCCGGTAGACTCGATTATCGATCTCGAGTTGCCTGCGGTGCAGCGCGTTGGCCACACTAATCATGACACCGTTTCGCCCAAAGGGTTTAATGATATAGTCATAGACGCCTATTTCCAAGACAACCTCCGCTGTCAGCGGATCGTCCAAGGCGGTCACTATAACCGCCGCTGTGTTCGGGTACTCGGCCAAGGTGTATCTGACAAAGTCCAGCCCCGACTCGCCAGGCATGTTTATGTCCGAAAGGATCAATTCGAAATTGTGTTGTTTCAATAGCTCACGGGCCTCAGGGGCATTTTCCGCCAGACTGCATTCATATCCACTTCTTTCGAGAATCTGGCCAAGTAGCTGCCGGATAGGCTCCTCATCGTCTACGATTAAAATCCTTGCCACGCTGTTCTCCAAATTTAAGGCCAATTAACTTTTAATGATTTATGATTAATAACATGATGTCAACATTAGCCAAATTGCATTAGCTCAATAAATAGGGGTTAATCACCAGAGGGTGAATAGGAAATGCAGAGAAAAATACCCTAACAATTTATGGTTGGTCAAGCATATTCGGAACGCCGTCCTGATAAAGCCTGTTTCAAGATCCCGTGTCCATTTCACTGGTGCCCAAAATAGACTGAAATGGCGATATTTTCTTAGCTAACTATCTGAAATTTATTAGCACATGTTTTGTTCCAAAAATCAGGTTGTCACCTTTATTCACCGCCCGTTCGCTCCGCTCACTCAAGGCGCAGAGCACGCAAAAATTAAGGTATTTTTTTGTTTTCCGTTGAGAGGACGGAAAACAAAAAGAAACGCGCTATGATTATCAGTCGAAGATGTAGTGAATTTACATAAGACGGAGTAGTCTTTAAATTGTCGCCTCTCACGACAATTTAAAAGAACAAACTTCTCGGCGTGCTCGGCGCCTCTGCGGTGAAATTTACAACCTTGCAAAACCTTTTTTGGACAAGAATGTCTCCATTCATCGGCTAAAGTTTTCCAGGCCTTATGCCGATAGGTACCTTGTAGGGATTTTAAATGAACAAAGGAGACATGATATGGACGTTGGCCAAAATATAAACGTGATGGCGTGAACTCATCACGCCTGCCCCCTTATCGATTCCCGGCCTCGCGCCCTTGTATCATCCTCACGGCATGCCTTTTCTAGAAGTTATTTTGCCAGTATGAAAAGGTGTGAAATCCCGAAAAATAACGCCTTTGATCGAACAACCTGAAAGCCCCGGTCTGTCATGATACGCTCCAATTCCATTGGAGAGTGAAACTGGGTCACGGAGTTCCCCAGATATTTATAGGCGCCAAAATCCCCAGATATGATCCCGCCAACCAATGGGATGATATGCATAAGATAAATACGATAGAATCCCCTTAAAAGGACGTTTTTGGGCAGAGAAAATTCAAGCACGGCTGCCCTGCCGCCCGGAATAATGACCCTAGCCATCTCATCAAGGAGCTCATCAAGGCCTTGGACGTTCCTTATCCCAAACGCCACCATAGCCTTGCTGAAGGTATGATCTTTAAAGGGCATGGCGAGTGCGTTCCCGCGCACGGGGTGATATCTTCCTGACCTCACATGCCCTTGACCCTTTTGCACGGCACGCTTGATCATCTCCCTTGAATGGTCAATGCCTACTAAAGAGCAACCCGGATTTCTAAGCGCGATCAGGGCCAAATCGCCAGTGCCTGTTGCTATATCCAGAACAAGGTCCCCTTCTTCGATACCAAGGTATCTAACCGTGGTCTTTCTCCAGAGTCTGTCGACAGAGACAGAGAGAACGGCATTAGCCCGGTCATAGGTAGGGGCAATGCTATCAAAGATCCTATCCATTATGCGTGGCCTCTTATCCATAAGCCGACCTTCCATCTTGATATTTTGCGGCCCTCAACACTCAAGTGATCATAAGACACCGGTATATCTTAAATCACCAAATCAGAGAATGGATCTGACAGCGGGCAATGCAGATTTTAAAAAAAACTCAAAGAATATATTTCTATATTGCTTAATGTTTTTTGCGATATCTCTGCCTCGCAAGTGATCTGACGTGTCCGATACAAATTTAAATAGGTAGCACCTCGTTCTGAAACGCCTGCACACCTGGACCACAGAGGCACCTTCCATGTCAACAAGCTGGGCATGCACCCCGATCTCGCTCCTTTCCTCAGGATCAATTACCGGCCGGTCCTGGGTTGCCAGGGTGACATTGGAAAAGGCATCAAGAATTCCGGGGATATGTTCGTGAGGCAAGCCCGTCTTGAGATGAGGTCTGTCGGGCTCTATCACCCGTGTTATGTGATAGCATTCACCAAGATGGTATTGTTTGTCTGCCGCCCCGGCCGCCCCAAGGTTACATATGCACGAGGGATGAAATTTAGCAATAAAATAGGCACATGCCATTGCAGCGTTGGCCTTTCCTATCCCGGAAATTACAAGTCCAAGTCTTCCATTTGTGTACATGATAAAAGGCTCTTTCTCGGACACCCTTAGCGAAAGCCTTTTTATAAATGGCTCCGCTTCAAGCATGTCCGCAAAAATGAGCCCGATTAAAGCGTCATTCGACATTACGCCATCTCCTCAAGCATTTAAACAACCACGGCCAGAGGACGTGGATTTTCAGTCCTAATTAAACAGGATAGAAGGTAACACCCTCGCTGTCTTAAAATAAGTCCTTAAGGGGAATGGACCATTTTTGAACTTGACAAGGAATTGTCTTATCCATAAAATTTCACTGAAAACAAACCTACATAAACAACCAATCCAGCGGAATCCCGTTAGATTGTTAGAGTTATGAAATAGGCTAACGCCACCCAGGCTCTGTCCGGGTGGCGTTTTCATTTTATGGAGTGATCATTTTGGCTCAGCCTTTTGTACCAAAACTGCTCGTAATAGACAACTACGATTCTTTCACATACAACTTGATACAGATGTTTATGCAATATCATCTTGATATAGAAGTCCGCAGAAACGACGAGATTTCATTAGATCAGATCTCTATACTGAAACCGGATTATATCTTGATCAGCCCGGGACCAAAAGATCCCGCCCATGCAGGGATTTCAACAATGCTGATTAAATCCTATTGCAATCAGATACCTTTATTAGGCGTCTGTTTAGGAATGCAATGCATCAACGAGGCCTTTAACGGCAAGACCATCCGGTCTCCAGTGCCAGTGCACGGAAAAACGAGCTATATCCGACACACACACCAACATATTTTCAATGGTTTGCCCGACCCCTTTAGGGCTGCCAGGTATCATTCGTTGATGGTCGACACAATGGGAAATGATCTCGTAGAAACGGCACACAGCGATGACGGGGTCATTATGGGGTTGTCTCACCCAGAATACCCTGTCCACGGTGTCCAGTTTCATCCGGAAAGCTTTATGACCCAAGGGGGGTTTACAATCATAGAAAACTTCCTGAGACTGGGACCGATGAGCGCATGGCTAGAAATCAGAGAGAACAGATTAGAACCCGCCATAACACTTTATAATGCTGATTTGAGCAAACAAGGCCACGTCCACGGAAAACAGGCATATGGAAACCAAGATCAAGGCCCTTGCCAGCCCATTTGAGGGCATCCACATCCAAGAAATCACATTAAGAGAACCCTTTCTCGATTTTGCATCCCGTTTTACATCCATGGCCGGCACAGTTCTGCTGATGAGTGGCGGAGATCTCGACTGCGCCAGGCAACATATCCTTGCCGCAAGACCTTGGCTGACCTTCACCTGCCGCGGCACCGACATGACCGTTACCACAGCGGATGGGATTCTCTCTTTTAAAGGACACCCCTTTGAGACCCTCCGTACCTTGCTCGATATCTTCCGCCTGGATCATCCCACCCCGTCCTTACCGGTTGCATCAGGCCTATTCGGCTATCTTTCGTATGACCTCAAGGACCACCTGGAAGACCTACCACGCACAACCATGGACGACTTGCACCTGCCCCAGATATGTCTTTTTGCGCCTTCTATACTTGTTATACATAATAAAATAGAGGGCCGTACATCCCTCTGTATCCCGAGGCGACCCAGCCTGAAAAGTGATTTGGACTCCTTTTTCAATATCATCACATCGCCCCCACCGGCAACGGGAAATTTTAGCGGGGATGCCGATGGATTCAGATCCGGATTCACAAGGCCCGACTATATTCATGCCATAAACAGGATAAAGGAATATATTGCTTCAGGCCATGTCTATCAGGTCAATCTATCTCAGCGTTTTGAGATGGGATTCACCGGGGACACGTTTAATCTCTTTTGCAGGCTTTACCAAGACAATCCCGCGCCATTCTTTGCATACATTCACGCGGGCGACCATCAGATTGTCTCCACATCACCAGAGCGTTTTATCTTGAGAGTTGGGGACCGGATAGAAACCCGCCCTATCAAGGGCACACGACCCAGGGCCAATATGCCCGAACAAGACGAGCAACTTGGCCGTGAACTGATGCAAAGCAAAAAAGATGAGGCCGAGTTATCAATGATTGTAGATCTCCTCCGTAACGACCTTGGAAAGGTTTGTATGGCGGGGTCAGTCCAAGTGGCCCAGCATAAGCGTCTTGAGGTATACCAAAATGTGTATCATCTGGTGTCGATTGTTGAAGGAAAATTGGACCCTCGCTTCGATTCCGTCGATCTGATTACCGCAACCTTTCCCGGGGGTTCAATTACCGGATGTCCAAAGATCAGGTCCATGGAAATCATCGATGAACTGGAACCTGTCCGTCGCCATATCTATACTGGTTGCATTGGATATATCGGGTTCCATGATACAATGGATCTGTCTATCGCAATACGGACGGCTACGGTGTATAATGATAAGATCCTCTTTTCCGTGGGGGGTGGGATCGTTTTCGATTCCAATCCCCAGGATGAGTTTGATGAAACACTTCATAAAGGACAAACCCTGATGCAGGTCTTTAAGGGTGATGAAAGGCGGTTATCTAAATTGGACAAAAACATTGTCTGGATCAACGGAAGGATTGAACCACAAGAGCGGGCCAGCGTGCCTGTAACCGACTTGGGCCTTCAATACGGTTACGGGTTCTTTGAAACACTTCTGGTAGAAAATGGGGATCCAGAATATCTGAAAGAACACATTGAACGATTCAATAAGACCTGGCGGCAACTCTTTTTTGATCAACCGCCGGACCTCTCCTGGGGCGAAATTATTCGCCAGGTCATATCTCGAAACGGGCTAGAAGAAGTTAAGGCGGCATTAAAGATTATTGCGACCAATGGGGACAGCCTAGATCCACCCTTGAATCATTCAATTATTGTTATGGCCCGGCCATACATTCACCGCCTGACCGATAAAAACGTTTCTGAAACGACCACAGGCCTAAGGCTTGCCACCTACCCGGAACCCCGGCAAAGCCCACTGGCAAATCACAAGACACTCAATTACCTGTATTATCTTCTGGCAGGAAAATGGGCACAATCAAAAGGGGCGGATGAGGCCTTGATACTAAACCCGGACGGCAGCGTGTCAGAAACCAACACCGCCAACATCTTGCTTATCCAAAATAGAACGATTATCGTCCCTGCCTCCCCCGCAGTGCTCCCGGGGATCATGCAGCAGGTGGTATGCAGGGGCTTCATGGATCGAGGATTTCAAATTGAGAGGAAGAGGGTCCTGCCGGAGGATCTATTTGCCGCGGACCGGGTGCTCATCACAAATTCACTGATAGGGGCAGTTCCCATGATTAGCCTTGACGGCGCAGCCATGGAGACAAGCACCCCTAAATATAGTTCCGCGCATACATCCTGACAGGATGACCGTCCAGGACATGGAATTGCCTGATCTTTCTCAATGTAACAGGAGAAAGAGTGCCGATGGGAAGATAAATAATCTTTTTGCCCAGGCGTGCGGCCATACTCTGACACCAACCTGACGGAGAAGAGGCTGATACGTAAACCACATGCCTTTCAGTGCTGTAATCGAGTGCGGACATGAGCAGTCTCTCAGGTTTATTCCTGGCCATGTCAAAATAGGGGTCCTTCCAGATATCATACACACGCAAGGGGGGATAAGTAAGCATGAAACCCCCATATTGACATCTGGAAATTCCTGGACCATCCATGACCTCCCCAGCCGGTGTACTGTAAAAGGCCATGTCCGATTCCTGATCGTGCTCCCCTAGCCATGTCACGCACCAGGGAAAACCTTGTTTCCCATCATTGTCAGGAAGATCAGGGTCAAAAATCATCACCACTGAGCCGACCTTTCCCCTAAGAGGGGCCTCATGTCTTACATATATATCACCCTGGGTCCACTGCCTGATGGTTTCCCTTACATCCACCCCGTCCAGCATGGAGCAGGCAAATCGCTCTATCCTGCTGTTTTCTTCAGACTTTATCTCAAGCGCCTTCTTTTGGAGATACCGGCCATAACCCTCAATGACGACATCCTCCGGTGCGTAGGAGCAGATAGAAAATTTTCCGAACTCCTCAGACCACTGGCCCGGATACCTCTCCCTCTCCCTCTTCCTGGCAGGGACGGGCACCAGATGTCTTCTCATGCCCTTCAGCCTTCGATGAAATTTGATCCTTCTCTGATCAATGAAAAGATCCTCTCCTTTCAGACGTAGCACAGGCAGGCCAGGATCCTCGGTCTGCCAAGGGTATTCGCTTCCTTCCTCCCATACCTCATAGGCAAAATTGTCATCAGCGGCCCCACGGGCAGCCACAATTATCTGGTAAAAATTAGGTGTAAGACGGCCTGTTAGCAGGGCATAGTTTCTGGCGAACTTATTCAATATTATAAGCTGGTTATGTGACAGCTCTTCCTTGTTGTTCTTCCAATGACTCGCCCTGGCAATACCAATCAAATCGTTATTGATTTTAAGTCTGTCCAATCTATCCGTTGTGCCGTCAGATCTCGCACGCTCAAAGACAGTTGCGAGATACGGCATTTCACTCATGAGCTCGCGACTCGATTCCCTGTGGAGGTGTGCCAGACCTATCCCTCGCCTCCTCCTTCTTCCAATGACCTGAATCTGTGGCCGGTCAAGCATATGAAAGAGACCCCTGAAGTGAGACAGGCCCCCGATAAATAGGATCCTCTCGCCGGTCTCACCAAGGCGCTGCAGATGATAGGCCATGGTCTTCTCACGGAGGGTGTCCTCACTGGAAGAAGGCCCTGATCCGCAAATCTTGAGATATGCCTGATAATACATGAAATGCCCGATCCTCGTGACCGCATAGGGATCAGGCATGGGGAAAAAATCAAAGGGGTATCCCTCGGTATCCCTGTCTATGAAATGCACAGGAATCCCTTTTGAGAGGGCCAGCCTAATTGCCTCCACCTGACCGTCGGTTGGTTCCAGTATCAGGTAAGTAAAGTTCCCATCCGCCTCCTCGTAATAGACTACAGACAGCAAAGGAAGCCTCTTTACCCCTCGAAGTATCTCATCCTCGAGCGTATCAGGAAACTCAACTGCCACATGGTCGGGGTTAAATTCCTCAAATTGTCTTCTAACCTCTATAGCGAATTCCATCCTGTTATGCAGGATGGGGACCATGCGGATATTTTTCCATTCAATTCGGTCACTCGTACTCGATGTCATCTATAATGGCCTTAAAGTATTCGCACGCAGTGGCATCCAGGATCATAGATGCCGCTTCTTTGAGATATTGCATTACCCTTTCCATGCGCTGGGCAGATGTCAATCGTTCACCGCTTTCCACAAGCCTCTTAAGCGCATAACGCGCAATATTGATCCCATCCCTTACCGAATATCGTTCATCTGCCTCATGGGCCATCTGCAGAAATTCGACTACGTACTCGAGGATCTCATCATCGGCAAAGGGGAGGTTGCTTTTCAGGATCAAGAGTTCTTCGTCTCGCTCGGGGAAGTCAATACAGATCTGGGGTTGAAGCCTGGAATGTATGTACTCAGGTAGCTCAAAGGTGCTTGCATCGTCATTCATGGTGGTACAGAATCGGAACTCGGGGTGGGCCTTGATCTTGATTCCAGCGACAATGGACTCCACATATCGCCTGCTGTCCAATAGAGGGGCCAGAGATGCCCAGCTCTTCTCACTCATTCTGTTGCCTTCATCTATAACTGCAACGCCACCTTTAAGCATGGCGGAAACCACCGAGCTGGCCATATATTTGATTTTGCCCTGCTCGGATATGACAGGGGTTATGATAAGGTCCTCCGGCCTGGTGTCCATAGTAGCCTGGAACAGATAAACCGGCCTGTTAAGGCATTTCCCGGCATGATAGGCCAGTGTTGTCTTGCCCACACCCGGCTTACCCACCAGCCTTGGGCTGAGCGGTAGATCGTCATCCCCGATCACCATCCATGCAGCCAAGACCTGCGTCACCAGCTCAGGCTGCCCTACCCAGGACATCGGCACATCGTCAGGCTCACTCAGATAGACCTCAACCCCGTCAATTACGACATTTTCCATGTCACTGCGTCCCCCTCACCTTTGACCCTTGATCTGTTTTTTATTCTAATACCCTCCCTGGAAAAAGCAAACCCCATTTTTCCTGTTCCTCTATACGGTGCAGGTTATTGGTATGAGGTACTGGTGGTGATCTGGGTACGGCGGATCAAGCCTCGGCGGGCCAGGAGGCCTCCAAAAGCCAGAAACAAAAGGTATGATTTAATATCTTCTCTTTGTCTTGAGCCGGGGAAGTAGAAAAAGGAACACACTGCGATAAATGGCTCTGAAAGCACGAAAATCAAAACATTTCCTCAGCATTCTCAGCAAAATAAACTTTTTTTGCTTCCACGGCCGCTCTTCAAGGGAAATCTCCTTTATCCAGAAGGGCCTGGCAAAAAGATTCATGATCATATAGTAGGTAAAGATTGCAATGAGGTCCCAGGCTCGCCTCACATGGGGTTCAGGATACTCAACACGCTCCCCCATGGACATCCTCACGACCTCTACAATGTGGTAGATGTCGATCTTGCGCCCGAACAGTTCGCGGGCGGACCATAACAAGTAAAGACACCCACCGCAATAGCTGACCAAGGCCTCCGCCCCGGTCTTTTCAGCCTCGTCAAGTTTTCTGCTTGCCACGTCCATGATATCGAACAGGATATTTATGGGACGTACCCAGGATGCCCCTGCCCCAAAACCGCAGCACAAGGAGAACTCCCTGATATGTTCCATCTCCAGGATTTCGCACCCCGTGCGCCGCAAAAGCTCCCGGGGAGGGTCCCAGTATCTGCCTCCCCCTGCCTTGGAATAGCAGTTGTCATGAACCGTTACCTTAAGGCCGAGTTTATTGGGCAATTGAAGCTCAGCCCTGTCAAGCTTATCCAGAAGCCATTCATGAAAGTTAACCACATCCAGATCATGGCTAACATTCATTTCCCGGGGGTGTACGTCTGTCAACATCCAGTGAACAGCATCAAGCAAAGGGACAACGGTCTTTACATTCCATGCCTCAAAGTCCCCCTTACACTTTTCGGCAATTCTCCTGACCACGCCCAGATATCCACCCTGATACAAATAGGCACCAGCCTCCCAGTGATCAAGGAGGTCGACAGGTGTGAAATAATCCAGCAGTTTACTGTCAGCCACCACAAAGGGCAACAGGTGGACATAGTTTCCGATAAGAAGGACGGTATCATGTGGCTTCCGGGCCATCCAGCCCTTTGTCAATGCGGTTTCTTCCGGACCCATAAGGGCATATAGCATCTGCCAGATGTTCCGGTCCTCGGTCGGGCATACGCCGCGATAGATGGGTGGTGCCCCTCTCTTCTTGTAGAGATCATTCCAGCGTTCCAGAATCAGTTGATACGGCTTGCAATCATTGGGGCAGATCAAGTTGCAGGAAAGGCATGTCGTGCAATGTACCAGAACATGCCGGCTTTCTCTGCCCTCTATAAGGTTGCTGATCTCCCGTTTAGCAATATCAACAGGAAGCCTGAGTTCCGGGCACAGGTGAAAACAGTCACCACACCGGGTGCAGGCCTCCTCATTAAAAACATTTCTGTTTCGAGGAAGGACACTCTCCTCCATATAAAACTCCTTGAATATTTGGAGCACCTATAAGACTAATGATACGAGATCTCACTTCATCCGATACCTTTCTAATGATGTCTTTTGTATGTTTGGGGATGGGTATATGCCCGAGATACAAAGGGGCACCTATACGTATCGTCACCGGGGCACGCTTTATTTTGGAGGTCCATCTTGGCATGATTCCATATGAGCCGGATATACCAACGGGGATGACTGGATGCCCCAGGGCAAGGATCAGACGGATAGTGCCCTGCTTGAACGGGAGCAAACTCCCATCCCAGCTTCGCTCGCCTTCAGGAAATATTCCAAGGATATGACCCTGTTGCACCACTCGTATGGCATTTCTTACGGCCAGCACATCAGTAGTATATCTCCTAACCGGGAACGACTTGGCAAATTTGAGAAACCAACGAAGAAAATCACTCTTGTATTGAGAACTTTTTGTCATATACCATATGTAACGCTTGGGTAATACACCAAGGATAATAGAATCAAAGAATGAAGAGTGATTTGAAAGGATGACTGCCGGGCCTTTCTTGGGTATATTCTCAATTCCTTCTACACGTACGGAGAATAGGGCCTTGATAATAGGTCTGGCAATCCTTCGTACCGCAGCGTAAAACACACGGGGATCTCTCTTATACCACCTTTTTACGGGCACCTTAATCGGCCTGAGACGTCTTGTCGGCCTGGGAGACACCCTAAGATCACTCTCAAAAAGCAATTTAGGACAAAACTCCACTATCTCTTTGGGGGCGTAATAATTACTAACAGCCTTTTGTATGCAGTCCTCCCATTTCTTTCCTGATTCTTCCAAAAAGTCAAAAAAGAGGGCCCCATGCCCTTTGAATACCACTATTACCGTATTGGACTCAATAGTCACTGATTTGATTGAGTCAAAGTGCAAAGTCCTCTTGCCCTCACGGTCGCCAAAAAAGATAAGCCTGTCCTCTGCCAGGCACAGCACCCCTTCATCCATGGGTTTCTTGGTGAAATGGGTAGCGGTAATGCCGGCAAGTCCCTTGTACAGTTCTTCGGCTTGCTCGGCAGACAGTTTGATCTGCTTGCTCTTTAAAATAATGCCTTCTTCATTACTTTTTGGCAGCGCCAGGTTGTAAATTTTGTCGTACCAGAATGCAATGCTTTCTTGCTGGCCATTTATGGAAATCTCTGTCCTCGAGGTGATATCGACTGTGGCGCCACAAAAAACGCAACTATTGCCGTCAAGCCAGTCAAAACTCTGGCACACAGGGCATCTGTAAAGTAGATTCGTTATCATTGCTTGCTCCCGCAAGAAATCTCACACAGCCCATCCTCTGGGCAAGAGGCATCCTCTGATCAATAATGTCAAGACTTGCCTTTCTTCAATTCTTCATCCCGCAGCACCCTCCGCAAGACCTTTCCCACAACAGAGGTAGGAAGGTTGTCACGAAACTCTATTTCACGAGGTCTCTTATAACCGGCCAAATTCTCCTTGCAAAATTCAATAAACTCTTCTTTGGTGGCTTCCACACCAGGCTTAAGTTGGATAAATGCCTTGACAGATTCACCTGTATGGGAGTCAGGAACTCCAACAACCGCCGCCATTGCCACCTTGGGATGAGTGTATAGGACCTCTTCTATCTCAGTCGGGTAGGCGTTAAACCCGCCAACAAGGATCAGGTCTTTCTTTCTATCCGTAATGACCAGAAACCCATCTTCGTCTATATGTCCGATATCACCAGTCAGGAAAAAACGCTTGCCATCAATTTCTCGAAACACGGCATCATTATCCTCTGGCCTCTTCCAATACCCGAGCATGATTTGGGGCCCTGAAGCGGCGATCTCACCGTCGTCGCCCTGAGGCAATTCCTCAAGCCCTGTGTCTAGGTCAACAATCCTCAGGTCCAGGCCTGGAATCGGCAGCCCAACCGTGCCGATCTTGCGCTGTTCGGTATTGGTAGGGTTCAGTGTCAGGATAGGCGAGGTCTCGGTTAGCCCATAGCCCTCGAAGATAACGGCCCCGGTCCTCTCCTCAAACTGCCTGATTACCTCAAGGGGCAGCGGGGCCGCACCAGAGCCACATCCCATAATGGAGGAGAGGTCAAATTTATTGATCAGTGGATGATTAACAAAGGCCGAATAGATGGTAGGCACTGCGACAAAAATAGTAGCCTTGTACTTTTCGACGGCCTCGAGTACTCCGGTGAAAGGAGGATCACCCGCCCGTGGGTCAGGTATGCAAACCAGACGTGAAGCTGTGATACAGCTTGCCAGCATACATAATGTCAGGCCAAAGCTATGATACCATGGGAGGACGCCAAGTGTGGTATGTCTGCCACCCTTTTCCAGCTTTTCCGGCTTTTCACCCGGCTTTTCCGCAATACGCACCCAGTCTTCATAAAAAACAATGTTGGACATCAGATTTGACTGGCTCAGGCAGGCACCTTTGGGCACACCTGTGGTTCCACCGGTATATAGGATCAGGCCCAGGTCCTTGGTTGGATCTGTTTTTAGCTGAGGTGGCTCCGGCCGAGAGGCCTTAACGATATCATCAAACATGACATGGCCCGGTTCGTGCCGTTCGGCCTTGGGAATTTTGCCCAGAAGCGAACCCAGGAAACCTTTGAGTGATGGCAAGTAGCTTTTCACGTTACAGACCACTACCGTCTGGACATCACTTCCCTTCAGGGCCTCCACGGCAGTGGCGTAAAAAACAGGGTGATCCATAATAAAAGCGCCCCTGGCCTCCGAGTTCTTGAGCTGGAAATTTAGCTCAGAGGACTTATAAAGGGGATTACACGTTACGGGCACCCCGCCGGCCTTAAGAATGCCGAAAAAGATAGGAGGATAATGCGGCAGGTTCGGCAGGAAAATGGCAACCCGGTCACCAGGTTTGATCCCGCTGGAAACCAAAAAATTCGCAATACGATCCGCCGTATCTTTGACCTGAGCGAAGGTGCGGGATGCTCCCTCAAAGATGGTATAAATAGAATTCGGAAAATCCCTCGCCGCATCATCCAATATGGAAAATAACGGCCTCTCATAATTAGTCAGTTCGTGAGAGACTCCTTCAGGCCATCTGGGGCTTTGCCATTGTTTTGTTCCCATGATTTTGCCCTCCGTATCTTGAGGTTAATCAAAATCCAAACCCTTTTCCCTTATTTCCTTTTCCATTCCTCTACTATCTTGTTCCATTTGCTTTTTTTCTTCACCGCGTATCCCTTATTACCCTATTTTCCCAAACCCTTCAAGGTCTTCAATTTGGCCTCAATGAGTTGTTTGTGTGTAAGTCGGAGCAAATTGGCCACCTTGTGGGCCAAATAATCCTCATACTTGTCCAGCTTGCCATCCGTATAGGCAATCCGCCAGATCGTTTCCACTATCCTGAGCCTTTCCTCAATCGAATAATTCTGGTTAATAAGATTGGTAAAATGCCATAAATCTACGCTGTTCTTCAGCTCGTCCGTGGCGGCATCAATAAGTGAAACAGCGTCTTCATCTCCCAGTTCATATTCCCCTTTTAAGGCAAAAATAATATTTTCCCTTTCAGATTGACTGAACTTACCGTCTATATTCGCCATCTCGATCAAAATAGCACACGCTGCTATCCTGATATCGCGCGCATCTACATCCTTTTTCTCTTTACGTGCATCTACCACTCTCTTGTGAAAAAATTTCTCAAACAGATCAATCATCCTTTCGATCTCCTAACA
The DNA here is from genome assembly GCA_964473615.1 of uncultured Desulfobacteraceae bacterium. Lineage (GTDB taxonomy): Bacteria > Desulfobacterota > DSM-4660 > Desulfatiglandales > Desulfatiglandaceae > CAYYPQ01. The sequence continues at coordinate 27,067 of CAYYPQ010000010.1, forward strand.
AAGTGGATTACTTCTGAATAAACGGGGGCTAATCACCAAAGGGTAAATAGGCCAGGGCCTTCTCCTACCATAGTTACCCCAGTTATTGAGCCCTTACCAAAGTGGGTTACTGCAAATTGACCCACAATAATTCATTTTAACTCCTGTGAGACCCTCCTCACTGTCCTAGCATATCGCCACATATGGGCAAATACCCGAACGCCCATCTCGGGAAAGAGATAAAATGGGATCCTATTTTGTTCCAAAAAGTTCCCACATGCCTCCACTTCTTCTCTGGCGCCAAGCAGAGAGAAAAAGACTGGTTTGTTCGGGTTTTCCTTAACCGCCTCGACAAGGGGGCGATAAGGATCGAGCCCAAAAAGCGCGAAGGAGATAAAAATTATCCCGTGTACACCATGGTCATCTAGAAGTGCCTTGACTATTTCCGTGGACGTCTTTTCAAATCCGTGCACCATCATATCCGGAAATATGTCCACAGGGTTTTGGGCCTTAGAGGAACTGGAAATGACCCTGGCAATCCTTTCTTGGGTCTTGTTTGAAAAGCGGGCCAGGCTGAGCCCTTCATCCATGGCTGTGTCTATGCTCATAATGGCCTGGCCGCCACTGTAGGTCACAAGGGCAATGCGGTCTCCGCGTGGCAAGGGCATAAATTGAAACCCCGTAATCGTCCTGATAAGTTCATCAATCCCCTCCATTCGCAGTATTCCTGTCTGACGCAAGGCCCCATCAAGAACGGCATCGTCCACGGCCAGGCTCGCCGTATGGGAGGCCGTGATCCTGGCCCCGGCCGGAGTGCGTCCTCCCTTGACTAGTAAGACCGGCTTGCGTGCCACGGCCGTACGGGCCGTCTTCAAAAATCGCTGGCCGTTGCGGATGTCTTCCAGATACATGCCCACAATCCTGGTCTGCTCGTCCTCCACTAGATAATTGAGGGCATCTGATTCATTCACATCCACCTTGTTTCCCAGTCCAAGGACCTTTGAAGTCCGAAGTCCTTCAAGAGAACTCAGATACCTTAGTAATGCCCCCGCAAATATGCCGGACTGAGCAACAAAACCGGTCGAACCCGGTCTGAGCATACGCTCATTGGTAAAGTAACCGGTAGTTAGACCCGTGGCAGTGTTGACGAGCCCCAGGGTATTGGGGCCAAAGCCCCTCATACCCGATGACCGAAGAATACCCTTCACCTCATCCTGATATTGTCTTCCCTGAACTCCTGTTTCAGCAAACCCTTCAGAGGAGATAACAACTCCCTTGACACCCCTGCGGGCGCATTCTCCCACAATCGTCGGCACTAGCTCGGGGCGGATAAGCAAAACTGCCAGTTCCACGGGGAAAGGAATATCATCAACGCGGTGGTATAGAGGTATCCCATGGACCTCTCCCCCTTTAGGGTTCACACCGGCTACCTGCCCGTTAAATCCAGTATCCTTTAAGACCTTGAGCAATATGGACCCTGGCTTCCAACCATCCTGAGAGGCCCCTATCACTGCTAGATTCCTGGCCTCCATTACTTCTCTAATCGAATGCATTAAACCTCCATCGATGTCCCCTATTTGCGTGTTCTGTCATTCCTCACCCTTCACTTTTATCCGGGGCCCTTTTTCGCCTCCTCCTGGGCCTTCTGGCATCCGCAATCTTTTGGTATTTGGTCCTGAGCCTCGGCCAGACCGTAAAGACATAGAGGTTCATTATGACAGCCACTCCTGCTATGTAGAACAACGCAATCCTCTGGTCCATCTCATCCTGGGGCTTTACAGGACCAAAGAGAATAAATACCGCCACAATGCCATAGATAATAATAACAATAACGGGGATTGTGATTCCACCCCTCATCTTAAACCCCCGCTCTATATCGGGATTCTTAAACCTAAGCCATATGACAGAAAGGGCCATTACCACATAGATCATACACTCCGATGCGGCGATGATTAATATCATCGAAAGGATATAGTGGGTGACGAATCCATAGATGGTCACACCTACACAGTAGAAAGAAACCACCAGCATTGCCACCCACGGCGTGGCATATCTTGGATGAAGCCGGGCGATGAACTTGGGGAGAGACCAATCCCTGGCCATGGCATAAAGGAATCTCGAGGCCGTCATCATGCCCGCGTTGATAGAAGTCAGGGATGCCAGGAGTGCCATTCCTATCATAAAGTACAGGCCGAACGTGCCCAGGAGTTTTTTTCCATATAGAAGGTGAGGAATGGGGAGCCCCTCGGGCGTAAGAACCCACGCAAGCTCATCTTTTCCAAGGACAGAGGTCATGGCGGTGGAGAAAAGGGCATAGGTGATGGCAAGTAAGCCAAGAGACAACATCATTCCCTTGGGGATAATCTTAACATCGATGACTTCCTCAGATATAGTCACTACCCACTCAAAGGCTATGAAGCAGGCAATCCCAATGGCAACGGCCTGTATGAAACCATCCATGCTCCCGATGGTAAAGGGCCTGGTAATATGAAAATCTATCCTGTACAATCCATAAAAGGAGACCAATATAAGGCCGATAAACATGGTATAGGCAATGATGTCCTGGGTGGTACCGGCAATCTTTATCCCCCTGATATTCAAAAATAATAACACCGCCCCAAAAAGAACCGCCCAGACTACGGGGTTAACAATTGTGCTGCCCTGGGCCAGGGCCTGGGAAAGGATATAGATTTCAGCGCCCACAATGGAGAGCTGGCCGAGTATATAGACACCCGCTATTACAATGGCGGCACGCTCCCCGAAGGATTTCTGTATATAGAGTTTGATACCGGCGGCAGAGGGGAACATGGAGTTGAGTTCTGAAAAGCACGAACCCGCTAGGACCGCCATGACCCCTGCTGTGAAGATGGCTATCCATGCCGAGTTACCGGTAAGATAGCTTGCAAGTTCTATAAAAGCGACATAGTTCACGGTAGCCAGGGCCATTCCCGCCCCGGTGGATACCACAGTCCTTAATCCAATGGCCCTCCTCAATTGTACCATATAGACCCTCCTCAATAGCCCCCAAAACTAAATCTTCCCCAAGACTTTTCATGCTCAATGGGTCATTGTTTACCACTTTGAAACAAACGTATCGTTAAGGTGGGGTGAGGGGCATTTTTCAAACATCTAAAGTGTTACCTCAATGATAGCCTACTTTTTGAACCGTACTTCCTGCGCCCTTATCTCCTTTAGTGACTTATCAAAGGCCTGTACAACAAAATCCACCTCGTCCTCGGTTATCACCAGAGTAGGCATAATCCTTATAATCTTTGGGTTGTTAAATGTGTATATGGATATCACCCCGTTTTGGTTCAATTGATAGGCCATTCTGGGACCAATGCTCTCCTCAGGGAATTCAATTCCCAGCATAAGGCCCATTCCCCGCACATCAATCACCAGGTCGGGGTATTTCTCTTTAAGAGCGAGAAGCCCTTTGATAAACCTCTTTCCCATTATGTGTGCATGGGCAGGAAGATCATTCTCTTCAATGAATTCTATCGCGGCAAGGGCCACCAGGGCCCCTAATGAGGTCCCCCCGAAGGAGTTGATAATGATGAAAGGATGGGTCATGAGAAAATCGCTGATCTCTTCTGTAAAAACGGCGCAAGAGATAGGGTAAAAGCCCCCTGAAAGAGATTTTGCCAGCACCATGATATCCGGGACCACGCCGCTGTGCTCGGCACAGAACATCTTGCCGGTCCGTCCAAAGCCGGTCTGGACCTCATCGAAAACAAGGAGTACATCATTCTCGTCACAGATTTTTCTTAGACCCCTCAAGTATTCATCATCGGCAGGCCGAATTCCTCCCTCCCCCTGGATGGGCTCCAATAGGATAGCAGCCGTATCTTCCGTAATGGCCTCTTCCACCGCTCTGATGTCGTTGAATGGTACATGCCTGTATCCTGGAGCCAGAGGGGCAAAGGGGGCCTTATACACATCCCTACCAGTTGCGGGTAAAGCGAATCCTGTTACCCCATGGTACCCATTTTCCATACAAATGATTTCCGTCCTGTCTGTGTGACCACGCGCCAGCTTGATCGCAACTTCTATGGCCTCCCCGCCCCCGCAACAGAACAAGGAATACTTTAGCCCTCCGGGTGTTATATCCGACAACTTTTTTGCCAAGAGGGCCCTCTCCCTGATGATACTGATCCATCCCCCCATGTCATATCTATCCAGGGCCTTTTTCAGTGCCTCAACTATCTGGGTGTTATGCCTCCCCACATTGAAGATCCCGGCACCGGTAACACAGTCTATATATCTCTTTCCGGATATATCCCATACCGAAGCCCCGGACCTTTTTCCCTCAATGATGTCCAGGCTGGCATTCTTGAACATCCTGAGCGCAAAGGGGTTTACGTGCTCCCGATAGTTCCTCTCCGTCTCCTCTCTTATCTTCACAGGGTCCGTCTCGTTAAGGATGTCATCGATAATAGACATGTCACACCTCTGGCCAGATAATGGCGGTGATGGCATCAATGCGCATGATATCCTCTTGACTCCCCTTCACCTTGATCTCTCCCCTGAGATACTTCTGTGTGGGGTTGATATCTCCCCAGAACATGTCACAGAGGGTCTCGCTGTCAGTCTCTACAATGATGTCGGGAACACCATTATCCCCTTTTTCATTCCGGGTTATTTCTCCCTTCTCAACGGTCATGGTAAAATAATCACCCGTTTCTGTGCCCTTGAAGTGCAGGACTTTTGTCCAGTCCCTCTGCATCCTCCTTAGACGTTTGTTGTTGTTGCACTGTTGCTGAAAATCCGCCAAGGCCTCCATTATTTCTTCTGATGTTGCCATACGACCCTCCAATATATTTTCTAGTATTTCTCTATGCCGCCCTGTTTCATAATCTCGGCCATGGATTTGTCCAGGGCCTCAACAACAAAATCCACGTCATCCGGCTGGATCTCCAGGACAGGCATCAATCGCATCACCGACGGATCATTCCCTGTATAGATGGCCATAACACCATGTTGAGCCAACTGATAGCTCATTCTGGGTCCTATAGAGTCATTGGTATATTGTAGACCCATCATGAGTCCTTTTCTTCTCGTCTCAAGCAAGAGCGCGGGATAGGTCTTCTGCAGTTCATCAAATCCCTTCTGGAAACGCTCACCCATTTTCGCTGCATGTTCAGGGACCCTATTCTTGACCAGATAATCAATCGCCGCCATTCCGACTATACAACCCAGATCCGACCCGCCAAAGGTAGAGAGATGGGTGAATGGGTGAGTTACCACAAAGTCATTAAGTTCCTCCCTGTATATCGTGGCCGAAATGGGATAGAGATTTCCGCCCAAAGATTTGGCCACTGTCATAATATCCGGGACCACACCGGTATGCTCGCAGCAAAACATCTTGCCAGTGCGCCCGAAACCTGTCTGGATTTCATCGAAGATCAATGCTATCTCGTGTTTATCACAAATGGCCCTGAGTCCTTTTAGATAATCGTCAGTGGCCGGATAGATCCCACCTTCTCCCTGTACCGGTTCTATTATAATACCCGCCGTATCTTCAGTGATTGCGTCTTCCATTGCCTTGAGGTCATTATAGGGGACATGTTTGAAGCCCGGTACCATTGGATAGAACGGTTTCTTATATTCATCCCTTCCAATGGCAGCAAGCGCAAACCCGGTGTGACCGTGATAGGCCTTGATCGTGGAGATAATCTCTGTTTTCATGGTGAAGCCCCTGGCCAGTTTGATGGCAAAGTCGTTGGCCTCGCCGCCGCCTGTCCCGTACATAACATACTGGAGATCACCTGGAGTGATATCTGCCAGCTTCTTGGCAAGGTCGGCCTTCTGCTTGCTGCACACAATAAACCCCCCCAGGTCATATTCATCAAGTGCCGCCTTTAGGGCCCCCACAATTTCAGGGTTTCTCCTCCCCACATTAAAAGAGCCTGCCGATGTGATGCAATCGATATACATCTTTCCCGTTATATCCCAGACCTTCGCACCTTCACGTCTGCCCTCAATTATGTCGAGCCCTGCATTTTTCAAGACCCTGGTCTTTTGGGGATTAACGTACCTTGCGAAGTCTTCCAGTGCCTGCCTTTTTATGGCTTCCAGATCTTCTTTGGTTCCTTTGTGTGCCATACTAATCTCCCTCCTCTATCCTTTTATATGAGCTATTTGGATGACTTTTCCGATATTCATCAAGAAGTGACAAGGTATGCTCCATGAGTTCTCTTGAGTACAGTTTCCCTACAAGGGCCTCTCTGGCCTTTCTCCCTACATCTTCGAGATCTTCAAGGCTTATCTTCGTGTCTTCAAGATTCACTATAGTAATGCCCGCCTTCTTTAGGACCTCAATAGCCTTATCATCTGCCTTAATTGTGTTCTCAGTGAGCCTCCTAAAATAAGGTTTTGCTATCTTTTTTATCTTATGCTGGCTTTCAGGAGAAATTTTGTCCCACATTTCTTTTGTTATAACAAACCCCCCCACACCGTTTAGAGTTGGGAAACCGGACATATATTTAAACCTGGTATACCAGCGAAAGGCCACCGCCCCAAAGGGAGTGATATTGGCATTGTCTATAAGTTTTGTGGATAACGACGTCATGACATCAGTAAAAGAAAGCGATACCGGTATTATTCCGAGGGCCTTATATACGGCAACTGATAAGGCATCATCCCCCCACACCCAACACTTCTGTCTCCTAAGCACATCAAACGAGGTTATTGGTTCCTTCGAAAAGTTGTACACAAATCCGATGTCATGCCATCCTATCACGACAAAACCTTGCTCTTCAAAGAGCTTGTCCATTATACTCTCTAGCCTGGATCGGACGTATGAGACCTCATCACTATTTCTAAACAAAAATGGCACTTCGGTAACTCTAACAGCAGGGACTATCCGGGAGAGGCCTGTCCCAACAAACTCACCTCCATGTAATTGTTTAAGGCGTATCTTACGCAGCACATCTATTTCATCTCCCTGAACACCTCCCCAATAGATCTTGAAATCTACCTCGTTGTTTGTTTCTTTTCTCACCGTATCACGAAACCCCCACATCATATTTTTTGTGCTCCTGGGGGCCAGGGTAGCTATCTTTATCGTGACCTTTGCCCTGTCTCTCGCGTCAGCGGCCACACAAAAAAAAGTGGTCCCAAAAACAACTGCAATCAAAAGCACAAGAATTTTTTTCATCTGCACCCCTCTACTTCCCCTTGCCTGGGGACAAAGTTTTTTTCCGTCTGGTCCCCGGCCAACGAAAAGAACGTGCAAATCCTTCGAATTCGCCCTTTACCTTGTCATACTCCGTCTGGGGACATGTAAAACGGTATTCAATGAACCATTTTCCGCGTTTAAATATATAGGCCTGGGAAAGAAGCGCTTCCATCCGAAATACAAAAACATCCTCAAATCGAAAAATGGCCTTCTTGCCTTCCAAGATCTTACCATCCTGCTCCAGTTGCATATCTCCCTCGTACAGAAGGCCTGCCTCAGGGTGAAGGCTCAAGATCTGGGTCTTTAGGGCATCAAACTCCCGTTCCAAGACTTTTGCAAAATGGCCACATTCTCCCTTGCATGGATAAAGGTATACGGTCGCTGCAATCTCTTGGCCAGGTCTTACAAGGTCGTAGCGCACGGAAATCTCATTGGCGTCGGGATCGTAACGAAGGATCCTCCTGCGTTCAAAAGCTCCCAACTGCGCAGGAAATTCCATACCCGAAGGATCGTGCAGATAAGCACCCAGTACGTGTATGGGTGATGGACCACCCAACCTTGCCGGATTCACAGGTGCAGACGGGCAACCAAGCAATAATGGGGTAAGTGTAACAATTAGTGCCGCCTGAAATAATTCCATTTTGCGTAACACTTTAGCCCTTTTAAACAGACACATCCCTCGGGTGGGGTGGGGAATGTTTTTCAAACATCTAAACTGTTACCATTTTGCTTAATTCTGACCTTTTCCTAGGGACACAAGCACGTCATTAATCTGTGGGACACTCATATGCCCCTGATCACACAATATCTTCCCTATTAGCCTGTGCTTGTCCTCCTCAACATCCTCCACGATCTGAATATGAATTGCCTCAAGGAGTTGGTCAAAGGTGATGTACCCCTTTTCCACCGCCGTAGCCCCAAAACGCCTCTGCTGAATTCCTCTTGCCATCTTCAACTCCCATTCTCTTCTCTCTGGACCCACACCATCATTCAAGATTTGAGCCCTATTAGACTAATACCTCAACCCCTTCTTTTCATGTAGCATCTCCATAAAGGCATCTACTCTGGTCTGAAACTGGGCAAGGGAGAAGTTCCTATCATCCATGTGATCGGCGTCAATTATCACGGATGGGACGTCAAGTTCTTCCTCCAAGGCCCGCTTTATGTCCATCTGCCCGAGGGTGATGGGAACGCATGACTTGTTGCGGTGCAAAATCGCCCCGTCAATGGAATACTCTCTGCAGGCCTTGAGTACCATCTCTTTGCGCTTCTCGATAGAGACACAGGATACCAGCGGATATGACATGAGGCTTTTTAAGGCAAGCGCCTCGATAGGCCTATCCACGTTTAACCTTAAAGACCAGGCGGCCGAGTATGTCTCGGCGACAACCACACCTCCCATTTTTTCGAAATAGTTAAATAGTCCCATGTTATACCAAAGGGGAATGTTGTCCCAGAAAAGTCTGACCTTCTCCTCCCCTATAACCCCTGCGCCGGCCTCGGCCCTCTCCTTCACCTCATCCCTTACCTTGGTGAGAAAACCCACTGCTGCCTGGGTGCCCTGGCGCGTTACCATAACAAACATGATTCCTATCTCCGCGGCCGAGAAAGGGGCGGGTATGTATTTCCTGTAGGTCATGATCTCATCCCACAAGGCACACGCTTGGTCGGAAAGCGCGACTGTCTCCTTGAGCCTGTCATAGTCCATCTCTTGACCAGTGCTTTCGGTAAGGAAATCAATAAGCCGGTGCATCTCGCTCACTGCGTACTTTAGATGGTACTCCTGGATGTCCTCCACTGGAACCTGCGGAAGATCAGCCGAAAAGACCCTGGCCTGGGGGAATCGCCGCTCCATGACATGGAATATCTTCATCGCAGGGATACATCCTCCACCAAAAGATATGAGCATATCAGGCTCTGGCAGTCTCAATGGTGTCTCTCCCTGCTCCATCAGGCCGTAAACATACCCCACAATATTCCTGAGATAGCCGCACAGGTCTCTTGAGTAGCCCATTCCTTCCGAGACCTCAAAATTGCCAGGGGTATAGCCAAAGGCGGCGCATAGCGGTGACCAGTTCTCCGGAAACACGGGCTGAAGTCCCATGGCATAAAATATCTCTATGGCCCCGTTCATGGGAGGCATCCAGCCCACGGGCCTGCCTTCCTCCCTCGCCTGAATACACTCCTGATAGAATTCAAAGACAATCCTGTTAAGTGCCTTTGCAGCCCTAAGTCTCTTTTTGGATTTTCCGCTCTTTTCCATATGGTATCGGTTTCGCCCCTTTCAAAATAATCGGGTCTGCTTCCATTGAATGGCGAGCCTTTTCTTCATTCCCCCAACATCTCACAGAATGCCCCCAACCGGGTCCTTAACTGCCCCTCCATAACACCTGTCTCTTCCATCTCGATAAGGATATTCGGGATCCCCTCCTTTTTGAGCCCCTCCGATACTATAGGATGGTCAGCAAGATGAGGCGTGCAGAACTTCTGAAACGCAAAGATTACACCTCTTGCAGATGAACGCCTTACAAGTTCCATAATCAAGGATGCCCTGTCATTTGCCCTTATCCTGGCCGGGCACGGAAAGCGGTGGAGGTAGCGATCTATGAGGCGTTCAATCGGGTCTTCCCCCTCCCCTGCGAGTGGATGGAAGTGGCGAAGGCCGGTACACAGATCGTCGGCCACCACCCTCAGCCCGGACCCCTCCAGGATGTCGAAGATCTTCGGTTCTTCTATAAGACTGCCAGATATCAAAACAGGCACGTCTTCACTCATTTGTGCCTTCGCATCTCGCAGATCTTTATTCAGTCCCTTAAGCATCTTGAGATATTCTTCAGGTGCTGTAACAAACCCCGAAAGGACTATATAAAGCAGTTCATTTGCAGAAAGTGGTAGCCTGTTGTTGTATCGCATCTCATAGAAGGAGATGATAAGGCCTCGTATCTCTTCGTATAGCCGCAGAGATCGGTCTAAGGCCTCCTCACTAAACCTTCCACCAAGGACCTCCAATTTTCTCACAAGCTCCATTATGGCCGATCTGAAAAACTCCCTGGAATCAGTATTGTCGTTATAGGGCAAAGGGATAGAGTGAAAGACCTTTTCGCCAAAATTTCCCTTCCAGATATTCAAAAGGCCACAGGCCACATCGCAGGTGTACCCCTGAACCACCCCGGAGAGAAAATCATACTCCCCTTTTAGGGCCCTCTCTAATGAAAGCCTCATATATGGGCAAATAAAATCGGGCGTAAGGGAATACGCCGCCTTCACCTCACCGATACCACCCATAACCCTTACTGGCAAGAGACCGGAGGCGTGGATAATCTCTATAGGGGTATATGTACAGAAATAGCCCATGACTTTTTTCCCGCCCGAAGATAGAGCCCTAAGGCGCTTGGTCTGATCTTTTACCGCTTCAACAAATGGCACTATATACGCTGATGACATGGCCTATTCTCTTTCATCCCCTGATTATCGATGAACTCGCAAAAACTCGAATTTCCCATCATCTGTCAATACCGCGAAACTTATACCCCAATTGAGCGAAAACGCTCAATTGATAGTTGCCGGTTGTCAGTTGTCAGTTGGCAGGAAACGGAATTAATCAAATTTTTACAACACTGAATCCTGGCCCCTGATAGCTCCCTAATTGAGTATCCGCTCAATTAGGGTTATAGTTATCCCCAATTATTGAGCTATTAGGTGGTATCCTTACACATAAGGGACAATTGTTCAAGGCGGATATGGATCCACAGAAAAAACCCTCAGATGGAATCATGCTGGATCTATAGATATATAGATGACTTGACATGCAATATCAGCAAAGTATAGGAACAAAAGAATCCAGGTCCAGAGGGAGCTTGTTTACTCGCGTATCTCCACAGTGACTGAAGGTAAGTGTTCAATAATTCGGGGTAACTAGGGCAGGAGACGGTCAAGGCCGGCAGTGCAGCCTTTTTTCGGCCTCAAAAAGGTCCCACCGCCGGCCGAACCACTTCTGTTCCCCGTCTATAGTCAGGCGGTAATGCGTCGGGAGATTGTTGAAGGGCGCGAATGACACAATGTTGTCTGTCTTCGGGTAGAGCCATCCCGGGAAACCTAGAGTCGAGAAGAGCTTGCGAATGGCTTTTCGCCCTTCCGTAGGCGACACTCCCAGTTCGGCTGCCATCTCGGAAAAATGTGGGGCCTGTCCGGTGGCGATCATCTTTTCAATAATAATGTGAAACGTCTGGTCCAGCTGGCTTGATTTAGTCATGTCTTATCCTCCAGATTAGCGGCCTGGTCTTGACATGGGACAAGAGAGCTGTAGCCTCTGATATGATTTTAGAAGATGTCCCATGTCAAGACCCGAGCCCCTTATGTGTTTAATTCGGCAACATGCTAAAAGGAGATAGACAAGGTGGCCCCGCCGTAAAGAAAGGCGGAAGCGTCGCTGAAGCTAGTTGAGGTAACCAAGTTATCTGCTTCGCTGGTTAACGGGAAAGAATAAGCAATCACAGGGGAAACACTGGAGTACTTTCCAAGGGGAATTGCCAGGTCAACGGAGATAAGAGCATCGTGAAAGTTCCTGTATTTCTTTTTTGTAGGGTTAAGGCTATCATCCACTTCTACGAATGAATCATCATCTGAATAATAGTAACCTACAGATCCAGCGAAATCCAGACTTACTCCTGAGGGCAAGTCAAAGCAATGTGATACCCCTAAGTTTAGATACCAGGAGGGCATGTGGGCCACCTCACGGTAGATGGTCAGCGTGGGTGCAAGAAAGGTATCCAGGCCCACACTCGAGTAGAGTTCCTGTGAATCATCTGTCCCATCAAGGCCGTAATAGATATACCCAACGCCTAAATCAACGAGGGCAAGACTCGTGTGATAGGCAAATGTTAAATCGGTCTCATTGAATTGGGAGGTGTCACTGCCGCTATCATAATTCGTATCCAGATTTCCCCACAGGTTGAGGGAAAAGGACCTGTATCCAACAGTAGTGGAAGGTTGAATAACAAGGCTGTCATCACTTAGCTCATAACCCCTCCAGATATACTTACTAAAGAAACCTACATCCGCAGACGCTGTCGGCTTTTCCTGCTCTTCAGCTAGAACAGTTGGAGGCCTGGCAGTTGACGCTATCAGTAGCAGTATCAAAGTCCCTTTCATAATCATGGTTTTCATATTTCTTTGCCTCCTTCGCAACTTCTGATTTATTAGCTCTTTCTTTCTCAACCTGCCTGTTTGCGAGTTTCTCAGAAAAATAGGTGCAAGTCGAACTCTCAGTTCCGCTATTTCTGGGCGTATGCTGAAACTTCAAAATCAGGATATGCCATGCCACCGTGTTCTCCAAAATCCAGACCTTCCATTTCTTCTTCTGGTGTAACGCGTAGGCCAATGGTCTTATCAATGATCTTGAAAAGGATGAAGGCCGTCAGAAATGTCCAGACAAAACAGGTGACAATACCCAGGACTTGGACACCGATTACCTTGGCAGAAGTACCGCCCATGTTAAAGATCCCGGCTGCCAAGGTGCCCCAGGCCCCATTAACTCCATGGACCGATATGGCCCCCACTGGGTCATCAATCTTTATCCTATCGAAGAAGACTACTGAAAAGACGACTATTATGCCTGCAATCGCTCCGATGATTACAGCACTTAGTGGGGAGACTGTTGCACAGGGACTGGTTATGGCCACCAGGCCAGCTAGGGCACCATTAAGGCTCATTCCTGCATCCGGTTTTCTGAATCTTATCCAGGATGTAAACATGGCCAGCGTTGCCCCGGCAGCTGCTGCAAGGTTAGTGTTCACAAAGATCATGGCAATGTCTTTGTTCGCGGCTGTGGTGGAGCCTGGATTAAAACCGAACCATCCCAGCCACAGGATAAAGACGCCGAGGGCGGCCAGTGGGATATTATGCCCCAGGATGGGCCTTATGTTTCCATACTTGTCATATTTTCCTAGACGGGGGCCCAGAACAATTGCGCCCGCCAGCGCGGCCCACCCGCCTACCGAGTGAACAACTGTCGACCCGGCAAAGTCAATGAAACCTAATTTTTCGAGCCACCCTCCTCCGTGGTACAGACCGCCCCAAACCCAGCTACCAAAAATGGGATAAATCAATGCGCTTATGAACACCGTGTAAATCAGATACCCGGAAAACTTTGTCCTTTCAGCCATAGCCCCTGATACAATGGTGGCCGCTGTGGCCGCAAAAACCACTTGGAACATCCAGAAGGCCAAGACCCAAGGATCCCCTCCCCGCTTAAAGTCGCTTAGAAAAAAGCCGGAGGTCCCAAAAAGCCCCGCTTTTGTAGCACCAAACATCAGCCCAAAGCCGATGGCCCAAAAGGCCAGCGAGCCAATAGAAAAATCCATCAGGTTTTTCATCATGATGTTGATTGCGTTTTTGGCCCTGGTAAATCCTGTTTCCACGCAGGCAAATCCCGCCTGCATAAAAAAAACCAGGGACGCTGCCACCAACGTCCACAAATAATCAGCATGGGTTTGTACGAGGTCAATGGCAGCCTTATTTGATTCGACCGTGGGAGTATTGTCTCCAGCCCAGGCGCGAGTAATACATAGGGCCATAAATAACAATGAAAAAAACAGCGCTTTCATGGCAGTTCACCTCCTAATTTATATGGCATCTCTGCCGGATTCTCCTGTTCTGATTCGGATTGCCTCCTCCACAGGCAGTACAAAAATTTTGCCGTCGCCTATTTGCCCCGTACGACCCTTTTCCTGGATTATGGCCACGGCCTCATGAGCCATGGATGCCTCAACAACCACCTCCATCTTTATCTTCGACACAAAGTCCACCTGGTACTCTGCCCCACGATAGGTCTCTCGGTGGCCTCTCTGTCGACCGAATCCCTTGACTTCACTAACTGTGATACCCTTAATACCAATGCCTGTAAGGCCTTCTTTTACTTCGTCTAACCTAAAGGGTTTAATAATTGCTTCAATCTTTTTCACCTCACATCACCTCCTCTCAAGTGATACCCCTATATCGGGAAAGCTTTCAAAAACGGATTTATTGAGAAACTTATGTGATTTCATTTCGCCCCCAGAGACATGGGATTCTTTCAAGGAAAGAGTTAATAACTTAAATGGCAAGGGTTGTGCCATTCGGTCAAAAAGCGACCTGAAATGATTTAACTAATTTTATTTATTGAATAATTATAACTGCGAAGAAGAAGACAGGGCAATTTATATAATTCATTTTTGTATCTTAAATAGTTATTTTGGACAAAAATGTAACATATAGGACATATATTGACATTTATGTGTTAAATAGCTTTTTCTAAAATATTTTGCCTCTTTCGGGAAGTGAGAATGTGGAGGTTAGATGGAGATTAATTTCTTCAAAGGGAGGGATTCCTTCCTAACAGCTGATGTCGACAAAGAAAGAGATGTAGTAAGCGAGGATGATAACCTGTTGAGAGAAACAGAAGAGACAAAGCTCTATAATTATATTAGGGAGCGTTCCAGGCCAGACATCGGAGAGAACTCAGGCCCGGAGCTTGATTCGGTGTGCCACCATCCGAGGCAGGAACACTGCGGATGCAGCCCAGGGTCAGGCAAAGGGGGTAGGTGCCCCTGGCGCTGAATCAAGATTTGTTCCCAACGATTCCTAGACTATCACATTCGGCTTTTGTTTGTCCTTTTTAGAATATCATAGATGTCTTGAGGGATTTCGATGGCCTGGAAGTTTTCCGGATCAGAAACATCCATACAGATCCTCTTTTCACGCCCTTCTACCATAAGAGTCTTGTCGTCTGCCCGCCGCAGTTCGTGTTTTAGAGACACGGTTTTTCTGCTCAGTTCCTCAATATGGGTTTTGATCTCCAGTTCCTGGTGGTATTTGCCCGGCCTCAAATAGCGGCAATATGTCTCCACCAGACCAAACTGGATATGTTTTTCTTTCCAGAGATTTCCCAGGTTCAGGCCTATCGATTCAAAAAAGAGGTGGCCGGAGCTATCCATCCATTCATAGTAACGTGGATAAAAGACGATACCCAGAGAGTCCAGGTCTCCCCACATGATCTTCTTCTTTACAATATTCATTTCCATATTTTCATCTCGACGTGCACTCCTAAGCTGCCAAAGGCGCCCGGAGGGCCTGATGATGGATGTATGCCCCCCTATGTCAATATCTCATAACGGGGAACATCTCATTGTCGTTTACCAGGTCAATGACCCTACCGTAGACTCCTTCAAATGGCTCTCCTGAGTTTACAAAATAATGGACGCCATCCTTGACATGCGAGCGATGGATTCCGCCGGCCAGTTGCAGCAACTCGAGATGTAGCAGGGCCTCTCTCCCTGCTAGGGGATTGAATTTTTTGGGATCCACAAAGATATCAAAATAGTTCTTCAATGTGGCAACCTCCCAGGTGGATTTGGGACTGCGGCACGCATGGTAGGTCCTTTTGAGCCTCCTGCGATGGTGTTCCTTTAGCTGGGCGATCCTTTTCTGGAGGTTGGAAAATACCATGCCGTGGGCCGGAAGAACCAGGCCGATATGATCCAGTTCTTTGAGCTGTTCCAGGGTCCTGAGGTAAACCAGGAGGTCATCCGGAATAGGGGTGATGGGATACAGGAGCACGTCACCGCAGATGAGGAACCTCTCACGGGCTTTGTCGCCAACGATCAGGCCGATTCCCCCGGGAGAATGTCCTGGAAGATGCCTGACTTCTATATCCTTGATGGGATTGCCGTTTGCCTCAAGGGGCCCGTCTGTTACAATGGCGTTGTTTACCGTAATGGATAATCCCTGAGTCCAGGGCTCAAAGGCCTCTCTGATCAGCGAACCTACAGGGGCGTCAGGTTCTACGGGCAGAGGCATGCCCATGGCTGTGGCCAGGCGCCGGCGCAGGAACCAGAAGTTCAGAAGCGACCAGGGATTGCAGATCATGGATGTATCCAGCACATGCGCCATGACATTGATTTTTCTCTGGCCAAGGATATAAGGGCCCAGGAGAAAGTGATCAGGATGGCCGTGAGAGATCACCAGAGCGTCAATGTCTTCGACCGAATATCCTGCGGCCTGTAACGCGGCACTAAACTCCTGCGCACTGTAATCCGGGGGCAGGGCCTCTATCTCTTTGGGTATGGATTGAAAGCGCCAGTAGTAAAAAATATATTTGGCAATGTCTGTGGGAATGCCGGTATCTACCAGAATCAGGCCGTCGCCTTCAATCAGGTAAAGATGTGTTGGGCCCGGCCCGATGATGTCTGGGCAAAAGGTGGTAATCTGGGTGATGCGTGTCTTTCCATCCGAGGGGGCAAAGCGCCTTACGCGG
Source organism: uncultured Desulfobacteraceae bacterium (assembly GCA_964473615.1). GTDB lineage: Bacteria > Desulfobacterota > DSM-4660 > Desulfatiglandales > Desulfatiglandaceae > CAYYPQ01. The sequence goes on from CAYYPQ010000010.1 coordinate 43,518, forward strand.
CCGCTTCCCAGTTTGGTGTTTGATTTGATTTGGGTGCCATGGATATTCATCTTTTATCATCTCTAAGCAAAGTGGGCATATGGGTTTCCATAGATACAAGCGTGTCCACCTTCCCGGCAACTTTGTTAAGCAATCATACGGGGCTTCTTTGTCGAGAAAGGCCTTGCTGGCTTATGCTGCAGGATGATATATTAGCCCTGTAAGTAAAACAAGAAAAACCAACACAGCCGGTATCATTCAATTGCATTAGAGTCTTGACTGTTCGCGTCTGCAGGCAGTCCGAACAAAAATTGGACAGGAGATTTTATGCCTTGGGTTCGCTTGATCTTTTCAGAGGCGTTCTTGAGCATCTCACCGGAAAGGATGAGTTCTGGAACAAAAAAAATCGCCTTTCTCAAAGAGCCTGCCGACTTCGGCCATGGCTGTTCGGTATGCGGTCAAGACCTTCCAGGGATCTTCACCCGCTTCGAGCAGGGCATCTGTTATCGCCATCGCCTCATTCTCTTTCATCCCTATGACCGCATCAATTAGCTTCTGCAACTTTTATCTCCTGCTCCGTTGATCTATCCTTAATGGTTTTCGCGCCATGCGATGTCAAGCAATTGTCGCGTTGTTTCAAAAGGTGTTGAACGTTCATACCGGTGGAGTTTCAATGTCCCCTGGGGACATGTCAGGGTACATATGCCGCATCCGACGCATTTGTCTGGGTCAGCCTTTGCCTGCCCTGTTTCCTCATCCACGGTAATGGCCCCAAAAAAGCACCGCTCGGCGCAGGTTCCGCAGCCAATGCAGTCTTCACCTGGCTCGGGCACAAAATTGGATGGGGAAAGGGCGTTCGGGTTATCCCACCTTGTCCTTCCCCGTAGCTGGGAACAACAACATCCGCAGCAAAGGCAGATGATCATATCGCCATAGCTGGCATTGAATGTCTGGCCCACAAGGCCCAGTTCCTGCATTTCGTCAAAGTATTGGATTGCCTGTTCTTTGGTCACCCTCTTGCTAAGGCCGGTAGTAGTCTCAAAATGATCCACGGCAAGGCCCAGCATGATACAGAAGCCGATGGGATATTTGTCCTTGCACTCTCGAATTCCCATTTTTTCGGTTCGGGTTCGGCATGGGCAGGGAACCAGGGATATCTCTTCTGTGGTATGATTCAAAATATATTCATGGGCCTCTTCAGCCGGCAGGACTTTCTGATTCGTTTCAATGGCACGGTTTACCGGAATAACTCGGGCCATCGGCGTGCCTTTTTTCGTGGATTGGTAATATTTGTAATATCCACCCTTGATGAAATATTCTTCATAGAGCCGGGCCGCTTCAATGTCATCGGGTTTAACTTCAGGATCAAAACTGTGGGTGTTTACGATAAGCTGAATAGGCGGCAGGCAGTACAGATTTTCCAATCCGACGACGCCTTGTTTTGAGTGAACATCTGCCAGGATCTTCTCAATATACTCCAGACTTTTTCCGGTAGCTTCGGCCAGTTCCTGGGTGGATGTAAAATTCTCCAACAGATTCAAATGCTGAACGATGTCAGCCTCCTCAGGGGTATATATGAGTTTGAGATGACTTATAAACGCCTCGTGAATACTTCCATCTCCCGCCTTTGGAGCGGTATGCGGTTCCTGCTCCTGTATTTTTTGGGCGATGCGGGTGTATGCTGACTGGTTTTCCATGTGTTGACCTCCTTTTATTGATGAAGAATTTAAGATCGCGACAGGACTACTTGTCCTCTTGTTCCTTTTTCTGTTTTTCGTAGGCCTCCTTGTCCAATTCCTGCTGGGCATCGCGTTGATAGCCGCAGGCCAGGGAAGGGTCATCGATAATCGTTAATGCGTGCTGCTTGTCGATACGGTCAAACGGCTTACGTTCGGGCAGCGACTGGAGGCCCTTGAGGATCTTCTTGCCCTCTTCAACCTCTTTGGGTCTGTCATATTTCTGGCCGTGACATATCAGGCTGATGCCCAGCTCTTTGTGGAACTCCACCCGAGAGGGTTCCAACTCAACCGCCTTTTTTTCATATTCAATTGATTTCTCTTTGTCCCCGCAGGTACCAATGAGCTGTTTAAGGGGAAAATAGCAAAGCCATTCCGGTACCAACCGGTAAAACATCCCCAGGGCATAGTAGGTGTCCGCCACGGTGTGGTTTGCTCCATTGGCCGAGCGGTACGTCGGCTTCAATGAAACAGCCTTGAGCCATGCCTGTTCCACGTCATCTGCGAGGAATAGTGATTTGAGCAAACCCTGTGTGGTACCTATCCTGCCCAAGGCTGCGCCGTAAAACAGATAGCATTGGGCGCACTTGTCATTGATCTCATAGCCCTTCTTGCTAAAGGCCTCCATCACACGGTACCTCTTGACCAGTTCATCCTTGGGCGGCTTTTGATCCCGGGGAATGGTCTCGATCCGCTCGTAGATATTTCGTGCCTTACGCCAGTAACCCTCCGAGCATTGGGGGCACTTCTGTATGGCCTCATTAAGGAATTTGTCCGATTCATCGAACTTGTTTTCCATCCAGAGCGCTTCGGCCTGTTGAATCATCTCGGCACAGCCGGCGCAGGGTTCGTCCCCCGCCTGAGCTATCGGCACCCAAAGGAACAGACACGCAATAAGTGCCAACAAGAGTATTGCCCCTTCTTTCATTTTGACTCTCCTCAAGTTTATTTAGACTAGCTAATGACTTTTTACGACTTTTTTTTGCTCATCTTGCTGCATAATACCGCCAGAAAAATATTAGTACCGCTTCACAATCCTTTAAATTCAGGGATAACTTGTTGTGCAAAGATCTTGATATCTTCTGGATCAATAAATACGAGCACCATATGTTCGATTCCTGCATCGGAGTATTGTTTGAGTCTTTTAACACAGTCTCCGGGCGGGCCCAGTATCCTGTGTTTTAATTCCAGAGATACAGGCGCGGCCAGAAATGCTCTGTAAGCGTCCTCAGGGATGACGGCGTGCATCTTTTTATCTGCCTCTTCCCTGTTAGAGCCCATTGAAATGAAGACCGACGTTGCAAAGGTCATACTTCCGTTTTTTTCCTGCAAAAGAGGGGCAATCTTTGAAATCATCCTGGCGATTTCCTCTGGAGAGTGTCCGTGCATGAACCATCCATCTCCTAGTTCTGCGGCAAGCTCCATTGATCTCCGGGAGTCGCCCGCCACCCATATTGGGGGACACGGTGTCTGGTACGGCTTTGGATCCATAGCAGCATTGACCAGTTTGTAGTAGGTACCGCGGAACGTCACCTTTTCTTTGGTCCACAGGGACCTGATGATCTGGATCGCTTCACGTTCTCTTTTTATGCGTTCTGCGTGGCGAAGCCATGGGATGCCAAATGCTTCAAATTCTGGCTGATACCAGCCGGCACCTGTGGTAAGGATCAATCGCCCCTGTGTCAGGTTGTCCAGAGTGGATGCCATGCTGGCAAGAAGACCGGGGTTTCTGAAGGCCGTAACCAGGGCTTGATGGCTCAGCCTGATGTTTTTAGTCATTCCTGCGAGATAACAGATGGTGGTCCAGGCCTCGTGGTAACCCGGATAGTCAGGGAGCACAGGAGGAAAAGGCGACATAAGGTGGTCTGAGCCCCACAGACAGTCAAAGCCAAGCGAATCGGCCATCATGGCGATGTCTTTGAGAAAATCGGGGGGCACATTGGGTAGGAAGCAGCCGAATTGCATATCAGTGTTTTCCCTCCTTTTATTTTTGGATGCCGGAATTGTTTCTTGAAAGCTCTTCGTTTGAGGCAGGATATACCCTGCAGAGGCCGCTCTTGAGAGACTCGGAGCCGGTATCCGGGTCGTATGGCATGTCGCCGAAGAGGAGATTTACGCTGGATTTCTTCCATCCATAACCAGGAGCCCCTTGTTCAGGGAACCACCAGGCATATTGGGCACAAACCACGCCCTCTGCTATACCCTCAAAGAGCCTGGCGCGCATCCTTACACGCCCATGTGGAGTTTCGATCCAAACCCAGTCTCCTTCTGATATGCCAAGAGATGATGCGGTCGCCGGATGGATCTCCACCAGCGGGTCGGGGTTCCTCTCTCGAAGGGACCTGATCTGGCGAAATTCGCCGTGAAAGAAGTATCGTATCTTTGTCCCCGCAATCAGGATCAGAGAAAATTTCTTTGCCGCATCCGGGGCGGACAGAGGAGTCAGGGGCGGTTCCCTGTAAATGGGTAGGGGGGAGATGCCCTGCAGGGAAAGGTCCTCGGAATATATCTCGAATTTGCCAGAAGCGGTAGGGAAACCATCCGCCTTATATTTGTAATATCGCATCTTTCCCTGCAGTATCCCTTTTTTGCAGAATTCTTCAAAGCTCACACCGGTTTTTTCAAGCTGCCAGTCGAGGAAGGCGCGGTAGTCCTTCCACGGAAACTCTGCCTTCAATCCCAGGCGTCTGGCAACCTGGATCATGACCTCCCTGTCGTCTTTTGTATCACCAACCTGGGCAACTTTTCTCTGGGCAGTTACACACCAGAGCTTATGCATGTTTACCACGTCATCCCGCTCAAGCCATGTGGATGCAGGCAAAAAGAGATCGGCGTATTGTGCCGTGGGCGTGAGGAAGAAGTCTGATACGACAATATATTCCAGCGATGAAAGGGCCTTTTCGATTTCAAGAGACCTTGTCATGGTCAGAAGCGGGTTGGATCCCATAATCCACAAGGCTCGTATCCTGTACGGGTCGGCTGTGATAATCGAGTCCCAGAACGAAGGCGGGTGAACGATCAAGCACATGGGAAATCTCTTGCGGTCGAGACGCAGATCCTGCTTTTCCGGGGGCAGAAATTGCATGCCCGCGAAATCCAGATTGGCAAAGGGAGATTTCATGCGCACACCTTTAGGATGGACCCACGTAACATCACCACCCGGTCTGTCCAGATTTCCTGTTATAGCCCGCAGGATCAGAATTGATCTGGCCGTATGAAAATTACATGCGCTCATGTCAACGGCATTACCCCATTGGATGCATGCGGGTGAAGTCGTGGCATAGGTGCGGGCCGCGTCGCGAATATCTCCTGCGGCAATGGAAGTGATTGTCTGTGCCCATTCAGGTGTATAGGGACTTATGTGTTCCACAAGCCTTTCAAATCCTTCGGTGTAATTATCCACGAATGCATGATCTATCAGGTCTTCCTTGATGATGACATTGATCATTGCCAATGCCAGGGCGCCATCGGTTCCGGGCCTTATCTGGAGCCAGTGGTCAGCCTTTTTTGCCGGACCGATGCGCCTCGGGTCGACCACAATGATCTTTTTTGCCCTCTTCAGGGCCCGCTCGACCATACCGCCGCACATGCCATCGGAGGCCCCCGTGTGTGTGACATTGCAGCCCCAGATAACAACGCATGCGGGATATTCGCCGCCAAAGCCGTATACATCGCATATGGGAAGAGGTCCGCAGGTTATCATACTGGCAAGCACCCTGGGTATATAGCAGATATGGGCAACGCCGGTGGAATTTGGAGTTCCAAAGGCATGGGCAAAGCGCTGAGTGAATCCCGTGTATGGCCTGCCCGTGCCCTGCAACATGGCAAAGTACTCTGATCCGCTCTCGTTTTTGATACGGTTGAGTCGCTCGGCCATCTCATCCAGGGCCTCATCCCAGGAGATACGTTCCCACTTGTTTTCACCCCGTTTGCCGGCACGCCGAAGGGGATGGAGGATCCGGTCCGGATGATACAGCAATTCAGGGGAAGCCGCCCCTTTTGGACAGATATAGCCCCTGCTCGTTGGGCTTTGTTTATCTCCAGTAATCTTTACCACGCGGCCATCTTGTATCTGTACCAGAACCTGACATACGCCATGGCACATTCGACATGCCGATCGGATGATATCTGTGTGTTTCACGTTGTTTTTCTGCAAAGGGTTCCCCCAATTCCTCAAAGCCAAAACGTGGTAGTATCTGCGGGCACATCCGGCATTGCAGGATAGTTGAGCGGCAAGAGGGGCTAATTCTTAATTTTTAAGATGTGACCCCCTGGGCACACATAGAAACAGGCATCGCATTCTGTACAATGAGTCTGATCAATAATGTATTTGTCCGTTCCTTCCTCGATGGAATCGATCGGGCACTCTTCCAGGCAGGTTCCACATATCGTGCACTCATCAGTAATTTCAAGTACCATTGGTTCCTCCAAAATCTCTGGTGCATGGGCTATTCTCTTGTGAAGATATTGTAGCCCAAGATCCCTTCAGCCGTGGCATGTACCGCTTCACAGCGCTGGATTTCTTCCACATAGTCCTTGTGGGTGCGATAGACCTCGGCGGGATCCTTGTTCGTGTCAAGACACGCCATTATCGACTCACCCGCAGCGGTCCCGGTAACAAGCGCAGAGGTAATTCCTTCTCCTCCACGAAGGATCCCGGCTGCCTCGCCACAGAGTATGACATTGCCTGTACCGGGGTTGTAATTCTTCATGGCCGTCATATCATTCAAGACAATGCCCCTGGTCAGCATCGTCTCTTTGATCACCAAACCATGCCTTTCCCTGAGGTGAGCCACGAATTGTTTCTGAAACGCCTTTGATGATTCATTCTGCCTCACCCCGGTGGTCACATGAATTTGATCGTCTTTATGAAACACGGTGGCCATAAAGCCCGTAACTCCTCTGTCCAAAAAGATATACAGGTAGCCGGGCTCCAGGGCCGTATCTCCTCTGTACCACTCTTCGTATACGGGGATCCACCTCAGATGCTTGTCAAAATCCGGCGAAACCGACCTCCTGACCTTGGACTGCGGGCCGTCTGCGCCTACTAGGAATCTTGTGCCCAGTGTCTTTTCAGTGTCCGCATGCCTCAGGTCGACCTTTATGTCCTCGCCTTCCTGCCTGGAACTGATAAAAAGACAATCATCAACTATGGTTGCATCAGATTGATTGCATAACCAGTGATCAACTTCAGAACGAAGAGAATTCAGGCCTGTCTCGGGAAGGCCCTCTGACTGATCAAAGGCCGAGAAAGGCATGTCCATGTATTCGGAATCCAAGTCAAGAAAAACGCGGTTGCCCTTGATAATGCGAGGTTCACACACTACATGTTCGGGAATTTCGCCGAAATGTTCGCGGATAAACTGAACAGAACTCGGAAACAGTATTCCGCTACATATCTTGTCTCTCGGTAGTTTACATTTCTCAATTATGATAGTATTGAGACCAGCGCCTGTAAGGGCCTTTGCAGTGGCCGCGCCAGCAGGCCCTGATCCAATTATCACAACATCATAGGCGTCCTTAAGTCGACTAATTTTCTTTGTCATTAAATCCTCCCTACTACTGGTCCCCGACCCCTCGGATTGAACCTATCGCTTCGTGCGACCACGCAGTGGTCTCCAGCATTTTTCAATGATACCAAGTTCTTTCTTCCACCATGGCCGGTTGAGCGATGGAATAGGCTCCCTCATCAGTCCCTCCGGAATGACGGATTCGTGTTTCTGCCACGGCCCGATCCTGTATTCATCCATTGTGTATTCCCGGCCCAGGTTCGGATTGTTGGGGCAGGCAGGGACCAGTCCTGCCAGACAACGGACCAGGCATGTATTGCAACGTTTACAACGAACGATTTCTTTGGCTCGGCCTTCAGCGAGCTTATTAGGATATTCGGGATCAATAAAGAGCTGCCTGCCCAGTGCTTGAATGTCAAATTTGCCATCCCCCATGTCTTTGTCTGCCTTGACAGGGTCATGCTGAGACGCAACGATGACAGGTATCTTCAGGGCCTTTTTAAAAGCCTGGCCGTGTTCTGGAATGTGCCTCGCGCGATCCATATCAGTAATAAGGTGGCCGCCTTCTTCATAGCCTGCCCCATCGGAGAGGCTGATGTAATCCGCGCCTCTGGCCTCCAAGCCTTTTGCCACATCGATCATCTCTTCCTCTGTGAGACCCCCCTCCATATGTTCTTCAGCGCTTATTCGCACGCCAAGGGCAACACCGGGACAGGCGTACCGAATCTGCTCACACACCTCGTTGAGGAACCGTTTTCGGTTCCTCCATTCGCCCCCGTACATGTCTGTACGTTTGTTGCTCAATGGTGAGAGAAACTGGTGTTCAAGGTATCCATGGGGTGCATGTATTTCGATAATATCAAAGCCCGCTATGACGGCGAGCTGGCAGCTTGAAGCAAATTCTTTCTGCTCATGTTGGATTTCATCAATGGACATCTCACGGGTCATCTGTCCTACCATGAATTCGCGAGGATACTCCGACATCTCATAGATTTCCATGACCCCTTTTGGCGCCTTTTCTTTTGTTAGTTCATAAGGCAGGCCGGCAGTCGGAGCTGGCGCTAGCATGGCATGATCATATGAATGACCCTGCCGGCCGAAGCCGATGGTCATCTGGGCCGCGGCCTTGGCGCCAAAGTAATGGATATGGTCTGTGAGCATGCCCAGACCCTGGAGATGTCCATGATGGAAACAGTAAAGATTTCTTCCCCAAACGAACTGTGAACCCAGCCTTGTGCCAAAAATCGCACCAGTGCTTACTAGTCCGGCCCCGCCCTTTGCACGAGCGGCGAAGTAGGCGATCATCTGCTCGGTAGCCTCGCCATTGTGACCGGACATCGTCTCATTCATTGGGGCGAGAGAGATTCGATTTTTTAGATCTATGGGTCCGATCTTGATTGGGCCTAGAAGATGTCTAAAGGTCTGTTTTTTCCCCTTGGCTGTATTAACTCTTGGCATTTTTCTCTCCTTTCTTTTTTAGGGTTTGTTTTGAACGATATCGTTTTTACTGATTATGCCATCCGACATTAATTCTTCTTTTGCTTGTATCGATCCCAAGGAGTCTCCCAAGATTTTCCCCGAATATCTTCCTGCGGTCATCATCTGTGATTGCAGGGTATCCGTAACCTTCCTGCATATCTTCCGGGATCTGGAACTCGCGGAGGCCCTGAACGGCCCCCCTTACCTGCACTCCGAATCCGGCATAATCGCAACCCCAGATGATCTTATCCGGGCCAACCCATCTCAGTGCCTCGCCTATAATCTTGGCAAATCTCCTGGGAGCGGAAAGTGCCCATGGAACTAAAAGACTGAGACAGACATAGACATTGGGATGGCCCATTGCTATCATATTCAGATCGTCGCAGTAAGGATATCCCATGTGGAAGGCGTTAATCCTCAGGTCAGGGAAATCTCTGGCAACATCATCTAACTGTATGGGCAGGGCATACTTGCTCTTACCCGGAGGGACCCAGCAGAACCCCGTATGAATATCCAGCACAATGCCCAGTTCCTCTGCCTTCTCATAAAATGGCCAGATATCCGGATCATTGATGTAAGTGTCTTCAGGGGGATAGAACTTAAAGATCTTCGCACCTTTTTCTTTTACCCAGTATTCCATTTCCCATATGGTGTTCTTCACCCCTTTATGTCTGATAGGAGAAATATTGGGCTGATACATAAACCGCTCGGGATTGGATTCGACTATCTTGGCCATTTCACCATTAGTACACCACCGGCTTGTATATCCGGTGGTATCCATCATGGATTCGGGCAAAAGGCAGGCGATATCAACACCGTACTTGTCCATTGCCCTTAGTAAGCTGTCAGGATCCGCAGTCTTGATCAGTTCCCATTCTTCCAGGCCTTCCGAGGCCTCCGGCGGCATACCGGTCATGAACGGTCTGTGAATTGCCTCAATGGCCCTCCACCACATCTGGACACCTGGAAAGTGATTGATCAGTTCCATGTCTCCAATAAGGTGGGGTTCCGGATCTATCTTGAAAAAGTCGTCTTTCTCAAATTCCTTGCCCATGCTATCCTCCTCTTCGTTTGGTTGAGTAGTTGTAACTAGCCAGCTATTTAGGTCGAAGGCTGAAGGTTGAAGTATTTTACAACCATCTCGTGCAATGATCTGTCTGCGCTGCAGTTACGGCAGGCAGGCGCATAGGCACATGATCACACATGATTTGCCCCTATTAGCCTTCTACCTTCAGTCTATCCACCTGAATAGTTACGAGTAGTTTACGAATCGCATAACCATTCCCCCAATTAGCCTATTGAACGGCCATGGCCTACCCAGAACCTGGCCTTCACATCCTTTCTTATTATCTTTCCAATAGGAGTCTTGGGAAGGGCATCCCAGAACTCAACTGCCTTTGGGCATTTGTAACCAGCAAGCCTTTTCTTGCAATGTGCAATCAGTTCTTCTTCAGCAGCGGACTGACTCCCTTTCAAAACCACCACCGCCTGAACACGTTCGCCCCACTTTTCATCAGGTGCTGCCACTACAGCACACTCCATCACTGAAGGATGTTCATAAAGCGCGTCTTCTGTTTCCTTAGGGTATACATTTTCGCCGCCCGTCACGATCATGTCTGCCTTGCGGTCAACCAGGAAAAGATATTTGTCCTCATCCATATAGCCCATATCACCTGTATGATACCACCCATTGCGCAAGACCTCTCTTGTCAGCTCTGGGTTCTTCCAGTATCCCATCATTACGTGCTTACCACGAACGACAATTTCGCCAATCTGCTCAGGCTTTAGGTCCATATCGTTTTCATCGACAACTTTGACTTCCGCGCAAGGAGCTTCCTTACCGGCGCTTGCCAAAAGCCTTGATTTCTCGCCTTCAAGGACATGATTCCATTCTGCAAGTCCGGTGGCCCCCAATGCCTCTGTCATCCCATATCCCTGGGCGAATATATTCCCTAACTTCTGGATACACTTTTTCAGGACCTCAGGAGGAAACGGGCTCCCGGCATAGGTGATTAGCCTCAGGCTTGTAAGGTCGTAGCTGTTCACGTCTGCAAACTGCAGGATCCAGCTATACACGGTGGGAACGGCATTGATATGTGTGCATTTTTCATCCTGGATAAGTTGTAATATGCCATTCAGGTCGGGCCTCCTGTTTATGACTACCTTGCCCCCAACCATCAATATACAAAGGGCCGGCCAGAACGAAACGTGGAAAAATGGGAGTATAAAACAGGTGGAATCTTCGCGTGTGAACCCTGCTCCGATAATGGCGGACAAAAGGGCTGTCATGATGTTCCTGTGTGACATCATAACCCCTTTTGGGAGACCAGTAGTTCCTCCTGTATACATAAGCACTGCCATGTCATTCTCATCAATAATGGTATCCGGTTCCGCATCCGTTGCCTCTTTGATCAAGTCTTCATAATATAGATAGCCATCCATTTCTTTTTCGAGGGCGATCCACTCTCTAATAGTTTTAAGATTACCCTTAAGCCCTAAGGAACGGTCCTCATAACCGTCACCCACAATAAAGCACGTTGCCTCACTATCATTTACGATGTGTTCAAGCTCAGAGTCAGAGAGACGGAAATTAAGTGGCGTGACGCTCATGCCCAGCTTGGCGGCCGCAAAGTAGATCTCCAGATACTTGTGTGTGTTCTCTGCCAGGATTGTAAGGCGATCTCCCCTCCCATATCCCATAGAGGCCAGTGCGTTGGAAAATCTGTTTGTCCTGTTGTTCAATTCTTTGTAAGTGAGACGTGTCCCTTCAAAGACAGTAGCCACAGACTCCGGAAAATTTAGTGCGCTTTTGCGTGGGATGTCACCCAGGGTATACATTCAAGACCTCCTTGTCATTTGTGAGTCGAAACCTTTCATGGCCATGACTTGGGTAGTCCCTGGAACTGCATCAGCATATTTCTACTCATCTCGTTGGATATAGGGGAAAACTGGATCTGATAGGCGTCTCTTAAGAACATGGAAACAGGATATTCGTTGCAGATGCCATAGCCTCCGAATATCTCAGAACCATATGTCCCGGCATGCCTGGCACCTTCAGCCGCCACCAGCTTTGCCATTGTTGCCTCCAGATGGTACGGTTTTCCGTGGTCACACAGCCACGCTGCCTTGTAAGTGAGATTTCTTGAGTTTTCCAGGTTTATGCACATATCCGCCAGGTAGTGTTGCAAGATTTGAAACCGGCCGATTGGTCCGCCAAAGGCCTCTCTTTCCATCACATATTTCATACAAAAGTCATATATAGCACTGATGACCCCTACTCCCATCATTGCAACGCCAATACGTTCAGGGTTTAAGACGGTCAGTATGTCATACCATCCATTTCCCCTGTTCCCCAGGATGTTTTCTTTTGGTACCTCCACGTTATCGTAAAAAATCTCGACAGAGTCACAATGGTGGCAGCATATCTTGGGGATCCTTCCTATGGTAAGGCCGTTGGTATCCCTAGGGACCATAATAGTGCTGAGCGATTTTGTGCGTTTTGCATCCTTCTCCGTCTTACATACGGTAATGATGGAGTCAGCGACATGGGCGCCCGTAATAAAGACCTTCTGGCCGTTAATAACCCAGCGGTCTCCCTTATCCTCGGCAGTCGTTTTGACTGCACCTAGGATGTCTGTGCCACCACCTGGCTCCGTCAGGGCCATACAGGTCTTGAATTTGCCTTCACCGATAAGTGGAAGGTATTTATCCTTCTGTTCCTTTGTGCCAAGCTCATTTATGAATCGTACTCCAAAGCCTGCAGTAACACCAACTGCCAGGGCCACAGACATGGATGCCTTACAGATGGGCTCGAAGGCGAGCATCCCATTAACCACGCTCAGGGTCTGGCCGCCGTATTCCTCAGGGATTCCACCACTGAAGAACCCTATGTCTACAAACTTTTGCCAGAGTTCATCAGGCGGAAAATCAACGTTTTCATCCATCCACCGGACATATTCATAATTGAGTTCCTTCTCGCAGAAGCTTGTAAAGGTGTCTTGAATTAGCCGTTGCTCTTCTGTCAAACCAAAGTCCATGTGCGATTCTCCTTTTCACACAATAGTGATGTATTGCTTAAAGCTTACGCCTTTTTCTGCTGTTCGACCAAGCGGCCTGGCTTTTCCCTATACATGTCCATAACTGCCTGAATATCAGGACTGTATGTGAGCCAGGTTATCCCGTTACGTTCAACCGCCAGTGCCGTCTCAATACTACCGCCCTCTGCTGATCTGGCCATAACCTCCTTGCCCATACGAAGGGCTATAGGTTTCTTGGAGGCAATGCCGGCAACGATCTCTTCAAATTTTTCTTCAAATTCGTCGTCCTTAAAGACACGGGTGAGAAATCCCATCTCATACATTTCCTTGGCCGTATAATCCTTTCGACCGCTGTATACTATCTCCCTGGCACGAAACACGGGCATACTTCGGGGCAATCTTGCCGTCCCGCCCCAGCCCGGCAGGATTCCCATATTGATCTCAGTAGTACCAATCCTGGCCGATTCTTTTGCATAAATGAGGTCACAACATAATGCCAGTTCCAGACCCCCGGCAAGACAGTGACCATCGATTTTGCAGATCACGACCTTCTCACAATCGGTGATTGCCCTCTGGACATCCAGACCTTCATGACCCATCCAGTTCAGGCAATTCTGGTGTTCTGCCAAAGACGGGAATATCTCCAGGTCTCCTCCGGTGCAAAATGCCTCTTTACCCGCTCCGGACAAGACAACAACTCCTACCGAGGATACATCCCTAATATTTCGAAAGGCGTGTATTAGTTCTCTTGCCATCTGCCTGTTGATGGCATTGAACTTGTCCGGCCTATTTAAGGTAATTCTACATATAGAATTATTGGCGCCACCGACCTCATACATTATGGTCTGATAGGAATCTGTGCTCATCTCTATAGTATCCGGCGGCCTCGTCTCGTTTTGTGCCGGAGAAACTTTATCCTTATCCTTTTTTTTACCTGTTACAGGTCTGAACATGGGCAAGGCGCAGTCTTCCGATATGTCTTCGAAGACCACTTCCACGTCCATACCTATAGCCACATCTTGAGGATCGCAGTCTACAATCCGTGTCGTCATTCGTATACCCTCTTCCAAGTCAACCATAGCCAGGACATATGGCAGGTCAGGCATAAATTTGGGCTCCACCATATCCATCATTATGGTGTAGGTATATACCTTGGCCTTCCCACTGGCCTCAGACCAACCCAGGTTGGAGGACCAACATTCAGGACAATATTTTCTTGGATAAAAGATATCTATCCCGCAATCATTACATTTCTGGATGAGCAACTTATGCTGCTTAGTCGCCCTCCAAAACTCGCTAGTCCACGGTTGAATTACCGGAATGGGTTTCTTATACTCGCTCATTTTTCTTCCCTCCCCCACACAGTAGCTATGTTATTCATGCCGGATCCGCCTGCCGTATTCTGAAAAACATATCTGGTATCCGGTACCTGCCTTTCACCAGCCTTCCCCATTAATTGTCGGGCGGTCTCCACATAGGTTGCCATACTTACGCCCGAGCCTGTATGACCTCGACCTACGGCATCGCCGATTGTCGAGACAGGGCACTTTCCTCCTGGTGATGTATGGCCTTCCATGTAAAACCTTCCGGCCATACCCTGCTCGCATAGGCCCAGGGCTTCAAGCATTATGGGTTGGGCGAAGGGATATGCAACATAGATATTCCAGATGTCAATATCTTCCTTGGTAATGCCCGCCTCGGCCAGCGCCTTATTTGCGGATTCGCGCCATCCATTGAAGACCGATTCTTGATCTCGAAGGACCGGGCAGGCGCTGAAATACGCGGCACCTTCCCCCAATTTATACGCAACTGGCTTTGCCATCTTCCCTGCATCCTCCGCCGAGGTCACGACCATAGCCGCGCCACCGTCTGCCAACATATTGCATTCCCTCTTGTGGAGAGGAGTTGAGATCATTGGAGAGGACAAGACCTTCTCAATGGAAGGGACATCTTTTTTATAAAACATTGAATTGGGATCAAGCGCGGCCCATCTCCTGAGCGCAACAACGACCGACGCCATTTCCTCTGGCGTCGTACCGGTTTCATACATGTACCTTTGGGCCATCATTCCCATTATGCCGTTGTACGTTGTTCCATAGGGATACTCCCATTGAAGATCTATACCCGCAGTTGCAAAAAAATTGATCAGGTCCGGAAGAGGGATGTTCGAATGAACCGTGACATGCGGGATAAGGACTGCCTTTGCCAGTCCATTATGGATCCATTGCTCTGCCAGCCTGAGGCAGTTAGAGGTCGAAGCCCCGCCTGCATTGCATATGCAGACATCATTACATCCTTTAAGACCTAGCTCCTCCGGGATTTTTCCAAAGGAGATTTCGGATGAGAGTCTTTGTTGTGCCTGCGGCGCCACTGATATAACGCCCTCTATATCATTTTTATCGAGGCCCGCATCTCTTACGGCCTGGATACATATTTCATAAATGATATCCCACCTTGATCTTTCGGGGTAGATCCCTGTGGGTACCTCACCGACACCAACGATAGCCAGTTTACCCTTACTCATTCTTGCCTCCTTTTCATTCCTTATCCTTATCTCAGTGCCCGTTTTGTAAACTATATTAAGGCTCCCTTTAGTATATCTGAAGGTTAGATTTATATTGACAGTAACAACCAACACTGCTAAAGTCAGCAAGGTTTATAGATGTGAATGACGTGTCGTTTTTATATTATAATCCAGAAAGACCTTTGTCAAGAAAAAATTTTTAGATTTTAGTGACATCGGCCTGTATCTAGATATTTCAACAATGGGTCGATATTTCGGCGCATTAAAGGTTATTTTGGGCGCCTGTCCAGGTAATATGCCGCGTAAAATATGGATTGACGAATACAGATAATTGTATATTTGTAGTATTTAGATGGTTGTCAGTGGGTTGGCAAATGGCGGTGAGAGTGAATGAAAAGAACTATATGAGGATCAGCGAACTGGCCAGACGTGCAGGCGTTCCCCGTTCCACTATTCACTTTTATCTTCGCAAAGGTCTCCTCCACGCACCCCTGAAGACAGGCCACACAATGGCATATTATGATGAAAGCCATCTTGAGCGTCTACAAGCGATTCAAGAAATGAAGATGAATATGCGGATGCCCATAACATTTATAAAAGGGCGAATCAGTGAATTAGAAAAGGCCAGAGAAAAGGGACTCGAGATGGGTTCGTCAGCTCATCCCAGTGATGACTCCTCCCTCGGCCCTAGATATAGACGCAAACAGGAGATCATCAATACGGCTATTAATGTGTTCTCGCGAAAAGGATACCACCGGACAAAGGTCCAGGATATTACACAGGCCCTCGGCATTTCCACTGGAACCTTTTATATCTATTTCCCTAACAAGAGGGAACTCTTTATAGAGGTGGTAGATGACGTTCTGCGTACAATATTGGGCGATGCCGCCGACGCGATCAAGACAGAGAAAGACCTTATGAAACGATGGCTCCTGCGGGGGAAGGCCTTTTACGAAAATTACACTAAGTACAACGAGATTTTATACCAGCTACGCGCGGAGACTGCTGGCGAGGATCGGTGGGCACAGGAAAAGACAAAAAAGATTTACCATGAGCTTACAAAACCCTTAATCCGGGAGGCTCGGCAGGCCATAGATCAGGGTCTCTTTAGAAAGGTGGATCCTGACTTGCTGGGCTATGCCATGACGGGCCTGATCGAGATTATGTCCCTGCGCACCACTCTCGATCGGAAATACTCCTTTGAAGAGATCATGGCCTTCATACATGATCTTATCTCAAAAGGCCTTGAGCCTGTTCCAGGGTCTTGATGACATGAATCAATCCGGGCCTGCTTTATGTCGGTGCACCGCCCGGGAAAAAATTTCAAAGAGGTTAAACTAGCTATGCGTTTTTTACTTGTAAACCCTTTTTATCCTATATCCGAGACGCCTTCACCCCCGTTAGGACTGGCCTTTTTGGCCGCAGCCCTTGAGCGGGCAGGAGTAGAGGTCAGAATTTTGGATTTTGTCGTATTCCCATACAGCAAAACGATGCTTAAAGAGGCCATTAATGATTTTTCACCGGACGTTGTTGGCGCTACTTCCGTTACCATGAGCTTTAATAATGCCATCGAGGTATTAAAAGATGTCAAGGCCCTGGACCCCGACATCCTAACAGTTATGGGTGGGCCACATGTGACCTTTTGTGCAAGAGACACCTTGAAGGCCTTTTCTTGTGTGGATATTATTGCCCTGGGAGAGGGCGAAGAGACCATCGTTGACTTGGCAATAGAGGCCGGCGGCAGGAGAGATTGGAGTAGCATAGAAGGTATAGTTTATCGCAATGGCACCGAAATAAGGAGTACCGGTGCCAGAAAGCTCATCGCTGATGTGGACTCGCTTCCCATTCCGGCAAGGCATTTGATCCCTTTGGGGAGATACAGGGCACTGGGTATGCCTATTAGTATAACCACAAGCCGTGGCTGTCCATTTAAATGTATTTTTTGTGTGGGAAGGAAGATGGTAGGGTCTAAGGTGCGGTATAGGAGCCCCGAAAAGGTCGTAGATGAGCTTGAGCCCCTAAGTAAATTGAATTTTCATCAGATAAACATTGCTGACGATCTTTTTACCGCAAAAGGATCTCACTGTATTGGTGTCTGCGATGAGATAATAAAGAGGGGGCTTGAGGTCAAGTGGACATCCTTTGCAAGGGTGGACACGGTCTCAAGGAAGGTCTTGGGTAAGATGAAGGAGGCAGGCTGCCAGGCTGTAAGTTTCGGGGTCGAGAGTGGGAATTCAGAGATACTCAAGACAATTAGAAAAGGCATTACAATAGAGCAGGTGATTGCCGCGGTCGAGATGTGTAACGATGTTGGCATAACCCCACATGCCTCTTTTATTTTGGGCCTTCCGGGTGAGACTCCTGATAGTTTGAAAGAGACAGTCGATTTTGGTGAAAAACTGAAGAGCATGGGCGTCTCACATGGTTTCCATCTCCTGGCCCCATTCCCGGGGACGGAGGTTCGCGAGAGAGGTGAAGAACTCGGCATAAAGATATTGACCAATGATTGGTCACAATATCATGCCAACAGGGCCATAGTTGAGACATCATCGGTGACCCGGAAGATGTTTGACGATGCGGTTATAGAATGGGAAGAAGAATTTGATAGCTGGCTGGGATTTATCAAGGGACGCATGGAAAAAGGCCTGGCCACTGATGATGAATCCTGGCAGATTACAAAGCTCGAATATGCCGTGCTTATATATGATTTGATGATGGGAAAGGTCATAGAAGACAGGGGCGTGTGGTCTAGCCAAGATGGGTCTTTATCTGATCACGACCAACTGAAGACCCTCGCCAGAAGGGTTGCAGGCTCAACTGATTATACAGAGCATCAGGTATATGATACACTGAATTGGGTTGTCAGCCATGAGAACCTGTGCTTCAAGAAGAACAATGGTAAGATCAGGTGGGCGTGGACTGATAGTTTACAAGGATAAGGGGTTGGCCTAAGGCAAGAGAGCATTATGTTTGACATAAAGATATCTTTTCCCTATTATTACCCAATTTTGAAGCTACACTTGGCTTGCTCAAACGGCCATGAGCCCGTGAAATTGCTCCACCGACGGGAGTTATATGGTGCAAAGGGATAAGGACGGTCCGCTTAGAATATGCCTGTTGAGTTACAGGAGTAATCCACACTGCGGTGGACAGGGTGTGTACCTAAAGAATTTAAGCCGAGCGATCAAAGATCTGGGGCATCATGTGGACGTTGTGTCCGGGCCGCCCGATCCACTCCTTGATGAAGACATCGCCGTCCATTATCTCCCAAGCCTGGACCTTTATAACCCTGAGGACCTTTTTAGGATACCTTCTCTGAGAGAGCTTTGCGATCCTATCAATATTGTTGAGTGGGTGGGTGTATCGACCATGGGCTTTCCGGAGCCATTTACATTCGGCCTCAGGGCCTTTAGGTTTTTGAGAAATAAATTTCATAGGTACGACATAATCCATGATAATCAAAGCCTTTCATATGGGCTCTTGGCAATCAAGAAATCTGTGCCCACAATTGCCACCATCCATCATCCAATAACTGTAGACAGGGACCTGGCCGTTAAAGATGCATCAGCCTTATGGAAAAAGCTCAAACACATGCGATGGTATTCCTTTGTGGGCATGCAGAAGAGGGTCTCCAGAAATCTTTCCCGTATCATAACGGTTTCAGAGTGCTCCAGGGATGATATCAGCAGGGAATTCAGGATTTCTGCAAAGAGATTTAGCGTTGTACCAAACGGAATTAATACGGGCCTATTTTATCCTGTCCCAGAAATCAAAAGGGAACCGGATAGAATAATCGTTACTAACAGCGCTGATACACCGCTAAAGGGTCTCCCTCATCTGTTGAGGGCGGTCAATGAGGTATCAAAGGTCCGATCTATCAAACTTACCGTGGTCGGGAGGCCCAAAAAGAAAAGCGAGCTAATAAAATTGATAAGGGAGCTGGATCTTGGCCGACTGATTACATTTACTGGTCGGATTAATAACGGCGAGTTTGTTCGTCAGTATGGAAGGGCCACCATCGCAGTTGTCCCTTCAATGTATGAAGGATTTGGCCTTCCGGCCGGTGAGGCCATGGCCTGTGGTCTTCCCGTTATTAGCACTACCGGGGGTGCCTTACCGGAGGTAGTAGGTGATGCCGGCATCCTCGTTCCTCCGGGTGATCCGGATGCCCTTGCGACGGCCATGATAGATCTCCTGAACAACCCTGACAAGGCACGGAAAATTGGAGAGGCCGGCTATAATAGGGTGCAGAGTTCTTTCACATGGGAAAAGGCCGCCCAGAAAACCGTTGAGGCGTACAGGAAAACCATAAGTGATTACAGTAGACTTTAATAGGCTCCCAATAAGACCCGGCTACAGGGTCCTTGACGTGGGTTGTGGGTCCGGCCGGCATACGTGCGCTGTTTCAAGACTTAAAGAAGTAGTGGCTATTGGATTAGATATCAACCCTGATGACGTTATTGAAGCGAAAAACAGACTTATCTATGAGGAAAGGCTTGGTGAACAGGGGGGCGGTGTGTGGGGCACCATTGTGGCAGACATAGCCCACATGCCCTTCAAAGACAATTCATTTGATCTTGTTATCTGTTCAGAGGTCTTGGAACACATCCACGACCAAGAGACCGCAACTTGTGAGGCGGTGAGGGTCTTAAAGGCAGGAAAAGACCTTGTCGTGAGTGTTCCGAGGCGTCTGCCGGAACGAATCTGTTGGGCCCTGTCAGATGATTATCAGAATGCAAATAATGGACATATTCGCATATACAAGAAGAAAGAATTGACCGGCCTTCTGGAAAATGCTGGCACAAGAAAGTGGGCGGATCATTTTGCCCATAGTCTCCATACGCCCTATTGGTGGCTTAAATGCTTAGTTGGCCCGACCAGGAATGATTCCGCTCTGGTAAATCTATACCACAGTTTCCTGGTCTGGGATATGATGAAACATAAATGGATTACACGCTTTTTGGACAGACTTTTAAATCCTCTTTTGGGAAAAAGCGTGGTACTTTACTTAAGGAAAAGAAAAAATGTTAAAGGCGATTACACCCCGAGAAGCTCAGTATCCTCCTTTTGATATAACCTCTACAGCGGAATTCATTTTGAGTGTCCAAAGGCAAGATGGCGAGATACCATGGTCTGAGGGTGGAAAGACAGATCCATGGGACCATGTGGAAAGTGCAATGGGTCTAACTGTCTGTGGTTACCATCTGGCTGCAAGAAAGGCATACCTTTGGTCTGCCAGATCTCAGCTCAGTGATGGGAGCTGGTGGTCAGAATATCAAGATGGCATTCCTCGAAAAGGTGCCCATAAAGATTCGAACATGACCGCCTATATTGCAGTCGGAGTTTTCCATTATTATGTGGCCACAGGTGATTACCAGTTCTTGCGCCTCATGTGGAATACGGTATCGAGGGCCATTGATTATGTAATTGAACTCCAGGAACAAGGGGGCGAGATAATCTGGGCAAAAAGGGCCAATGGAAGCCTTGATATGAAGGCCCTTCTGACCGGTTCGAGCTCCATCTATATGAGTATTGCATGTGGCCTGAAGATTGCGTCATTGTTGCGCGAAGAGAGGCCCCGCTGGGAGATTGCGAGGACAAAGCTGGGAGAGGCCATAAGGCACAAGCCGCATCTCTTTGACCAGAGCAAATCCCGCTATTCCATGGATTGGTATTATCCAATGCTTTGCGGTGCCTTGAAAGGAAAGGAGGCACAGAAACGTGTCGAAAAATTATGGGATGATTTTGCAATCGCCGGTTGGGGTGTGCGCTGTGTGTCAGACCAGCCCTGGGTGACAATGGCGGAAACCTCAGAACTGGTGATATCTCTGGCTGCTATGGGAGATTTTGAGTCTGCTGACATGCTTTTTGGATGGATACAGGACAAGAAATACGAAGATGGATCTTTCTGGACAGGTGTTACAGTTCCAGACAGTGAAATCTATACACTTGAAAAAACGACTTGGACATCTGCAGCAGTCCTCCTCGCGGCAGACATACTTTACGGCATCAGCCAGGCCAGCCAATTTTTTAGCCACAGATTCTGGAGATCCTATCCTTTTGAGTCGGGAAAGGTAAAGAGGATTAATTAAGGGTTTTACGGTCTTAGAAGATCCCCGGGGATGTGTCCGCACTCCTGGCGTTTAAGCACGCCCAGGGTTTTGATCATGGCTAGTTCCTCGAAAAGGCCGGATGCTATTGCAAGCTTGTATACCTCATAAGGTGCCTGCCCACCCTTTTCAGTATCCGTAAATATGTCATGGATGAGCAGATACCCCTTTGGGATGATATGTCGGGCCCACGAATTGTAGTCAGTATATGCAGCCTCATATGAATGACCACCATCAATGAATACCAGGCTGAGCGGAGTTGCCCATAGACGTGCGGCCACATGAGACCGGCAAACTATGGGCACCACAGTTCCTTCAAGCCCGGCAATTTCGATCGTCTTTCTAAATTCCCTGAAAGTGTCTATGCGTTCTATTTGGGGATCAAAGAGTTCAGGGTCAAAATACTCCTCACCAGGCTGCTGTTCCTCAGAACCCCTGTGATGATCAATGGAAAAGAGTATGCCGTTGTTTTCTCGGCAGGCCGTACCCAAGTAAATAGTCGATTTTCCACAGTAGCTGCCTATCTCCAGACATGGGCCTATCTTGCTGGCTTCTTCAGCAATTTCAAAGAGGCCCCTCCCTTCATCCTCATCTAAAAAGCCTTTTACATTCTTCAATAGTTCAACATCAATATCCATTTCACACCCCGCTGGTGTAGATTGTCATGCCCTAACCCGGATAAGCCGTAAAAGTGTCCAAATTGAACCAGAGTTCAAAGTGAGGCA